>DHGD01000068.1:9277-22730 GCA_002402575.1 Syntrophomonas sp. UBA4807
GCCGCTTCATAGGGCAGGCCTAGTTCACAGACTGCCGCCACGGCTGCCATGGCGTTTATGGTATTATGCCTTCCCGGCACTGACAGTTGCAGACTGCCCAGGCGCCGACCCTGATGATATACTTGGCAATATGATCCCATCCTCCGGGATTCCCAGTTGGTAAAATAATAGTCATTGTTTTCCGCTGCTCCGTACCTGACCACGCGGGCGGCAATCTCATCGTCCAGCAATTGTTGCACCTCGGGGTCATCCCCGCACACCAGGGCGAAGCCACCCGCTTTGACGCGATCGAAATAGTGCCTGAAGGCCTGACGGATGTTTTCCCTGGAACCGTAGAAATCCAGGTGGTCATCCTCGACATTGGTGATTACCGCGATATACGGAGTAAGCTCCAGGAAGGAGCCATCGCTCTCATCAGCCTCCACCACTGCGTAAGCGCTCTGTCCCAATTGAGCTCCCAGCTGACTGCCCTGCAATTCCCCGCCCAGAATAAAGGTAGGGTCCTGCCCGGCTCCGCTAAGGGCTTTGAACACCATTGAAGTGGTGGTGGTTTTGCCGTGGGCGCCGGCCACGGCAATGGTCTGCATATTGTTGACTATATAGGCCAGCATCTGACCTCTCTTGAGTATGGGGATACCGGCTTGCCGCGCAGCTGCCAGTTCGCAGTTGGTTGGAGGAATGGCTGAGGAGGCTACCACCAGATCTACTCCGGGTTTAAGGTTTTCGGAAGAATGCCCCGCATATACCACAACGCCCTGTTCAGCTAATTTACAAGTAACCTCGGTACTCTGCAAATCTGACCCGCTGACCTTGAGCCCCTGTTCAGCCAGGACCTTGGCGATGCCGCTCATTCCGGCTCCTCCGATCCCCACCATGTGCACCCATTGTACCGACGAGGCGGTCATTCCCTCATCTCCTTCCCTGATTACTCCCAGCTATCTACAACTTATAGTATGCGTAATTGCTAATAGTGGTTACATTATGTCGCTAAGGGCTAACCCCGTTAATGCCTGTCCCGCAGATTCTGAAAAACAATAATCCTCTCAGGACAGTATGACATTTAGAATATCATCCAAAGCCTGTGGTTTGGCCTCCCGTTTCATATTGACAGCCATGGTCCGCAACTGCTCAGGCTGATGCCGCAGCCCCTGTATTTTATCATAAAGAGTATCCCCATCCAAAAACTCATCGATAATCATGGCCACTGCCTTTTTTTCCAGCAAAGCCCGCGCATTCTTTTCCTGGTGATTATCGCTGGCATACGGATATGGCACCAATATGGCGGGNNCGGGCAGACCCAGAACCGCCAGTTCGCTCAGGGTGCCGGCCCCGGCCCGGCATATGGCCAGGTTGGCTACCGCTAGGGCATCTTCAATGTGGTCCAGATAGGGCTTCATTACCAGTTTGATCTGACTCTGCTCCAGTTTGAGAGCCTGGACTTGCTCGAACAGGTCTTCAAATTGTTTATTCCCGGTCATCCATATCATCTGGGCGCGTTCACCGCGGGCTCTCTCCAACCACCCCAAAATGGCCCGGTTGATGCTGGCCGCGCCCTGGCTTCCGCCGAATACCACCAGAGTAAAGACCTGGGGTGAAAAGCCCCATTTGCCATAGGCCTCGTCCCGCTTTACCGTGGTGATAGCCTTGCGAACCGGCAAGCCGGTAATTGCTATACGTTTGGCTTGCAGATACCGAGCAGCTTCTTCAAAAGTAAGCATCACGCAATCCACCCGGCCGGCCAAATTGCGGTTGGCCAGACCGGGCTGAGCGTTCTGTTCGTGTATGTAACTGCGGCACGAAAAAAAGGTGCTGGCCAGCACCACCGGGAATGAGGCATATCCGCCTGTTCCCACCACCACATCCGGTTTGAACCCTTTTACTATATCCCAACCTTGAAAAAAGCTCTTGGGGAATTTGACCAGTGATTTGGAAGCCTTGAGCATTGAAGAACGGTCGATACCGGATATATCAATTTCCGCGTAGGGAAAGCCCCGCCTGGGTACTATTTCAGTTTCCATGCCCTGTTTGGATCCCACGTAAAGGATCTGAGCATCAGGGATGCGCTCGCGCACCCCTTCAGCGATAGATAAGGCCGGGTAGATATGCCCCCCGGTTCCTCCGCCGCTTATGATTATCTTCATTGGTTGATTGCCTCCTTCCACTCCCCCAATGCACTGTGGAGAATATTCATCGGTTAGAACTGTACCGGGAGATATTGAGCAGCAAACCCACCCCTATCATGGTGAACAATAGTGATGAACCCCCATGGCTGATAAAAGGCAGGGTTATGCCAGTTACCGGCAGTACTCCGCACACTACCCCAATATTGACAGCGGCCTGAAAGGTTATCATTACGGTCAGGCCGGCAGCCAACAGGCTGTCGAAGGTGTCAGGAGCATTGATAGCAATCTTAAAACCCCGCCAGGCAAACAGTAAAAATAACGAGATAACCAGAATAGCACCCAAAAATCCCAATTCTTCACCCAATATGGCAAAAATAAAATCGGTGTGCTGTTCCGGCAGATAAAAGAATTTTTGGCGGCTGCGCCCCAGCCCCATACCGAACAATCCTCCCGAACCCAGGGCGTAAAGGGATTGGATGGTCTGAAAGCCTTCATCGCTGGCATATTTCCAGGGATTGGTAAAGGCGATCAACCGCTCCAGGCGATAGGGGGCCACCACGATAGCAGCAAACACCGCCGCCATACCGGCGGCTGCTATTCCTCCCAGGTGGCTCCAGCGCATCCCCGCCACCAGCATCATAAAGAATATGGTCGCGGATATCACAAAGGTGGTGCCCAGGTCAGGCTGCAGCATGATAAGCCCGTCAATAACTGCCATGATGCCCAGGTAAGGCAAGACTCCTTTTACGAAGTCCTTCATTTTATCGATGTTGACTTCCATAGTGCGGGCTAAAAACATTACCGTCGCCAGTTTAGCCAGCTCCGAAGGGGCAAACAAGCGAAAACTGCCGATGCCCAACCATCGGCTGGAGCCTTTGGCGGATATACCCAAAGGCGTTATTACCAGGATCAGACAGAGCAGGGCGACAGCCATGGCGGGCAAGGCCAAACCCCTCAGTTTCTGGTAATTAATTTTCATGGTTATCAACAGGGCGCAGATGCCAATCACTGACCACATGATCTGGCGCTTGAAGAAATAATAAGCGTCCCCATAACGCACACTGGCAGTGACCGCACTGGAGCTAAACACCATAATCAGTCCGATTCCCAACAAGGTTAACGCTGTTATGAAAAGAATCAGGTCGGGCGGTCCTTTTCTTAATCTCAAATGTCAGCCTCCCGCATTGTGTTCTCTCCCTGTATTACTTAAGCTTCACCAGGTTGCAGAACAGATCTCCGCGCTGTTCATAATTGAGGAACATATCCCAACTGGCGCAAGCCGGCGAAAGCAATACCACATCCCCGCCAATTGCCATCCTGCGGGCCGTATCAACCGCATCTTGCAGAGTTTCTACCTCATATATATTCTGGAAATCGGCATCCATGACTGCCCGGCGGAGCTCCCCCCGAGCTTCCCCTAAAAGCACCAGAGCCTTGACCTTCCGCCCGATCAATTGGGCCAGATCATCAAAATTGCCGCCTTTGCTGCGTCCCCCGGCTATGAGGATGACAGGTCGGTCCATAGCATCTAAGGCCTTTATAACTGAATCCGGGTTGGTCGCCTTGGAATCATTGATATACAATACACCGTCGATATCAGCGGCTACTTCCAGGCGGTGTCTTACCCCGGGGAAGGTTTTCAACGCCGAGCCGATAACCTCTGCAGCAATCCCATAAGCGAAGGCCACCCCGGTGGCGCAGAGAATATTCTCCATGTTATGGCGCCCCCGCAGCAAAACCTCATTCTGTCCGCAGATATGGTAAGTGACGCCCCGGTTTCTTACTGCGATGCCTCCCTGCTCCAGAAACACTCCCTCTTCAAGCGTCTGCACTTGGGAAAAGAACCATACCTTAGCCGGGCACTGCGCAGCCATACCACGAATGGTCTCATCATCGTAATTTAAAAGAGCGTAATCTTGGCCGCTCTGATTTTCGAAGATACGGGCTTTGGCGGTCTGGTAAGCTTGCATGGTCTTGTGCCGGTCGAGATGATCGGGGGTGATATTGAGCATAGCGGAAACCCGTGGCTTAAACTCATGGATAGTCTCCAATTGAAAGCTGGACATCTCCACCGCGATAATGCCCTGTTCCATTTCCTCCGCCAAAGTGGTCAGGGGGATGCCAATATTACCCCCGGCCGCCGCATTACGGCCGTCGGCCTTGAGAATGTGTTCCAACAAGGCGGTGGTAGTGGTTTTGCCATTGGTACCGGTTACCGCCAGCATATCAACCTGGGGCTTTTTTATCTGATAGGCCAGTTCCACCTCCCCAATAATAGGTATACTATGGGCTCGGGCCGCTTGAAAAGGCTCTATCTCCAAGGATATACCCGGGCTGGCCACTAGCAGATCATAGCTTTCGGCGCCGACCTGAGGATAGCCTCCAGTATGTATTATGACGCCCTGTTTTTGCAGAACGGTGACGGCATCATGATCAAATTCCTCCATTGCTTTCAGGTCACAGGCTTGAACCGATGCGCCGGAGCGTGCCAGTGCGGCTGCGGCGGCTTGCCCGCTCTTACCCAGCCCTACCACCAGAACCCGTTTACCAACCAGTTCCAATTCTTTTCACTCCATTCTTATTGCCACAAGGCTTTGAGGCTGATTATGCCCAGAATCGCACTGGCCAGGCCGCAAAGCCAGAAAACCCTTACTACTTTCTGTTCAGGCCAACCCTTCAATTCGAAATGGTGGTGCAGCGGAGCCATCAGGAACAGGCGCCTGCGGGTGGTCTGGTATGATATCACCTGCAGGGCTACACTTAGAGTCTCAATTACGTATACTAAGCCTACCAAAATCAATGCCAGCTCGGTCCGGGTCAGGGCAGCCATTGCAGCCACGGCCCCGCCTAACGCCATAGAGCCGGTATCCCCCATGAATACCCTGGCGGGGTATTGGTTATAGATCAAAAAACCCAGACAAGCCCCGCCCACAGCCCCGGCGAAGGTCATAATCTCATGATGGCCGGTAAGATAAGCGATAATAACATAGGCCCCGGCAACACAAACCGTAACCCCGGCTGCCAGGCCGTCTAAGCCATCGGTCAGATTCACCGCATTTGATGATGCCACCAAAACCACTATCATGAAAAGTATATAGCCGACTGTCATGAGATCGATACTGTAGCCGGAAAAAGGTATCAATATGGTGCTGCCGCGGTCGAAAAAATAAATCAAAAATAAGCCAAAGAGCAGCCCTATCAAGAGCTGCAGTCCCAACTTTTCCCGAGCGCGCAGGCCTAGCGATCGTTTCAGTACCACTTTGATATAATCATCCCAGAAGCCTATAGCCGCCAGAGCAATCATAACCAGAACTGCGGTCAGGGCCTCCAGTCCAGAACCCGCCGTCATAAAGGTGGCCGCCATTACCCCGGTAATAATCATGACTCCCCCCATGGTGGGGGTTCCCGCCTTGGCCATATGGCGCTTGGGGCCATCCTCGCGGATATTCTGGCCGAATTTAAGCCGGGTCAATAGCGGTATCATGAGTGGCCCCATCACTGCTGTAACCATAAAAGCTATCGCCGCAGCCAGTCCACTTTGCCAAATCGCTCCCATCATCACGTCTCCTGCCCAATAATTATGCTTTAGCCAGTTCGTTCAATACCTTTTGCGCCACCTTGCGGTCATCGAATTCCAGTCGCTGTCCTTTAATTAGTTGATAAGTCTCGTGTCCTTTACCGGCGATTATGACCAGGTCGCCGGGCCTGGCGAGGTGTATGGCCTGCCGGATGGCCTCCGACCGATCAGCGATAATCGCATAGCGGGAATGCGGGACTTTTTCCAATCCGGGTACGATTTCCGCTATGATGTCCTCAGGTTCCTCACTGCGGGGATTGTCGGAAGTCACCACGCAGAAATCGCTGTACCGCGCGGCAATTTCTCCCATCAAAGGCCGTTTGCCGCGGTCGCGGTCTCCACCGCAGCCGAAAACCGTAATAAGCCGGTTTTCAGTAAGTTCCCGCCCCGTCTGCAGTATGTTTTCCAGGCCGTCAGGGGTATGGGCATAGTCTACCACTACTGAGAAATCATGAGAAGAGCAGACTTTTTCGAAACGTCCCGGAATACCCTCAACTTTTGCCAAACCACGGATGATTGTTTCCGGGGCAATGCCTTCGGCTAAGGCCACCGCTATCGCCGCCAGGGCATTATAAACACTGAACATACCAATAAGGCGCATTTCCACCTTGAAATTCCGGCCTTGGCAGTTGACTCTAAAGCGGGTTCCTTTAAGGCTGATTTCTATATCCTCAGCCCGCACCTGTGCACCGGCCTGCACCCCATAAGTATAAGCTCTGCCCGGGGAGTTGGCGACAAATTCGGCCGCCTGCGGGTCATCGTGATTAATAACACAGAAATTATCAGCCGTGTCCGCTACCAGGCCAAACAATTGCAATTTGGCCATGAGGTAATTTTCCATATTCTCATGGTAATCGAGATGATCCTGAGTAAGATTGGTAAACACCGCGGCATGAAATTGAATGCGGTCCACTCGGTGCTGACTGAGAGCATGGGAGGAAACCTCCATCGCCACGGCTTTGATCCCCTGATCCCGGCATAAAGCGATAAAAGATTCGATTTCCAGTGCCTCCGGGGTGGTATGCCCCATTTCCGCCATATAATCCCCGGCCTGGGCGTATAAAGTTCCCATAATAGCGGTAGGCCAGCCCGCTTCCTCATATATAGCCTTAATCAGATGAGTAGTGGTGGTCTTGCCATTGGTCCCGGTTACGCCCACCACTTTCACATCACGGCTAGGCTCTCCATAAAAGCGTGCCGCCAGTTGGGCTAATACAGCCCGGCTGTCGGGCGCCTTGACCAGCGCAATTCCCGGCGGGATGCCCTTTACGTCCTGCTGCGCCACCACCGCTGCGGCCCCGGCTTGTATTGCCTCCGCAATATACAAGTGTCCGTCGGTTTTGAGGCCCGGAACAGCGACAAACAGCGAACCCGGGGAAACCTGTCTGGAATCGTAGGCAATCTGAATGATATCGGGATCGCTGCCAGCGGATAGTAATGTGATATCGAGTCCTTTGAGAAGATCTAACAGTTTCATGGTTAACCCTCTCTATCCTGTTGTTTCACTACAAAATAACCGATCGTAATATCATTCGCCCACCGGCTGAAATTTGACTGTGACCGTAGATTCGCCGGTTATTACTTTGCCGGGCTCAGGACTCTGCTGGTAGGCCAGACCGTATCCTTCCGGCATCAAATGCAGACCCAGATCTGACAAGATCTTCGCTACCTCGCGCATGGACTTGCCCTGCAGGTCGGGAACGGTAACCGTCCCGCCATGATTGGTTTTATCAACTGCAGACAGGCTTATTATAACCTGCTGCCCGGGTTTGAGCTTGGTGTCGGCCCGGGGAGTCTGCTGCCAAACTACATTGCCGCTTCCGTTTACCTTGGCCTGCAGGCCCCGGGATCTGATGGCGGCAGTGGCTTCTTCCAGGGGCAAATTGACTACATCCGGAACCACAGTCATTTCCTCATGTGGTAGGATTTGCTGTGTATTGCTATCTTTATACATGGGTTCTTCCAGATAACGGAGGGCGTCCTGCATTATATTCTTGAATACCGGCGCCGCCACCCAGCCTCCATAATAAGGATATCCTTGCGGGGCATCAACCGCCACAAAGCACAACAAGCGCGGTTTGTGAGCCGGAGCGAAGCCGATAAACGAGGCCACATACTCATTGGCCAAATACCCTCCTCCCGGCGCTATTTTCTGGGCGGTTCCGGTTTTCCCCCCGGCACGGTAGCCTTCAATATAAGCGTTTTTTCCGGTGCCATTGATGACTTCACCCTCCAATATTATAGAAAGGCGTTGAGCGGTTTCTGCAGATATCACCCGCCGCACCACGGCGGGCTGGTTCTGCTGCACTATCTGTCCGTTAGGCCCTACCACCTGTTTGACCAGATAAGGCTTCATCAAATTGCCCCCATTGGCTACTGCCGCCACCGCGTTGCAAAGCTGAATGGGGGTGACGGCATTGGCCTGCCCCATGGACATAGTAGCCAGGTCAATCTGTTTAGCGCGGGTCTGCGGTACCAGTATGCCCGCAGCCTCTCCCGGCAGGTCGATACCGCTGGGCTGTCCGAAACCGAAGGCATTCAAATAATGATAATACTTTTCCATGCCCAGAGTCAGACCCACCTGCACGAAGGAAACGTTGCAGGAGTTTTCCACAATTTGGGCGAAAGTCTGCTGACCATGGGCGCGGTGGTCGGTGCAGCCGATAGTTTCTTTGCCCACTTTGATAGAACCGGAACAATAAAAAGGGGTATTCTCATTGACTATAGCTTCCTGCAAAGCCATGGCCGCAGTGGTGATTTTCATGGTGGAGCCGGGTTCATAGGCGTTGCTGATGGCACAATTGCGGCGGTTGCTGGCAGGGTAGTCCCCAAAACTATTTGGGTCGAAAGTGGGGCGGTTGGCCAAGGCCAGTATCTCGCCGGTATTGGGGTCCATTACTATTACCGTAGCGGCTTTGGCCTGGCGCTCTTTAAAGACCTTATCCAGTTCGCGTTCGGCAATATATTGAATGGTTTCGTCGATGGTCAAAATGAGATTGGAGCCATCCACCGGGGGGACATATTGGTGGGTCGCCTCCGGAATGGGCCGGTTGGCGGCGTCATGTTCAATCACAATACGTCCTTTTTCTCCTCCCACTAAATCGTTGTAAAAATAGTCGATTCCCTCCAGTCCGGTGTTATCCACCCCGGAGATACCCAGCACGTGCGCTGCCAGGGAGCCTTTGGGATAATAGCGGCGGCTTTCTTCGGTGAGTCCGATCCCGGGGAGGTCCAAATCCCTGATTTGTTGGGAGATTTCAGGTTCTATCTGGCGTTTGATCCACTCGTAGGAACTACGGCGGGTGATGCGCTCATACAGCTTGTTTTCATCCATGCCCAAAAGAGGAGCCAGTTTTTGAGCTACTTCCTGCTCCCTTTTGCTGGCCAGCACCTCGGCGGGAATGGCATAGACGGAGTCGGCGCTGATGGAGATAGCCAGGTCGTGGCCGTTACGATCGTATATAATGCCCCGTTTGGATTCCACCGGAACATCGCGGGTGCGATTTTGAGCGGCTTTCTCAGACAATTCCGCCCCACGCACAAACTGTACCCAGAACATTCTTCCCCCCAGGAAAAAAAATCCCAGCGTAAATAGCAAAAAAAGCGTGGCAATACGCTTTCTGACCAGCAGACTGGTAGTTTGCACTTTGACGCACCTCGTTTATCAGTATATATCAATGACTGTGCTCTGCGAGCTGAACCAGACTGGCATAGATCTTATGCAGGGTTTTGTCGCCGTTTGCGCTTACGGTCACCGGGGCGGAAACTGCGGCGGTACTGCCGGAGGCGTCGTTCTTAGCCACTTTGATATTTTGCTCCGGCTTATACATGCCTAACTTGGTGACGGCATATTGCTCCACATAGTCAAGTGAGACCTGTTTCTCTATCTCATACTGCAGACGCTGATTGGATGACTCCAGGTGGTGTATATCGCTTTCCAACTGCACGATCTGATAACCCAGGGTAGACGCTTTCAGGCACAAGAATACCAGAACCAATCCATACACAAAAGCTGCCATGCCCAGCTTTACCAGCAGTTTCCCCTTTGACACTTTACGGTAGGTCTTCTTGACCCTTTTTACCCGGGGCAGCTCCTGATGAGGTGCTGGCGCTTCCCAATTGTTTGCGTATTGATAGCCCGTCTGTACCATGCTTATTCTTCCTCCCTGTTTGATAGAACCACTATCTTTCTGGCTACCCGCAGTTTGGCGCTGCGAGCCCGGGGGTTGACCTCCAATTCTGCCTCTCCCGGTGTTATGCCCTTCCTGGTTACAATTTCCAGGCTGGGCTGGTAATAACAATTACATACTGGCTGCCGCGGGGGGCAGATACAGGTCCTGGCCTGCTCCGCAAAAAATTTCTTAACTATGCGGTCTTCCAGCGAATGAAAGCTGATGACACATAATCTGCCTCCTGGCTTCAATGCCTCTACTGCTTTGGGGAGGCATTCTTCCAAGGCCTCCAGTTCCCGGTTCACCGCGATACGCAGAGCCTGGAAGGTCCTGCGGGCGGGGTGTTTATCCCGCCGGGAGCGAGCTGGAACAGCCTGTTTGATGATATCAGTCAGCTGCAAAGTTGTCTCAATGGCTTGTTTCTCCCGGTACTTGCAAATGGCCCTGGCTATCTGTCGGGCAAATTTCTCCTCACCGTAAGTAAAAATAATCCGGCTCAGCTCCTGCTCTGATAGCTGGTTGACCAGGTCTGCAGCCTTCACCGGTTGGTTCCGGTTCATTCTCATGTCCAGGAGAGCGTCTTCGTGATAACTGAACCCCCGCTGCGGCTCATCGATCTGAAATGAAGAAACCCCCAGATCTATTAAAATTCCTTCAGCCTGCCCTTCTTCCCCAGGAGCGAGGAAGCGGTCCAAATCCTTAAAATCTCCATTAACCAGGCGCAAATTGGGATGGGATAGAGTAGCGGCCGTCTGGCGCAATACCTCGCCATCTTTATCAATGGCCAATATTTTGGCTTCGTCAGACAGGTGCGGCAGTAATTGCCGCAGGTGTCCGCCACCGCCTAAAGTACAATCGATATAAAACCCTCGTGGGTCACCCAGCCAGTGATGAATGACCTCATCCCGCAAAACCGGTATATGCACGCTTGTCACTCCTATATGCCCAGGCCGTCAGCAATTTTTGCCACGGTGCTGGCGGTTGCCTGATTATAGCGTGCCCAGTTTTGCTCCGACCAAATTTCAACCCGGCTGCCTACCCCGACAATCAGGAAATCCTTATCTATAGCCGCATATTCCCGCAAGTGGGCAGGCAATACCGTCCGGCCATTTTTATCAGTCTCCAGTTCTGCCGCACCGGAAAAGAAAAAACGTTCAAAGGAGCGGACGTCCCCGCTGGTGAAAGGTAATTCGCGCAGCTTGTTAGCCAGGCGCTGCCATTCATCCATAGAATAGATGAATATACAGTTGTCCAACCCTTGGGTACATACAAAGGCTTCGCCGAGTTCGTCTCTGAACTTGGCGGGGATGGTTATTCTGCCTTTACTATCCAGTGAATGCTGGTACTGCCCCAAAAACATCCTGTTCGCCCCTAAGTTTGTTATCGGATGGGATACTAAACCACTTTAGACCACTTCATACCACTTTTCTATTCTAGGTTGAAAAATCGTTCCCCTTCTTTGTGAATATTGGAACAATCAGCAGTTTGTGTCGGGTTAATAGGGTAAAACTAGAAACGGCGCAGTATTAAAGGGTTTTTGTTGCTTTAGGGCTGCCTGCTAGCGCAAATTTTCAACAAAAAATCTTACTATGGGCGCATAGTTAACCAGGACTATCTTCCTGGTTTTTCATGATTCTTACGATTCTAAAGCCTGGTACAGGGATTGTCGAGCTTGGGTTATTTCGGCGATAGAAACTTTGCAGGTCCTGATTTTTGTCCTATATCGAAGCCGCCAGCTTTGTTTCGACATGATTGCAGAACAGCCAAGAAGACTTGATTGAATCCGGCCGCATCAGCATTGTTTTATTTCAGAAGGCCTTATTCGGTTACGGCCAGCTGGTTTAAATATGTTGGGCTGTGGCGGTTTAGCATGCTTAGGCGCCTTGATTATCCGTAATCCGCAATTTTATCCGTCAACTGGCGCCAACTGTCAAGTATTGGCGTCAGTATGTCAGTAAGAATCCCGCTGCGCGGATAGCGGCCTGTTATCCTCTCTGCGCCGCAGTATTTTCGATTCGCTGCCACAAGCGTTTCGTTGCGGCGATTACTCCTGGAGGCGGGGGAAAGTATTGCGGGTCCATAACTTCCCCGCTTGAAATCGAGTAGGATGATGCTGCAGTAGCTTGCTGCAGCATCATCCCTTTCACAGAACCGTACTAACGGCCGCTGGTTAGGTGATAGGGTTTCTTTCAACCCCTCGCCTCAGCTGACATGCTGGTCAAACACAAAGACAGCAGAGGCTTACGCCCCCGCTGCCTTTTTCATTTCAGTCTGCGTTCTCGGCTTGTTTCCCCGCTATTTTTTCAAGATTACAGGAATTTGACGATGAGCACCGCTGCCTCGGCCCGGGTCATGTTGTTTTGAGGCCGGAAGCTGCCGTCGGGATAGCCGGTGAAAAACCCGCCGCTTACCGCGGCCGCCACGCCGGATTGGGCCCAGGGAGAGATCTGCGCGCTGTCGGTAAAGCTCACTTTGCCGTCGCTGCTTTCCGCCCGGGCGGCCCGGGTTATGATCAAGGCGGCCTGCTCCCGCGTCACCGGATCATCGGGGCCGAAGCTGTTTTCGTCATAACCGTTGATGATGCCGTGAGCGGCGGCTGTGGCTATGCTGTCCTTAGCCCAGTGGGAAGCGGTATCGGCAAATACTTCGCCGCCGCTTTCCAGCTTCAGGGCTTTGACCAGCATGACGGTGAATTCGGCCCGGCTTATCGTCCGGTCAGGCCGGAAGCTTCCGTCCTGGTAACCGGATACGATGCCGGCTTCCATCAGTTTCATCACGCTGTCCTTGGCCCAGTGGCCGGTCAGATCAGCCGGTATGGAAAGGGACGGCTGCGCCGGTGTCGCCGGCTGAACGGTTTTGGGAACGGCCAGTACCGCAAATTTGGTAAAATGGCTTACGTCTCCGCTCACCTTTCCGCTGGCCAGGTTCACCTGAATGTTGTCCAGGGGCACCCATTGGCAGCTTTCTTCATCATAATAGCAAATGCGGATATCGAATTTTTCCGGGTCGGTCTGGGAGGTGTCGAAAGACAGGGTGATGGTCACCGGCCGGGAGAAATTGCCAGAGGCATCTTTGACGATGTCCACCACTTTGCTTATAAGCTGGCTGTTTTCCGGCAGGGACAGTCCGGCGCTCTGGCTGACCTCCCGCACCCGTACCCGGATATCGTCTTCCACCGCTCCGGCGGGGAAGGTAAGAGTAACGCCATTCGCACGGATGGTGCCGCCCCCGCCGCTTACCAGAGTTCCTGACGGGGTGGGCAGCAGGCCTCCTCCTCCTCCGCCTCCGCCGCCTCCGCCGGAAGTATTTTTAAATATAACCTGAACATTTTCAGTTCCGCTCAGGCTGCTGATGGTAAAGATTAATTTATTGGCGGAAAGGGTGCCATTGCTGGTACCGCTCCATGCAAGAACGGTTTTTCCGGAATCGGGTGCGGCAGTGAAGACCAGTTCGCTCCCGGCCGCCACGGAGGCTCCGCTGCTGATGAACTGACCGTCGGCGGTGGCGCTGATACTGCCCCCGCTGCCGGCTGAAAAGTAAACCAGGTATTCCACCGGAAGCGGCTCATCAGGTATTTGCTC
>DHGD01000168.1 GCA_002402575.1 Syntrophomonas sp. UBA4807
TTAAGTTTATGTTTCATTTTTGTGCAATTTCCTTTTGTATTGATATTATAGGATACTTGCCCGAATTGCCATGGTTTATCCCGGCCGATGTTAATGTATGCGTTTGGGGGGGATAGTAGTTTCTATTTGGTTTGCCCGTTTGTGGGGCGGATTATAAAAATCATGGCTTCCGGCTTGACAAATTCAGTTCGTTACCTGTACAATCCAGTTAATACCGATGAGTCAGAGAAGTAGGCCCGAAGCTTAGCTTGAAGAGAGTTGCAGGTGGTGGAATTGCAGCAGTGACAGGCGGGTTGAATGGACTGACGAGGGTGGCTGCGAAATTGACATAGAGTAGTGGCCAACGGGAACTCCGCCCGTTATCAAGGGAGCGCGCATGCTGGTGCGTGGAATGAGTGGGTCATTGGACCAATTTGGGTGGTACCGCATGAGTTAAAGCTCATGTCCCTTACCGGGACATGAGCTTTTTTATTCGGTATCTGCGCAGATTATATTCAAGCGCCGGTGAAGAGTGGCGAAAGCCCAATAATAATAAGGAGGAAAACAAAATGGCTAAAGTTCCGTACAAAACCTATCTCACTGAAGAGGAAATACCTAAACAGTGGTATAATATCCGCGCAGATATGAAAGAACAGCATGATCCTTTATTGAATCCCGGGACCCTTCAGCCAATAACCGCGGAAGATCTTTACCCGATATTCGCCAAAGAGCTGTGCAAGCAAGAGATGGACAATACCACCCGCTATGTGGACATACCCGAGCAGGTTCTGGAATTCTACCGCATGTTCAGGCCCTCTCCGATAATCCGCGCCTATGAATTGGAGAAGGCTCTGGATACCCCGGCTAAAATCTATTATAAATTTGAAGGCAACAATACTTCCGGCAGCCATAAGCTAAACGCTGCCGCTGCCATGGCTTATTACGCCCAAGAGGAGGGTCTGACCTCGCTGACCACCGAAACCGGGGCCGGTCAGTGGGGCACCGCTTTAGCCCAGGCCTGCGCTTTTTATGGCCTGGACCTGACCGTGTTCATGGTAAAGGTTTCTTTTGAGCAAAAGCCTTTCCGCAAGGCGGTCATGGAAACCTACGGGGCCAAGATAATACCCAGCCCCTCTGACACTACCGAGGTGGGCCGGGCCATTCTGGCCAAAGACCCCACCACCGGCGGCAGCCTGGGCTGCGCTATCTCGGAAGCAATAGAAAAGTCGCTGGGAGATGAGAATTGCCGCTATGCGCTAGGTTCGGTTCTAAACCAGGTGTTGCTGCACCAATCAATTATCGGCCTGGAAAGCAAACTTGCCATGGAAAAAATCGGTGAATACCCCGACATCATCGTGGGCTGCGCCGGCGGCGGTTCTAATCTGGGTGGCTTAATGGCGGCTTTCATGCAGGATAAACTGAGTGGCAAGAGCAATTCCAGATTCATCGCGGTAGAACCGGCCTCCTGCCCCTCTTTAACCCGAGGCCGCTACGCTTATGACTTCTGTGACACCGGCAAGATCACCCCGTTAGCCAAGATGTACACCCTGGGCAGCCAGTTCATCCCCTCGCCCAACCACGCCGGAGGACTGCGCTACCATGGCATGTCGCCCATCCTCTCCAAGCTGTACCATGACGGCTACATGGAAGCCATTTCCGCCGAACAGACCCGGGTGTTTGATGCCGCCACCCTGTTCTGCAAGCGGGAGCAGATCCTGCCTGCCCCTGAATCGGCGCACGCTATCTATGGCGCGGTGCAAGAAGCCCTGAAATGCAAGGAAGCGGGCGAAGCCAAGACCATCTTGTTCGGCCTGACCGGCACCGGCTACTTCGATATGCACGCTTACTCGCAGTATCTGGATGGAACCATGTCTGATTACATCCCCACCGATGAGGATCTGGAGCGGGGATTCGCCAGTCTGCCGGTAGTGGAATAGTTTAAATCACCAGCAAAAGGCCCTTAAAACTCCGCTTGTGCGGTGTGTTTAAGGGCCTTGATTTTTCGGCGCTATTGAAAGGAGAACCGGAATTGGCCACGGCTTTTGCTCCTGTCACCGGCCTTTCTTCCCTGTTAAGTTCTCCCTTTTGTCAATTTTAAGGAGCGAATCGCATTAACAATATTATTATGATTGTTCTGGATTTAATAGCCGTTTCTCAGCCCCAATGGCGGAGAAACAGCTCATATATTCCCAGCGCGGATCATCCGCCGGCCCGCCACTCAACCGCATCAGTCACTACCTGGCAGCTGCGGTAAGCTCATAAGGCAGATCGCGGGCAACAGAAATTTTTTGGCGGATCAAGGCCTGGATATCGCGAAGATATTTCCTCTCCTCACGGTCGCAGAACGATACCGCCATGCCCCCTAATCCGGCCCGGCCGGTTCTGCCGATGCGGTGCACATACGTCTCAGGCACATTAGGCAGGTCGAAGTTTACTACCAGAGATAATTCCGGCACGTCGATGCCCCTAGACGCAATATCAGTAGCTATCAAGACCTGGGTGTGCCGGGCTTTAAAACTATTCAAGGCCGACTGTCGGGCCTGCTGAGATTTGTTGCCGTGGATAGCCTGGGCCGGTATGCCCGCAATCACCAGGGCCTTGGCAACCTTATCAGCGCCATGTTTGGTGCGGGTAAACACCAGGGCTGAATCGACTTCGCCATCATTGAGCAACTTGATCAATGCGGCGGTCTTGTCTCTTTGCTCTACGAAATAGACCGACTGTTCGATAACCTCAACTGTTGAAGAAACCGGGGTCACCGCCACCCGCGCCGGGTCTGTCAAAATTTCATCAGCCAAGTCACTGATTTCCGAGGGCATGGTAGCGGAAAACAACAGGGTCTGCCGTTTGACCGGCAGCCTGGCGATAATCTTTTTCATGTCGTGGGCAAACCCCATATCCAACATACGATCAGCCTCATCCAGCACGAATATTTCCACCCCATCTAAACGGATGTATTTCTGGTTCATGAGATCCAGCAGACGGCCCGGAGTTGCCACCAGGATATCCACCCCCGCCCGCAACAAGTTAGTCTGCGGCACCTGTGACACCCCGCCGAAGACGACCGCATGCTTCAGTCCGGTATGCCTTCCATAAGCGGCCAGGCATTCTCCGATCTGCACTGCCAGTTCACGGGTAGGGGTTAATATCAGGGCTTTTATTGCCCTTACCTGTCTGAGATTGCTCCTGCCTTTGTAAATGGTCTGCAATATGGGTACCGAGAAGGCTGCGGTCTTGCCGGTGCCGGTCTGCGCGCAGCCGACCACGTCTCTTCCCTCCAAGATAACCGGTATGGCCTGTTCCTGTATGGGAGTAGGAGCGCTGTAGCCCTCACTCTTTAAAGCCTTTAAAATCGGGGTAATGATGTTCAGTTGTTCGAAATTCAAAATCTTTCTCCTTTATGTGGCCAAAGCCGCTTATTTAATGTGTTCCGCGGCAGGCAACCGACCCGCCACGGAAGCAGTTGTTGATTCAGCTGCAGCTGCAACGCCATGAAAACTGATCACGGTATTAATATAAAAAGAGCGGACTACTCATAATAAATTGAGTTTCCCGCTCTGTAAGCTCATATCGCATTATATTAATATAAGCAGTTGAAAAAACAATATTACCACAAGAGTATAACATACTTACCGGCAGTGTGCAAAATTAGCACAATACCTGGTTATGAGTCCCCTCCCGAACAGCGCGATGATGGATATGCTAAGGCTTTTTAGACGGGATCAAACATATCTCTGCTGGCTCCGCAGGCCGGGCACTCATCCGGCGGTTCAGGGCCTTCGTGCACATACCCGCATACCCGGCAGCGCCAGCGGTTGGAACGGCGCTGACCGCTCTCATCCCGGCCCAGGGTTCTTAAGGCCTCACTGCTGTCCACTTGGGGAGCCATGATGATTATCCCCACCACGACCCCGTCTTTTATAAAGCTCTTTTTGTAGAAATTCTCCGCCTGGTCGCGCACCTCAACCACCCGGCACCGGTCTTCCGGCCAGTTTACCTCTCCTACTGAGAATATCTCCATATCGAAGGCTTTGAGCAGAGTAGACAATACCGGCGGCACGTATTCAATCCAATCCCCGGCGGCATTGGCCCCGGCCACCCGGCCGGTCTCCAGGGCTACCGCCCAGCCGCCATTCAGTTCTTGGCCGCATTGGGCCGCATCACCGGCGGCATATACGTTGGAGGCGCTGGTGCGCATGGCATTGTCCACGATGACGCCACGGCCGCAGTCAATCCCCGCGGCCTGCGCCACATCCAGCCTGGGGCTGACTCCCTGACACATAATCACCACATCGGCCGAAATATCTTGACCATCTTTAAGCTTCACCCCGGTTACTACGGTGTCTCCTTGCAGGTAATCCACCTCAGCCCCTAGAAACAGGTCTATGCCTTTGCCCTTGACCAGGTCTGCCAGGCGCTGCGCGGCATCTTCATCCAAATAATCAGGCAGCAGCCGCGGGGAAGGTTCCACAATGGTAATGGCAAGGCCCGCTGCGGATATACCGGAGGCTACTTCCAGCCCCAACAGATCGCCGCCGATTATCGCCACCCGGCGGCTGGAAGTGAGCGCAGCCTTAAGAGCCCGGGCGTTGGCCAGGTTGCGCAGGGTAAATACCCCGGGGAGCCCTGTTCCTGGTATTGACGGCAAATTGCTGCTGGCGCCGCTGGCAATGATTAATTTGTCATAGACCAGAACGTCTCCGTCAGCCAGGGTTACAGTTCGCTCAGCCGTATTTAGAGCGGTAACTGCTGCTGAAGTCCTGACCTCAACTTGATTGTCCTCAAACCACTTCTGCTCATAGATGAAGAAACGGCTGTCATCCATTTCCCCGGTAAGCAACTCAGCCAGGGCAGGCCGATAGTATGGCCGTACCGCCTCATCAGTCAAAATGGTTATAGCCGCGCTGCGATTGCGTTTTCTCAACGCCCCGGCAGCTGATAATCCGGCGATTCCGCCTCCTAAAATAAGGAATTTTTCATCACTGTCGCTGATGAACTCGTCCTCCATCTTCAAGGCCACAAAGTTGCTCCTGCTGACACCGCAGGCCGGGCATACTCCGGGCGGCTCCTCGCCTTCAACAATGTGGCCGCAAATCAGGCAGCGCCATTTTTTCTTAGATTTGGGCTGTTTTTTTTCCAAGACCATTTTGGCGAAATCCATACCGAACTGAAAAGCGTCTTCCAGATTGCGCTCTGAAGGCTTAAAATTGATGCGCAGACCAGGGAGCACGTCCATGCGTAAGCTGCGCAGCCGGGCTTCGATATTGACCACGGCTTCCCCGCTCCAGCCAAAGGACCCGAAGGCGCCTCCTACCAGATGGTGATGGGTGACGGGAGAAAGGTGGGTTATCAAATCCCACACCGGCGGCAGGGTGTCTCCAACCAGGGTGGGAGAGCCTATCAACAAGCCGTCAGCGCCGTCGATCTCTGCCAGTACCTCGTCGCGGCTTACCTCGGTGAGATCGAATTGTTTGATATTTAAATCGGCCGCCATCTGCAGCCCTTCCACTATCGAATCGGCTATCAACCGGGTATAACCGTAGGCGGTAACGCAGCACAATACTATTTTGGGGCGCGGGTCCTCCGCAGGCGCGGGGGGTTGAGCCCAGCTCCGGTAGAGGTCGATATAATAAGGGATGTCGGTGCGGATGATGGGACCGTGTCCGGGGGCTATCACCTCCAGGGGCAGATCCTTAATCTTATCCAGGGCTTCCAACACATAGGGCTTAAACGGGCCGATGATCATATCGAAGTAATATTTATAGGCGGGGATGATATCCCTGTCAATTTTGTCATTAAAAACTCCGGGGTCGGCGTAATGACTGCCAAAGGAATCGCAGGAGAACAGTATCTTGTCTTCTTTAAGGTAGGTATACATGGAGTCCGGCCAGTGCAGGAATGGAGCGGAAATGAACTGCAGCGTCTTGCCCCCCAAGTCCAGTTCCTCCAGGTGCTGCACCTCGCGGGACTTCATTTTGCTGTTGGCAATCTCTTTAAGGAAGCGGAGCGCGGTGGAACTACCCAATACAGTGAGTCCGGGGATTTTCTTGAGCAGTTTTTCCACCGCGCCGGCATGGTCCGGTTCAGTGTGGTTCATTACCAGGTAATCTATTTGAGAGAGGTCGATGATTCCGGCCAGATTGTTTATATACTCGTCGAAGAACTTCTCTTTTACGGTTTCGATCAGAGCGGTTTTTTGGCTGCCTTTAACCAGGTAAGCATTGTAGGTGGTCCCCTGTTCGGTGGTCATAATAATATCAAAGACCTTTAAATGGGGATCCTGTACCCCTGCCCAATATACGTCCGGTGTGATCTGAACTGCCTGCATGCTATTACCCCTTTTCCATTTGATAATGAATTACCTCGGCTGGATTGTAGGTCGTGCCGGGCATGACCGGACTGCCCGCATCACTATGGCTATTCCCCAGCTTGTTGAATCACGCCGCCATCAGGTGCGGCCTGGAAATAAAGCACGCCCTCTTCCTCGCTCATAATCAATTGCCCCCTGACCACCAGGTGATAGAGATGGGCCAAAGCCTCGGCACAGGCATGCATTTTCTGATTGAGGGGGAATTCATCCCAGTGCTTATAGCTCAAATCCCATGGTATGCGCCGGGCCACCTGAACGGTGGTCTTCTTATCTTCCCCCAGGGCCTGCAATACGTCCTGCAGCCGGCGGCCATGGTGCTCTTTAATCTCTCTTATCCTTCCCCGCATATCGGTGATGAGATTGCGATGCCCCGGCAGGACCAATTCAACATCCAAAGCCGCTATTTTATCCAGACTGGGCAGGTATTGGCCCAAGGGATCATATTGAAAACTCCACAGCCCGATGTTGGGGGTGATTTTATCCAGGATATGGTCGCCGGCGATAAGGATTTTATGTTCAGCTTCATAAAGGCACATATGACCGGCGGTATGCCCTGGAGTGGCGACAGCCCGCCAGGTATAGCCTCCTTTTGACAGGATGTCTCCGTCAAGGACCACAGTTATAGGAACACAGGCGCGATCCGCATATTTGGCCGTCGCCTCTTCCTGGGGACAGTTGGGAGCGCCATCCAAGAGCAGACCGCTGCGCTGCAGAAGCTGACCCGCCGTATTGATAAACACGTTTTCCCGCATATTGGCTTCAAATACCAAGGCGTCATCCTTACCCATCCACACGGTGTCGCCGGGACGAAAGAGATGCTGAACCAGACCGGAATGGTCGGTATGCAAATGGGTGATAAACAGGTCGGTCTCCTTCATACTTACGCCCAAATCAAAAAGGGCCTTGTCCATGGCAACCTGGCAGGCCTCCAGATTGAAGCCAGTGTCAATGAGGAGATTTCTGTCGGGGTCTTTGATGAGGTATGAGTTCAAGATTCGCAGCGGATTTTCGGGCAAAGGTATCTTAATTAAAAAAATATTGGGAAGGACTTGCTCAATCATAGTAATTCTCCTCCGTTAACGCCCCGTTTTTTTTAAGGGGGCTCTCTGGTACCGCTTCTTCGGGTAGGCATTCGAAGGCGGCTTCATAATAATGGAAATACGCTTTAATATTAACATAAAACCTGTTAGCCCGGTAATACCTGCTGTGCCACCGTTAATACGAAGTGGCGGCTGATAAGTACTGCTCAAATAAAATGCGGCTTAATCTGCGCGACCAAGCCCGCGCCTTGCCGCTCAGACGGGCCATATGATTACATGCTAAAGGGGGCTTTAAGCCCCCGCCTTCGAACCATCCATCTTAGTCGGCATCCGCCTTAGTGAAGGTGGTGATGGTTTTCACCATGGTGCTCGCAGCTGACATTGCTGTCGCGTTGCTCTCCGCGCAGGTACTTCTGCAGGACCTCTT
>DHGD01000138.1 GCA_002402575.1 Syntrophomonas sp. UBA4807
GATAGCACAGTGAATGAAAATAATGGTAATGTGTAAACAACGATGCCTTGTAATTAAATACCCGGGCTGGAGCATACTGGCAGCTCGAAGGCTGGATTTTTGCCTTAAATGCTGCCATACTGGTTTAAAAAACACAAGTGTAAAAAGGAGCATTAAATGGACTTCTTACCTGTAAGCCGGGATGATATGAATGATCGAGGGTGGAAGCAGCTGGACATAATCCTGGTTAGCGGGGACGCCTATGTGGACCACCCTGCCTGGGCTGCAGCCTTGCTGGGCAGATATCTGGAACACCATGGCTACAAGGTGGGCGTTATTGCTCAGCCTGATTGGAAAAGCACGGTTGATTTCGTGCGCTTGGGTGCTCCACGGCTTTTTTTTGGAGTCTCGGCAGGCAATCTTGATTCTATGGTCAACCATTATACAGCAGACAAGAAACGCCGCCGTCAGGATGTGTATTCACCTGGGGCAAAGGCCGGACTGCGCCCGGACCGGGCTACCATCGTCTACACCAACCGGCTGCACGAGGCTTTTCCCGGAGTGCCGGTGATTATAGGCGGAGTTGAGGCTAGCATGCGCCGCCTGGCTCATTATGATTACTGGAGCGATCAGGTGCGGCGCTCCATGTTGTTGGACAGCAAAGCTGAACTGCTTATTTATGGAATGGGAGAAAAGTCTCTTTTAGAGTCGGCCCAAATATTAGCACAGGGATGCGGCAGGCAGGCTTTGCACAGGGTAAGGGGAAGTTGTTATGTGGCCGCTGTACCGCCAGAGGAGGCATTGATACTGCCTTCCTATGAAGAAGCCGCTTCGGACCCGGTAAAATTTTCACAGCTGACAAAAATGATCATGCAAAACAGCAATCCTTACCTGGCGCCCGCTCTGGCGCAACAGCATGGCGATCGCTGGGTGATTGTCAATCCGCCCGTATATCCCTTGAAAAGCGCCGAGATGGATGAGATTTATGATCTGCCCTATCAGCGCCTAAGCCATCCGGTTTATGAATCTCAGGGCGGCGTCCCCGCCCTGCAATCAGTGCGGTTTTCCATATTGACCCACCGCGGCTGCTTCGGGGGCTGCCATTTTTGTTCCATCGGGCTGCATCAAGGCAAATTCATCCAGAATCGCAGTCAGGATTCACTGCTCGCAGAGGCCCGTTCATTTAGCAGACACCCTGATTTTAAGGGCAGCGTACTTGATGTGGGCGGCCCGTCGGCCAATATGTACGGCTTGGCGGGTAAAGAGACCAAGCGCTGTCAGCGCTGCAAGAGAACAAGCTGCCTGATACCAGCCCCCTGTCCCAAGCTCGACACCGACCATTCTCCATCAGTACGACTTTGGCGCCAGATGCGCCAGATCAAGGGATTGAAAAATATTCGCGTAGCCTCCGGGGTGCGCTATGATTTGATACTCCAGGACACTTCGGGATCATATCTGTATGAGTTGTGCAAGCACCATGTAGGTGGTCAGTTGAAAGTGGCTCCGGAACATGTGGCTGAAAAAGTCACCGCTTTAATGGGCAAACCGGACCACACCGCCTACCTTAAATTTGTGGAAAGCTTTGCCAGAGTAAACCGCCAACTGGGCAAAGAGCAATACCTTATCCCCTATCTGATCAGCGCCCATCCCGGCTGTGGTCTGGCAGAAAGCCGGGAGTTGGCTAGTTATGTTGGCCGGCATATGCGGCATAAACCTGAACAGGTGCAGAATTTCACTCCTCTGCCTATGACAGTTTCGACCAGCATGTACTACACGGGGCTTAACCCTTTCACTCTGGAAAAGGTTTATGTACCCAGAAGTGCGCAAGAGCGCCGCCAACAACGGGATCTGCTGCAGGGGCCAAGTGGCAAGAAGCAGAAAGACGATGAAGCCCGCCTTCACAAACATAGGCGGGTTAAACCGTCCCCACCTTCGCAAAAGGCTGCACCTTGTCAGGTCAGTGCTCATAAGGACAAATTCCGTCGGGGCGGCAATTAAAGTAGTTGCGAGCGGCGGAGCCCGCAGGTCAGAAATCCGCCGTGCTGCAGGAGACCGATGTCACCTTCTGATTGACGTTGCACCAGCTAAGCGTGGCTTTATTCGGTGTAAGCCGCCACTAATGGAGTATAATGCTCCTAAAGAGTTGATTCTACTTTGCCCATCTAGTAAATGAAGGTGATTTTATAATGCTTGACAGAAGAAGATGGATAGAACTGGTAGCGGCTGATTGCTTATCTGTGTTATGCTGACCCCATTGGCAATGGCAGTCGATACCCGCCACGGTGATTCGGTCCATATACCGCAAGGCCTGGTAAAAGGCCCGTTGTTCGTGGCTGGCAACAGCATAGTTGTAGATGCCGATGTGGATGGAGAATCTAGTAGAACCCAGCTGCCATATTAGCGCTGATCTGATAGATAGGACTAAATTACAGCTGCGGAGCATAGATCAATTGATGGGAGGGAAATAGTAATGCAGGATAAGATCAATGGCCTGCGGGAGGGAATGTTTAAGGCCGGTTATATCTGCGACGACCGCACCGCCACGGTGCTCTATCTGGGCGAAGCTCTGCACAAACCTATTTTGGTAGAAGGCCCCGCAGGGGTGGGAAAAACCGGGGTAGCCCAGGCGTTCAGCGTGATGAAGAATCTGCCTCTGGTAAGGCTGCAATGCTATGATGGTATAGACGAGGCCAAAGCCTTGTATGAATGGAACTATAAACGGCAGTTGCTGCACATTCAGGCTGTGGGCAGTCACAATGTCGATCCCCGGGATGTGGAGCAGGATATTTTCTCGGAACAATATCTGTTGCGCAGGCCGCTGCTGCAGGCCATCAGTTCCAGCCAGCCCACGGTATTGTTAATAGATGAGATTGACAAAGTCGATTTTGAATTCGAGGCCATGCTCCTGGAATTGCTGTCAGAATTCCAGATGTCTATACCTGAACTGGGCACAGTCAAAGCCATACATATGCCTTACGTGTTTCTTACCTCCAACGCTACCCGCGAGTTATCCGAGGCTTTAAAACGACGCTGTCTTTACCTGCATCTCAACTTCCCCACCCTGGACCTGGAAGAACAGATATTGCGCCTCAAAGTGCCGGGACTTACCGATCAGCTGGCCGAAAAAATCGCCACAGTGGCTCACCGCATTCGTCAGGTGGACCTGAAAAAAGCGCCCAGTATCGCGGAAACTATCGACTGGGCCATGGCCATCATTGAATTGGGCCTGGATGACCTCGATCATGCAGTCGCTCTGCAGACCTTAAACGTACTGGTCAAGCATCGTGAAGACCTGGAGAAACTGGAGGGCATGATCTATGCCCGTAATGATCTTAATTTCCAGCCACGCCCGGTCAACAACCGCGCCTGGTGACAGGAGGCATCAGAGTTATGCCGCATATCCAGGAGGTGACATATGAATTTTCTAAATAATTTACAGGGATTTTTTGGCGACCTGAGGCGGGAAGGCATTCCGGTCACCACCAGCCAGACCCGTGACTGCTGTCAGGCCTTGCTTTTGATTGACTGGCTCAACCCGGACTGCTTCTATATAACCCTCTACAGCACCCTGATTAAAGATTACAGTTTTGAGGCCGCTTTCAACAGTGTTTATTACCGCTATTTTTCCTCCGGGCCCGAAATATTGGCCGGAAGGCAGCCTGAGCAGGCACTGCCCGCGCCCCTGCCTCGCGCCGAGACTGCCGCCATGGCGCCGGATGCCCTGCCCATACACGGCATGGCTTCACTGCGCGGCGGCCTCTCCCAGGCCCTGCGCAATCCCCTGGATGAAACCCTCAGTCTGGCCAGTCTGGAGGATGTACAAAAGATGGAGGCTCTGTTCCCTCTTATCTCCCGCCGACTAGCTTCCAAGATGATAAAGAAGAACCGCCGCGATGACAATTCCGCCATCAACTACCGCAGCACCATGCGTAAAAGCATGGCGACCGGCGGAATGCCGCTTAATATCATGACTGTTAAGCGGCGCCGGGAGAAACCGGTTATTGTAGCCATTTGCGACGTTTCCGGATCGGTCATGACCTTCAGTTGCTTCGCCCTGGCCATGCTGGCCTCGATGCAGCGCTTCATGCGCCAGCTGCGTACCTTTGGGTTCATAGAGGAAGTGGATGAGATAACCCCCTGGCTGAGCAGCGGTGATCCCTTGACACTGAGGACTACGGTGCTTCGCAAGGCACGGCTCATCTCCAGCCGCGGCTACACCAATTACGGCAAAACCTTTACCGGTTTTATGAGACGCTACAGCAGCTCGCTCAATCACAAAACCACCGTGCTGATATTCGGGGACGCCCGCAACAACTGGTTTAATGATGAGATTCAAGCCCTGCAGCAGATCAAGACTCGATGCCGCAAGATATACTGGTTCAACCCCGAACCGGAAAGCAGCTGGGGGCAGGGCGACAGCCGCATGCAGGTTTACAGCAAATACTGTCAGGCCTCATTCTCTTGTCCAAATTTAAACACGCTGCAGGAGGCTATTGGCAAACTGTAGCCCGGGTCGGAGATCGGGTTAAGGAAAACAATACACATTCAGGATAATGAAGACCACAAAAAAAGGAGCGGACAATTCCGCTCCTTTTTTAACTATGATGCGATGTGGAAGTCCTCGTAGTGAGAGAACTCCATGGAAAATCCGCCGCGGCCTTGGGTCAGAGACCGCAGGATGGTGGAATAACCGAACATCTCCGCCAAAGGCACGCAGCCCCGAATGATTTGAGTATTGTTGACGGTGTCCATGGATTGCAGACGACCGCGGCGATTGCTGATATTGCTGATGATATTGCCGGTGAACTCCTCCGGCGCAGTTATTTCGAGCCGCATGATTGGTTCCAACAATTGCGGCCCAGCTTTACGCATGCAGTCCCTGGCAGCGAGCATGGCCGCGGTGCGAAAAGCCATCTCCGAGGAGTCAACTTCGTGGAACGACCCGTCTAAAAGGGTGGCCTTGACGTTGACTACCGGATAACCTTTTAACACGCCTTCTCTCAGGGCCTGCTTGATGCCCGATTCCACTGCCGGGATATACTCGCGGGGTATAGCCCCGCCTACGATTTTATTGACAAATTCAAAGCCTTCAGCAGGCTCGAGGCGCAACACCAGATGGGCAAATTGCCCTTTGCCACCAGTCTGTTTGACATAACGGGTGGTCTGTTCGGCGGCCTGGGTAATGGTTTCTTTATATGCCACTTCCGGTTTGCCGATGTTAAAGTTGACCTTAAATTCTTTGGAAAGACGGTCAGCGATGATCTCCAGATGCAATTCCCCCATGCCGGCGATCAAAGTCTGTCCGGTTTCTTTGTTATAGGAAAGCTTAAAAGTTGGGTCTTCGGCGGCTATTCTCATCAAGGCCTCCATGATACGGCTTTGATCACTCTGGTTTTTGGGCTCAATGGAAATTTGTATAACCGGTTCCGGAAATTCAATGGATTCCAGCAAGAAATGCTGCCCTTCGCGGCATAGAGTATCGCCGGTGTTCACATCTTTCAAGCCGATCAAAGCCACTATGTCTCCGGCTTCGATCCGGCCGATCTCTTCGCGGTGGTTGGCATGCATACGCACCAGGCGTCCTACCCGCTCTTTGCTGCCACGGCTGCTGTTAAAAACATAGCTGCCGGAGTCTATGCTGCCGGAGTAAACTCTGGCAAAGGCCAGTTTGCCGACATGCCGGTCGCTCACAATCTTAAACACCAGTGCCGCCAGCTCACCTTGGGAATCGGGGATTATATCCATGACGGAATCGCTGCCCTGGCAAATAGCCTCAACTGGAGGCACATCCAACGGTGAAGGCAGAAAATCGACCACCGCGTCGAGGAGTTTTTGAACCCCGATATTGCGGTATGAGCTGCCGCACAATACCGGCACCATCTCCCCGCTGATGGTGTTGCGGCGAATGACCTGGAGCAAGAGGTCTACCGGGAGCACCTCGTTGGCCACATAAAGATCCAAGAGGGTTTCATCGCTTTCGGCAAGACTCTCCAGCATCGCCGTCTGCCAATGCAGAGCAAAATCCATGCTGTCTTGAGGGATATCCTGGCACTCTATCTGATCCCCGCTGGGACCACAGAAGGTATAATATCTCATTTCGATAAGGTCGATAACTCCGGTGAAAGTATCTTCTTGGATAACCGGCAGATTTATCACCAGAGGATTGGCACCCAGGCGCTGTTTGATCTGATTGACCACTGAACAGAAATCAGCCCCGACGGCATCCATCTTGTTAATATAGGCGATTCTAGGCACATGATATTTATCGGCCTGCCGCCATACGGTTTCGGACTGTGGTTCCACCCCGCCTTTGGCGCAGAACAACACAACCGCGCCATCCAGGATGCGCAGGCTCCGTTCCACCTCGGCTGTAAAGTCCACATGCCCGGGTGTATCTATTATGTTTATCTGGCAGTTGTTCCATAAACAGCGTACTGCTGCAGAGGTGACCGTTATGCCGCGTTCTTTTTCCGCAGGCAGATAATCCATTACACTTTCACCATTGTGGGTTTCACCCATCTTATGGGTCAAGCCGGTATAATACAGAATTCTCTCTGTGGTTGTAGTTTTGCCGGCGTCAATATGAGCTATGATGCCGATATTTCTAAGCTTTTCTAACATTGGGCCTGATACTCTCCTTCATGACAAAAAATTAACGGCATTACTCTAAGTGATGCCGAAAAAGTGCAGCTTAGTTTACCGCTATTATCGAGCATATTAATGCACCCAAATATTAATTATATTGGGTACAGAGGTTGTTGTCAAATTATTTTAAAAATTGAAAATGAGTATCAGTTGTTTAGACCGGTTTGACTTGAGGGCTATGGGTGAGAACGGTTAATATAGATAGTAGCACCCGCATTGGCAGTACGGAGGGAGAATGGACTATGACACTGTCGCCAGAGCAGAAACAGGTCTGGGAAAAAGAAAAACAGGCAAGGGAGCAGCGGGTCTTGACCCCTGAGGAAGTGGAGTTAAAGCGCCGCCGTGACGAAGCCCGCATCGATAAAGCTATAAAGAAGACCGCCAGGCTCGAAAAAATACGCAAATGGACCTACATAGCGGTGGTGGCTATCTACGTTATCAGCGGCGCTCTCTACCTCTATTATCGCTAAATTATGCCAGTCTACCGATCAGGCAGCAGAGATTGTTCAGCGACCCGGACCGCCGTCCGCATCACTTCCTGCAAGGGCAGCCGCCGCTCCCGGGCGATCCGGCTGCAGTCATCAAACTCCGCGGCCAACTTCAAAACCCGACCATCACGGAAGGCCACTTTTATCCGCACCTGTCCCCAGGGGGTTTCTACCTGACGTATCTCGCGCTGCAGGCTGCTGCGGGTAACCGGCGCCCGGCGGATGCCCAAAGTAGTAGTTTCTAGAAAAATAACCTGCTCCAGCCGGTCGGCTGCAGTGACGGGGCATAAAACGCAGAGAATTGCTCCGGGGCGGTTTTTTTTCATAATTGCCGGGATCAGATATACATCCGCCGCCCCTTCTTCAAACAGCAGCGGAAAGAGATGGGAGTAGACCTGGGGGTTCATATCGTCGATGTTGCTTTCCAGAAGCAGCAGTGCTGGAGTAGATTCCTCTGCCAGTATTACTCGGAGAAGATTGGGGATCTCCAATTCTCTATCCCCTGCCCCGTATCCTACCCGCTCCACCACCGTCTCTGGCAGAGGGACAAAGCTCTCGGCCAAAGAGGTTATAATCGCCGCTCCCGTAGGAGTGACCATTTCGTGCCTGATGCCGGTAGAATACACTGGCACCCCTCCCAACATAGCCATGGTGGCAGGTGCTTCCGCCGGCAGGGTGCCATGAGCGCATTGCAGGAATCCGCCGCCCAAATGCAACGGTGAGGAATAGATACGGTCGATTCCAAGATAATCCAGGCATACCGCGGTGCCCACGATATCCACTATTGAATCGACCGCGCCCACTTCATGAAAATGGACTTCTTCGATGCTCCGGCCATGGACCTGAGCCTCGGCCTGGGCCAGGCGCTGAAAGATTTTCAGGCTGACGGTTTTGACCCGCTCGCTCAATGGGCTTTTGCTGATTAAGGCTTCAATATCGACTGGATTGCGGTTGGGAAGATGAACCGGTGGGCGCGTTGCCCCGCCTTGAGCTGTTGCTTCATTCTGCCTATGGGGATGATGATGCTGACGGCGGGATGAGGAGACGGTATGATAATCCTCAGCGTCAGCGGCGGCATGGCTCTGGTGTGATTCCGCTTTTCCCGGCCAGTCGACCTGCACATCGGTAGCGGCAATACCGCGGCGGGTGGTTTTTCGCGCTTTTATCTCAACATCGCCTAGATTCAGTTGGCTCAGCTGGTCCTGCAGGTAGCCCAGGTCGGCTCCCGCATCCAGCAGGGCTCCCAGGGTCATATCCCCCGAGATCCCCGCAAAACAGTCAAAATATAGTATCTTACTCATCTCAATCCCCTGCTTTGTGTTTATCCGGCCGATATTTATTCATTTGTCTTACCAGCCGGCTGGCAAAATACCCTGCTCCAAAACCATTGTCAATATTGAACACCGCCACCCCGCTGGCACAACTGTTGAGCATGGCTAAAAGCGCGCTCAGCCCGGCAAAACTGGCGCCATAGCCAATGCTGGTGGGAACCGCCAGCACTGGTTTATCGGTTAAACCGGCCGCTATGCTGGGCAAAGCGCCTTCCATACCGGCCACTGCGATTATTACGTCCGCTTCCTGCAGTCGGTTGCGGTGGGCCAGCAGGCGGTGAATACCGGCCACCCCCACATCGTAGAGACGATCCACCCTGCTGCCCATAATTTCTGCCGTACGGGCAGCTTCTTCTGCCACTCCGATATCAGAAGTGCCTGCGGTGGCAACCACAATCAGACCAGGGCCAGCTTCGACCTCCTTCTGGCGGATCACCAGGACCATGCTCTGAGGGTGGTATTCCATTCCCGGCCAGCTATCTTTCAAGTATTCATATTTCTCCGCGCTGAGACGAGTGGCCAGTATGTTATTGCCCTGATTATAGAGGGCATTGATGATGCCTTCAATCTGCCGGGGGGTTTTGCCCTCGGCAAAAACAACCTCGGGATTGCCCTGGCGCAGAGCGCGGTGGTGATCGATCATGGCATAGCCCAGATCCTCAAAAGGAAGATAGCGCAGCTTGTCCAGGACCTCCGGCAGAGATATCAGCCCTTGTTGGAAGTCCACCAAAAGCCGAGCGATACGATCTTGATCCATCTTTTCCTCCTTTTACGGTATTTGAGGTGATCAAATCAGGTTAATCAGACAACTTAAATTATTGGCCCCGGCGACCTTTTAGGTCCAGGAGAATACCGGAAAATCCAATTGCGGACAGGGTTTCATCCAAACCTGTCAATATCCCCATGTCAAGGAGAATACTTAGTCCCGCCCGGGTGGTTTCGATGCGAGCCTCACCGTCGCGGTACCTCACCCGGCAGTCTTCAATACCCAACCCGGCCAGATAAGTTTCGGCTTTTTGAACCATTTGCAGCTTACTGTCGTCTATGGCTTCCCCCGGCGGAAAACGGGTTGCCAGGCAAGGCCGGGCCGGTTTATTGTAAGTTGGCAGGCTTAAGTATTTAGAGATAAGGCGGATATCTCGTTTATTGAGGCCGGCTTCCCTAAGTGGCATGGCTATGCCCAATTCAGCCAGGGCTCTCATTCCGGGACGTTCCTCGGTTAAATCCTCTGTATGTGATCCGTCCAATACAGCTTCAATATCATATCGGCCTGCCTCAGCCAGCAGCATTTCAAATATTAGCCGCTTGCAGAGATAACAGCGCTCGGCATCATTCTGATTAAATAGAGGCCGGCAGGCAGCGGAGGCGTCTAGTATATGATGCCTGACACCCAGGGCTTGGGTCAATTGCCGGGCTGCCAACATTTCCTCATCACTGTGGGCCATATGTCTGACCGTGACTGCTGTCACCTCTGAGCCCAGAACCTGGGCTGACACCGACAAGAGCAAAGTGCTGTCCACTCCGCCCGAATAAGCCACCAATACGCTCCGGTAAGGCTTGATTCTGGCCTTTAGCCGGTCCAGTTTTTCAATAATGGCAGTCTCGCAATTCATAATCTTCTCCGCCTTCTGTTCCTGGCATTGGAATTATTCCTCATATTATCCCATAATTAGCCCGTTCAAAACCAGATACTTTTTATATCAATGATTCCGGGGACGAAAACTGTGACGCTTATTGGCTTAGAAACCACATATTAGCAGGTCTTACCTTTAAGGTGTATCCATACAATATAAAGAGCCAGGAATTGAACCCTTCTCTGCGCCCTCTTTCGGCAGAATACCTGAAATATCTCCACCAATGACTGCCGCCCCATTATTAACGGCAAGGCTTTTAAAACAAATAACCAGTGGTGAGGCGTCAGCATACTGTCAGGAGGCATGACATGAATGTACTGGTCTTCTCCCCGCATCCTGATGATGACGTTCTAGGATGCGGCGGAAGCATCATAAAACACGCCCAAATGAACCACCAGGTAACGGTGGTTTATCTCACCTCCGGAGAAGCCGGCAACATTCGTTACTCTAAAGCGGAATTGGCCGGGATCAGGGAGGACGAAGCCCGGCAGGCCTCACTTCTGCTGGGGACCAGTGATGTGATATTCCTGCGCTATGAAGATGGTTATCTGACCTATAACAAAGACACCCTGATTCCGGTAGTTAATTTAATCCGCCTCAAGCAACCCGATATCGTATATGTTCCTCATAAGAATGATGGCCACAAAGACCATATCGCCACCAACGAGATCGTCCTGGAAGCAATCGAAAGGGCCAAGAGCGCCTTTTTGCAGGACATTACCGGCAAACCCTGGCTGGTTAGGGATGTCTTGTGTTATGAAGTATGGACCCCGTTGCAGAACATCACCTATGTAGAAGATATAAGCCAGCAGATGCAAAAGAAACTGCAGGCTGTGGCAGTTCACCAGTCACAAATCGAAAACCGCGACTATCATGAGGCCATCGCGGGCTTAAACCGTTACCGCGGGGTAATGACCCGCAAAGGGAAATACTGCGAGTGTTTTAAGATAATCAAAAAAGGACGATAAAATGAAAATTCAAGTGGCATAAGCGCTGCACGGCCAATGATGTTTCTCTCCAAAAGCAGTTATGCGTGACAGCTCATCCTCATAATTCGCCCCCCAACAGGTCCTTAAAACAACTGCCGGGTATGGGGGGCGCGCTTTGCTTGATCTGCCCGAACAGCGCATAAAAACCCGCTAAAGGCGGTTGGGCTGTTTTAACAAGAGGGTGAAAACATACCCCAGGGCCGTCAACAATACTATAGTGGCCCCGGTGGCGGTGTCCCAGTAATAAGACAGGATCAACCCGCTGATCCCGCACACTGCGGTGATAAATAATACCCACAGATGGTAGGACTTCATTCCGGTGGCAACATTGCGTGCCGCCGCGGCTGGCAGTACCAGGAGCGCATTGATGATCAGAATCCCAATCCATTGTATGGTAAAGGTGACCACCAGGGCCAGGGAAATAGCAAAGCAGGATTCCACCAGCTTCACCCGAAAGCCGCGGCTTCCGGCCAGGGAAGAATTGATGCTCACAAGCAGAAGTTTATTGAAGATTATGTACCATATTACCAGGACTGCTACCAGCACCAGGCTCAATGCCGCCACCTCATCGGGGCGTATGCTCAATAAATCCCCCACCAAGTAACGGCTGTAACGGGCGAAACCGCCGCCTTTGGACAGGATGACAATCCCCAGTGCTACTGCGGTGGCTGAAACCGCTCCGATAATGGTATCGGCTGAAGAACCGGTTCTATCCTTTATTACCGTAACTATGAGAGCGATAAAAATTGCAAAAATTAACATAGACCAGGTTGGATTCTGAACCCCTGCCAGAACTCCAATGGCGATGCCGGTTAAGGCCGAATGCCCCAGGGTGTCTGAAAAAAACGCCATTTGATTGTTTACCACCATGGCTCCCAAGAGGGAAAATAGTGGCACTACAACTATTACCGCTAAGAGGGCGTTTTGCATGAAAGCATATTGTGCCCATGAAAAAGGCAGTTGACTGATTAAAGCGGTGATATACTCGTACATAAGAATATCCTTCCCAGAAACTATCCTGCTTTGATTCCTATATAAACTGATGCTCCAACCTGCCCAGGGTTGCCTCAAAAAGAGGATGTCTCATAACTTCCTGCGGTGTGCCGTCGCAGAGAATTACATGGTTCAAGAGCACAACTCTGTCCGCATAGTCGGCCACGGCGTTCAGGTCATGGGAGACTAGCATCACCGACAGGTCATACTGCTGCCTGAGTTCAGCCACGATTTGATAGAAACATTGCATGCCCTTAAAATCAACCCCCGAGATGGGTTCGTCCAAAAGCAGGAGGTCAGGAACCGGTTCCAAGGCCAGAGCCAGCAAGACGCGCTGCAATTCCCCCCCGGACAGCGCCCCCAGACGGCGGTTTATAAGATGCTGAGCTTCTACCCTATCCAGCGCCTGCCCGGCAATACGCAGAGTGCGGCGTGATCCTCCCAGCAAGGCCGGCACCTGCCCCAGGGCGCTCACCAAAAGGTCTTTGACGGTTATGGGTGAATTGGGGTCGAAATTGAGACGCTGGGGAACATAACCTATTCTAGGTTTGGCACTGCGATTGCCCTCACTGTCCAGAAATTGCAGTCGGCCCTCGTGGGGGATCTCGCCCAATATGGCCTTAAACAGTGTCGATTTGCCCGCCCCGTTGGGCCCTACCAGGGCGGTAAGCTGCCCGCAGTGGATCTGCAGATTAATGTCGTTAAGTATGGATTTGCCACGAATCATGACGCTGAAATGGCTGATTTCGGTGACGCACAGCCCGCAGGCGGAACCGCAGGGCGGCACTGAAGCTGATTTCATCGGTATAAAGCCTCCCTTAAGACCTGCAGGTTCTGCAGCATAATACGCAGATAGGCGCCGGCATCTTCGGGGCCGCTCACTGCTGGATCGAGGGCATAAACAGCCACCCCGCTCTCACGAGAGATGGTCTCCGCCACATCGGGAGGGTACTGCGGCTCGGTAAACACTGCCGCAGCTTGTTTTGCCTTGATATCCTCGATTAGTTGCGCCAGTTCGCCTGCGCTGGGCTCAGATCCAGGTTCCCTTTCCACCACCGCCACCACTTCCAGGTTAAATTCACTGGCAAAATAGGCAAAAGCCTCATGAAAAGTGACGATGTTTCGGTTAGGAGCGCTGTCCAAAGCTTGATGCATCTCAGTCTCAAGTTGCTGTAATTGGCCTATATAGGTCTGGCTGTTTTTAAGATAGCCTTCAGCATGAGCCGGGTCGAGGGCTGCCAATTGCCGGCTGATATTGTCAACTTGCTGAATCGCCCCGCTGATGCTCACCCATAAGTGGGGGTTGGCTTCGCCGTCATGTTCGATCAATTGCAGGCCAAGGGTGGCGTCCACTACCGGAATGTCAGGATATTGAGCGGTTATTTTGTCCATGAAAGATTCCATGCCGGCCCCGTTGATAACCAGGACATTTGCCCCCTGCAGCTTCTGCATATCGCCGGGGGTTAACTGGTAATCATGTAAACATCCGGTTTCATTGCGGGTCAGATTGGTAACCGTGACCCCTTCAATATTCTGACTGAGGTTGAGCAGCATGATATACAAGGGATAAAATGAGGTTACGATGTGATAATCCCCTGTTGCCGGACTCTGGCTGGTGGTTTTTTCAGCCGTCAGGGGGATGGCCCCACAGCCGCTAAGCGTTAACAAGAGCCCTATAATCATCAGGTTGGCGATGATTTTTTTCACTTTCAAACCCTCCCCCTGGTATGGCTGCATTGCTGGCAATAGCCATACATCTCCATGCGATGGTCCACGACCACGAAATTCTCGCGCCGGCCCACTTCGGCGGCATAGCTGTCCAGCGGACAGCCGGTTATCGCGACTATCTTCTGGCAGTCGATGCAAACCAGGGTATGTTCGTGGTGTTCTCTTTTCAGGCTGTAGCGGGCCTTTTCCCCGGGGAAGCCCTGTTTGTTAATCAGCCCCTGCGCGAACAACCATTCCAGATTGCGATACACCGTGGAAAGGCTGGTCTTGTGGTGATCACGCACCTCTACAAAAATATCTTCTACTGAAGCAGGCTTATCTTGCAGAGCAAGGGCGGTCAGAAGGGCCTTGCGCTGAGGAGTTGATTTTTTTCCCAGCCCCCTTAGAGCTTGATCCCAGTCAATACTATTCACATTAATGCCTCCAATAAGAATAGGAATGATTTGCATTTATTATACACTATTTCGAGACAAGCTAAACCCGGTGAAAACATTTTTTGTGAGCCGGATGAAGTAATAATTCGCATCTCACCTGCAGGCCTATGCTAGCCGGCGCCGAAAAAAGTAGGCGGCTGCGGTGATTTGCCGATGCCGCCCTTGCATTGCGCAAGCGGTTTATATTCTTTTCCACATTTAGACAATAAAGCTGAATGGCGTTCTGCAGAAGGATCTTAATTACTGCACTTTGACAGCCGTTATGATACCGTTGGATATGGTCAGGCTGACATAGTCATTGTCCTCTACGTCGGCCAGGGTGGCATCAGGCTTTCCCGGCACATCGATTAGCGCAGCGGTGGAAACCAGGTAGGCTAGAGGCTGTCCACCAGTGGACAATACCAACAGGCGCTTCTTGGCCGAGACCAGATAGACCAGTCCGCTTTTGTTGAATGTCTCCGGCCCGGCTGGCTCCACCACCGGCGGCTGCGGCTGAGGGGTGACCGCCACGGCTGGTTTTTCCGATACGGCCAGATATTCTATTTTGGAACCATCTACCACCAGTTTCACATAATCCCCTAATTTCAAAGCAGTCCAGTTGCAGCGCCGGTCTTCGCCATCAAACAGGTAGCTGTCGGCAGTGATGGTGTACCCCATTATGGCGTCGCCAACCTGCAGGCCGATGGTGCTCTGTGAAAGTGCGGTCACCGGGCCTTCAACCTGATCCGCTGCTGGTGTCAAATAAGGCTCGGCGCGGGTCAACAGGGTGGCGGTCTGAGCACGGGTCACCAGCTGCTGGGGCTTGAAACTGCCATCAGGGAATTTGGAGATTAGACGGTATTTGAGCGCAGTATTTACATAGCCGATCGACCAGGACGGTATCTGGTCGGCATCTGTAAAATCAGGAGCCGTGTTGCTCAAAACGTACACCTCGGCCTGTTTCCCAATCAGACGAACCATCAGCTGGCTGATCCAGGCACGGTCAGCCGAAGCTGGGGCGGTAAAGTCCTTTTGTGAAGGCACCACAAGGCCTTTATCAACGGCGTACAGTAATTCCTTCTTAACAACGCCACTATTGGCCCATTCTGGGACTTCAAACGGCAGCGCTGCGCTCCCGTTCACGGCCAGGACTGCCTGGCTCTGTCCCATGCTGCGCACCGCCAGAAGCACTGCCTCCAATTGGGTGATGGGCTGGTCGGGGCGGAAATTGCCATAACCATCCCCGGTCATTATGCCCCGCGAAGCCAGATTGACGATATATTTCAAGGCCCAGTGGTCAGGTTTGACGTCTGCAAACGGAGTGGCCTGGTCAGCCGACAAGATCCCTGGACATACCATGCTTTGAGCAAGGAACAGCAGGCAGACTAAAACAGCGGTTATGACACGGTTATTACGCCTTGGCATTAGTTTCATTTTTAACCCTCCTGAAGCATGTTTTTCCATTAGCCGGATACTAATATTGTAGACCGCGTGTCACCATCCTTCAAGTACGGCGATACAAAGCCACGGCTTTGCGAGTTAAACTGTATGAAGTACAAAGAGGGACTGCCAATACTGACAGTCCCCCGCTTGTTATTCCTGAGAGTTAAGGCTTCACTGGAATTCTCATGCCATAGAAGGAACGCCATACAAAGAACAGGGCTATCGCCAAAAATACCAGGCCCACGGTGGGAGCAATATCCCTGAAGGCTTCGGTAATGGCGATTTCCATGGCCAACAGTCCGAACAAGGTTGTAAATTTGATGATCGGGTTCATGGCCACTGAAGAGGTGTCCTTGAAGGGATCGCCTACGGTATCGCCCACCACGGTTGCTTCATGCAAGGGGGTGCCTTTTTCCTGCAGATCGACCTCAACCACTTTTTTGGCGTTGTCCCAGCATCCGCCCGCATTGGCCATGAAGACCGCCTGGAACAGTCCGAACACGGCTATGGAGATCAGGTAGGATACGAACAGAGATACAGCGAAATTGCCGTTCTCCCCGGCTCTTGGCGCCGCCAGGCAGGCAAAGGCGATAGTGAAGGAGAAGATGGCGATGAAGATGTTGAACATGCCCTGCTGCGCATACTGGGTACAGATTTTGACCACTTCTTTGGACTTTTCAATAGAAGCCTTCTGGTCAGCGTTTTCATCCAGGCGGATATTCTGTTTGATATATTCCACGGCCCGATAAGCCCCGGTAGTGACCGCCTGGGTGGAAGCTCCGGTAAACCAATAGATTATGCATCCGCCCGCAATGAAACCGAAGATGGTAAACGGGTTGAGCAAGGTCAGGATTTGCTCAGGCTCAACTCCCAACACGTTCTTGATAACCAGAATCAGAGAGAAGATCATGGTGGTGGCGCCGACCACGGCGGTACCGATTAAAACCGGCTTGGCAGTGGCCTTGAAGGTATTGCCGGCCCCGTCATTGGCTTCCAGATAGTGTTTAGCTTTTTCAAAATCGGGCTTAAAGCCAAATTTGCTATCAATCTCTTTGTCAACATCCTTGATTTCTTCGATCAGGGAAAGTTCATAGATAGACTGTGCATTGTCAGTAACCGGGCCATAGCTGTCAACAGCGATGGTAACCGGCCCCATGCCCAGCATGCCGAAGGCCACCAGACCAAAGGCGAAGATGGAAGGATAGATCATAATCTCTGCCAGCCCATAGCCGCTGGCATAATAAGCCGCGAACATAAGGGTGAAGAACACCATGCCAATCCAGAAGGCGCTGAAATTGCCCGCCACCAAACCGGAGAGGATGTTTAAAGAAGGTCCGCCCTCGCGGGAGGCTTTTACTACTTCAGCCACATGATTGGAGTTGGGGCTGGTAAATATTTTGGTGAATTCCGGGATCAATGCCGCACCCAGAGTGCCTATGCTGATTATAGCGGATAAAACCACCCACAACGAGGACAGAGCGTCCGGAGCGCCGGAATTCGGGCCCAACAGGAAGTAGCTGGCGGCGAAGGTGGCTATTATGGAAAGTACGGAGGTGATCCACACCAGGCTGGTCAAAGGCTGCTCAAAGTCGAAATCTTCTTTGTTTCCGAAACGGCTCTGGCTGTAAGCCCGGTTGATGTAAAAAGCGGTGATGGAGGTGATTATCATCAACACACGCAAAATGAATATCCAGGCGATCAGGGTGGCCGACAGGGCAGGCTGCACCGCCAGAACGATGAAGGTAACCAGGGCCACACCGGTAACCCCGTAGGTCTCGAAACCGTCGGCAGTCGGTCCCACGCTGTCACCGGCATTGTCTCCGGTGCAGTCGGCGATAACGCCAGGATTTCTGGGGTCGTCTTCTTTAATCCCGAAAACGATCTTCATCAGGTCTGAGCCGATATCAGCAATCTTAGTGAAAATGCCGCCGGCGATACGCAAGGCGCTGGCTCCCAGTGATTCACCGATGGCAAATCCAATCAGGCTGGCTCCGGCCAGGTCTTTAGGGACCCATAAGAGGATAATCAACATCATGATCAATTCCACGCATACTAAAAGCACTCCGATGCTCATACCCGCATCCAGCGCTATGTTCAGAAGTTTAAGCGGTTTGGTTTCCAATGAGGAGAAGGCGGTGCGGCTGTTGGCCAGGGTATTCATGCGAATGCCATACCAGGCCACGCTATAGGAACCCAAAATACCAATAACCGTCCAGCCCAGAATCAAAAGCACCGAGCTGAGGTGCATCTCGCCCAGATAGCCAAAATAGAAGGCTATACAAAAGGCGATAAAAAGGAAAAGTATGAACAGCAGTTTGCCCTGCTGCAGCAGATAGGTTTTGCAGGTTTCATAGATGATGTTGGCCACATCCAGCATGGACTGGTGAGCCTTGAGGCTTTTGACTTTTACGAACTGGTAATAGCCGAAGGCCATACCTAAAACGCATATAAGTATGCCATAAACCAGCAAACTCGCATGGCCTGCGGCAAATTGAGGCAGTATTAGGTCGGCTTCACTGGCTAATGCCAGAGCAGGTTGTGAAAGGATTACCGGTAGGCTGAGCAGGGAACCCCACAGTCCCCTTTGGGTCAGGTTTTTCAAGTCGACACCCCTTCCTTCATAGTAATACTGAACAACATTGTAAATCACATGTAGATACTAATCAAATCATGGATTAGCTTCGTCTAGTCGTCTTCCCTCCTCCGGCCTAACCACACGAAATGAGGCTGCCCTAATAATAGTAATACCCTTGGCCCATTTGGCGGCTGATAGTGCAAATAGGTAAGGGTTGGTGAAATGTTATAAAACAAGGACATTACAGTATTTCTATGTTATTATTTTAACCAAAAACTGCAAACACCAGTATAAGCCCATACTGGGGGCTTTGCGGGAATGATGGGCTATCAATATGAAATGGTCGGCTATCTTGTAGAATATCGCCTAATTTCGGGCTTAGGCTTGACTTGTAAGCATGTCAGTGTACAATTATATTGCCAGAGGATTTTTTGTCGGCTTTTTTCATATATAGGAGGCTGATATCATGCAAATAGACGTAGGCTCTATGTTGTGGCTGTTGTTTCTTCTTATGGCCTTTTTACCGGTGCTTAAACAGCGGCGCATCATGTCTTCCCGTCTGGCTTTTCTGCGTCGTATTGAGTTGAAGCGCAAGAGCCGGGTTATCACCCTGATTCACCGTCAGGAGTCGCTTAGTTTTTTAGGGATCCCTCTAAGGCGCTTTATTGACATGGAGGATTCGGAGAAGGTCTTACGCGCTATTCGACTCACTCCTAACGACATGCCGATTGACATTATCCTGCACACTCCGGGGGGAATCGCCCTGGCCGCGGAACAAATCGCCCGGGCCTTAAAAAGACACCCTGCCCGGGTCACCGCTATCATTCCCCATTATGCCATGTCCGGCGGGACCCTTATCGCGCTGGCGGCTGACGAGATACTGTTGGATGAGAATGCGGTATTGGGACCCATAGACCCGCAAATAGCTCAGTACCCAGCCAGTTCTATCATTCGGGTCTTAAAGGAGAAGCCGCTTACGGAAATCGACGACCAGACCATCATCCTGGCTGATGTTGCCGAAAAGGCCACTCAGCAGATTTTTGAGACAGCTGTGGATGTCATGATGCCGCGCCTGGAAGAAGAGGCTGCCCGTAATGTTGCCCAGATATTGAGCGAAGGCCGCTGGACCCATGATTTTGCCCTGGTTTGTTCCACTCTGTCAGAGCTGGGATTGCCGGTCAACTGCAACCTGCCCGAGTATATTTATGAATTGATGGACCTGTTTCCGCAGCCGGCACGGCAGATTCCCTCAGTGGAATATGTGCCCATTCCTTACCGCCGTTCCCCCAAATCTTAGTGTCCCCCAATAATCCAACTGATGCAAGCGTACCTTCAGTCTCGTCTAAGCGCGAGGCTGATGCTGCATTTAGCCCCTATGTTGTGATAAAATGGTAAAAATCGAAGGGGTAGGGGGTTCTTAGATGGATAAAAAAGGTTCATCCCTTGTTGCTGAGAAATTTCAATTGTTTCTGGACAATCTCGCCGTCGAACACAATGATTTCATACTCGACACCTTTCGGGCCATTACCAGGCATCTGAACAACAACTATTGGGGCAACCGTTCCGACACCAAAAACTCCAATTTTATAGGTTCTTACGGTAGAGGCACAGCCATTCGTGGAGTGGCCAATGTAAACATACTTTTTGAGCTGCCGCCGCGGGTGCAAAAAAGGCTGGAAGTCTGGCAGCAAAAGGCTCCACGAGTATTGATTGAGGAAGTGCGGGAGCTGATTGAAGACATCTTCCCTATGGTGCAATTGTCCGACCACTGCCACATTATTATACCATCGCTGCACAAGCTGCAATTTGAAATTATCCCAGCTTTCCCGCTTAAAAAGAGCTTCATTTATCCTGACCTCAACAATATGACGGGATGGTCAAGCTTCAACCCACTTCGGGAAATTGAAGTTTTAGAGGAATCCAACTATCGGTACAACGGAAAAACCAAACACCTGGCCAAAATGATGCGGGCCTGGCGGGCAGAACGCAAGGTGCCCATATCCGGAATGCTTTTGGATACCCTGGTGGTGACTTTTATGGAGGAATGGGAGAACAATGACACTTCATTTGGGTATTACGGCATCATGGGGCGCGACTTCCTGGAATATCTGGCCGGACGCAGAAAAAACCAGGCTATGTACTATGCCCAGGGCAGCAATCGGGAGCTGCCTTCAGATGAGGATTTTGGGGCCTTTGCCAATGAAGACTTCAAACTGGCCTGCCTGGCGGTGGAGCACGAACTAATAGAGAACCATTATGAAGCCAACCAAATCTGGAAGCAGATTTATGGCCCGTTATTTCCTGAAATAAAGGCCGGCTTTTAGACAAGCGCTTCATAATTGTTGGTAAATGGTATCTCAAGAAGTCAGAAGATAAGCGGTAAGGAGGTTTTGCTGTATGGAATTCTATGAGGTAATTCGTAAACGTCGAGCAGTTCGCAAGTACAAACCGGACCAGGTTCCAGAGGATGCCCTGTATCGGATTCTTGACGCCGCGAACTGGGCTCCGTCAGGGATGAACTCTCAATCCTGGGAGTTCGTAGTGGTGAGCGGAGCCAAAGTAAAAGCCATGGGCGAAAGTCTGGCCGGGATTTATGCGCCCCTGGCGGAAAACATGGATGCCGACAAACGCGGACCTTACATGGACAACATCCGCAATTTCTTTGGCGCGCCGGTGGTGATTGTAGCCTTGGCCCCTAAGCAGGATAAGGATGTGGATCGCAAAATGCATCTGGAGGGAGTATGTGCCGCGTTTGAAAATCTGCTTCTGGCAGCCTGTGCCGAAGGCCTGGGGAGTTGCTGGATGACCGGGCCGATACAGGAAGAGGCCTTTTTGCGGGAACTGCTCTCCATCGGGGATGATAAAGAAATAGTAGCCGTAACCCCCATCGGCTATCCCCAATTTATCCCCAAAGCCCCGCCTCGCCTGGATCCTGACCTCAAGCAGAAAGTCACATGGGTCAAATAAAGCGCAACA
>DHGD01000021.1:0-4224 GCA_002402575.1 Syntrophomonas sp. UBA4807
ATGACCAACGCCCAGCATATGCTGTGGATGCTGGATGAATATGAGACTATTCATGGCGGCAGATACCCGGGCTTCATTACCGGAAAGCCGGTGGGCATGGGTGGTTCTCTGGGCCGCACCGAAGCCACCGGGTATGGTGTGGTATATACAGTGCGTGAAGCTTTGCAAGATATGGGCATCAAGCCTGAAGACACCTGCGCCAGCTTCCAGGGATTTGGCAATGTGGCACAGTATGCAGCTGAATTGTACTGCAAACTGGGCGGCAAGACAATCGCCATTTCTTGTTGGGATAATACCGATAAAAAGTCCTATACCTACAAATGTGAAGACGGTTTGGACTGTGCTCAATTGATGGCTATTACTGACGTCTTTGGGAGTATAGACAAAGAAAAGGCCCAAGCCATAGGCTGTGAGATCTTAGACGGGGATGCCTGGCTGGAGCAGGATGTAGACATCCTTTTCCCGGCGGCACTGGAAAACCAGATCACTATTGAGAATGTACATAAAATTAAGCCTAGAGTAAAAATGATAGTGGAAGGGGCCAACGGGCCAACCACTCCCGATGCCGACGAGGTTATCAAGGAGAGGGGCATTTTCATGATTCCTGACTTTCTGGCCAACGCTGGCGGGGTTACCTGCAGCTATTTCGAACAGGTACAGTCCAATGCCAATTACTACTGGGAGAAAGAAGAGGTTCTGGAAAAGCTTGATGCCAAGATGACGGCAGCCTTTCGTGCGGTCAGCGCTCTGGCTAAAAAGCACAATCTATATATGCGCGACGCCGCTTATATCATATCCATCAACCGCGTTGCCCAGGCGGTCAAAATGCGGGGTTGGGTGTAGGCAACAGGACAGAGGAGCGCCATGCGGGACAGCGGCTTTTTAGACGAAAACTCCATACATATCCTCAAAGAGCGTGCCAAGGAACTCAATTGCCTGTATCAGGTCGACGAGATACTCAACAATCAGCGCCTTTCTCTGGCGGAGATGTTTGCTGCGGTGGTTGAAGTCATACCTTCCGGATGGCAGTACCCCGAGGTCTGCGAGGCCCGGATCGTATTCGACCAGCACAGCTATCAGACCGCCGGTTTCTGCAAATCCAAGCTGCTTTTAAGCTGCCCCATAAAGGCGGACGACGTTGTGGTGGGCAGCTTAGAGGTGGTTTATACCAAGCCTGTCTCGTCAAGTGAGGAAGGCGTCTTCCTGGATAAGGAGCGCAAGCTGATCCAGACTATAGGTGACCGCGTGGGACAGACTCTGTTTCACCGCCGCCTGAAACAGGTTTTGCAGGAATGGAACCGTCCCCGCATGGGCTTGAGTGAACGCCACGTAGAGTACGAGTGGACGGTGATACTGGATCTGTTGCGGCGCACTGATCCCGATTTGTTGTTGCATGTAAGCCGTAAAATGGTCAACCATCTCTACTGGAATGGGGTGGTTGAGGCAGGCAGTCTGCTCAACGACTTCAGTCCCGGGTGGCAGGAATCCTTCAGCCGTGGGGAGGTCAATTACCCCAGTGCCAGAGTCCCCCTGGGCAATGTGAATACCATCTGTGAGAAAGCCTTTCAAATCGCTTCCCGGCATTTCAGTGACCAGGAAATCTCGCTGTGCTTAAACCGCTGGATTCAGGAACAGAAAGCCTATGACCTGATAAAAACCGTAGACCGCATTGACACCTCACTGAGTGAGATCGTAGAGGCCATCAAGCGCTACCGCAATATCGCCGGGGAGAGTAATATGCTCTATCCAGCCACCGAGCGCTGGCTGGAAGTTGCCCTGATTAGAAGATTCCTATCCGACAACCTGGATTTTATCCGTGTGGCCAAGCAATATATCGGCATCAGTCATTTTTATGATGTGGTAAAACGCCTCATATACCCGGAGGAGAGCCACGGCAAGATCGGCGGCAAGAGCACCGGAGTGTTTCTGTCCCAGCAGATTCTAAAAACCGAAAGCCGCAACTATCCGCTCCTGGCCGGGGTAAAGATACCCCGCACCTGGTGTATAACCACCGATGAACTCACTGAGTTTCTGCACTATAACAATCTGGAAGGGCTGAATGAGCAGAAGTACAAAGATTTGCAGGAAATCCGCATGGATTATCCCAATATCATTCAAATGCTCAAGAATGCGCAATTTCCTCAGGGCATCATCAAGAGCCTGGCTATGGCCTTGGATGATTTCGGCGATGTCCCCCTCATCGTGAGAAGCTCTTCACTCTTAGAAGACCAGATGGGGGCGGCCTTTTCCGGCAAATATAAAAGCCTTTTTCTGGCCAACCGGGGCAGCAAGAAGCAGCGCCTGGACGCCTTGACGGGGGCCATTGTCGAGGTATATGCTTCAGTCTACGGACCGGACTCGATCCGCTACCGGGCCGAGCGCGGACTGCTGGATTTTCACGAAGAAATGGGCATCATGATTCAGCAGGTGGTGGGGAAAAAGATCGGACCTTATTTCATGCCGCTCTATTCAGGGGTGGCGGTCAGCAACAATGAGTTTCGCTGGTCGCCGCGTATTAAGCGCGAAGACGGCTTAATACGCTTAGTGATGGGGCTGGGCACCCGGGCGGTGGACCGCCTGAGCGATGATTTCCCCTTTTTGATTGCTCCCGGACAGCCTGATTTGAGGGTCAACATCGTCCCTGAGGAGGTCAAATACTATTCGCCCAAAAAGGTGGATGTCATTAATCTGGAGACCAACTGTTTTGAAACTGTTCCTATCGCCGAACTGGCCAGGGAATATGGACCGCAGATTCCATCGGCCCATCTCCTCTTTTCGGCCTTCCGTGAAAACTACGTGGAGCCTTTGAATGCTTTTCAGATCGATTTTGACAAAGAGGATCTGGTGATTAATTTCGAAGGGCTTATTACCAGGACGCCTTTCGTTAGGAAGGTGGGGCAGATACTGCAAGTGCTGCAGGAGAAGATGGGAACAGCGGTGGATATAGAATTTGCTTCCGACGGGGAGGACTTCTACCTCTTGCAATGCCGTCCCCAGGGATTCGGTGAGGACACTGTGCCTGCGCCGCTGCCCCGCGACATTCCCAACAACAAGATAATTTTCACCGCCGGACGCTATATAAGTAACGGGCTGGTGCAAAACATTTCCCATGTGGTCTATGTCGACCCCGAAGCTTACAGCCGATTGCAACGGCTGGAAGAGCTTACCGACGTGGGCAAAGCGGTGGGAATGCTGAATATAATGCTGCCGCGGCGACGTTTTATCCTGATGGGACCAGGCCGCTGGGGCAGCCGCGGCGACATCAAATTGGGCGTGCAGGTCACTTATGCCGACATCAGTAATACCGCCGCCTTGATAGAGATTGCCCGCAAAAGGTCCGGATATGTGCCGGAGTTATCTTTCGGCACGCATTTCTTCCAAGATCTGGTGGAGGCCAATATCCGCTATATACCTTTATATCCAGACGACAAAAACATAAAGTTCAATGAGAGATTTCTGAAAAAATCTCCCAGCATCTTCAGTCAGCTTTTGCCCCGGTACAAGTACTTAGAAGAGGTCATCAGGGTCATTGATGTGATGGAGGTTAGCCGCGGGAGCATTATGCATATCAATATGAACGCCGAACTGGGAGAAGCCCTGGCCTATCTGGGAGATGCTGTCAGCGGCATTGAGCATGATGGCCCGGACTGGTCGAACCTGGTAGAGCCCTGGCCGGTTTCCCAGGATAACCGTTTTGATGACCGGTACTGGCGGTGGCGCATGTATATGGCGGAGCGTATCGGAGATCAACTGGATGGGGAACTGTTGGGGGTGAAAGCCTTATATGTGATCGGCAGCACCAGCAACGGCACCGCCGGCCCGGGAAGTGACATCGACCTGCTCGTCCATATAAATGACGAGCCGAGCAAGCGCCATCTGCTCGCCGCATGGCTCAAAGGCTGGAGCCAGTCTCTGGCGGAGATGAATTATTTAAAAACCGGTTATAGCTCCGACGGCCTTTTAGATGTGCATTTTATTACCGACGAGGACCTTATCAAGAAGACCAGCTTTGCGGTCAAGATCGGCGCTATAACCGATCCCGCTCTGCCTCTTAAACTGAAGCGCCGCTCCGACTAGAAGTCTTGCTGAATGTCACCGGTCATGTAAACCGCCGACACCCATATTAATACTGATTTCACGCCTCAGCACAGCGGAGGTTTTTTGTTTTTCTGATTATGTAAAAATCTGTGCTAGTATGCCCATGCCGGGAAGGAATACAGGAAA
>DHGD01000021.1:4317-5687 GCA_002402575.1 Syntrophomonas sp. UBA4807
CGCGACATCGCCGGGGCTTTGGGATTGCACCAGACTGCCGTGGTGCAGTATATGCGCCCGGAGATCATCGGGCTGGTTTTAGGGGCGTTCTTGGCTGCTCTTTTTGCGGGCGAGTATAAGAGCAGGGGGGGCTCGGCCACCCTGCTGCGTTTTTTTATGGGTGCTTTTATGATGGTAGGGGCCTTGGTGTTTTTAGGCTGTCCCCTGCGCGATATTCTGCGCATGGCTGGAGGAGACTACAATGCATTGGTGGGACTCTTGGGTTTCATTGGCGGAGTGGGCAGCGGGGTAATTTTCCTCAAGCGGGGCTTCGACCTGGGCCGCGCCAAAATCAGCGCGTCGCCCCTGGGGGGATTGGTGATGCCGGCCCTAATGATGTTTTTTCTTTATCTGTTGCTCAAAGGTACGGTATTTAATGCGGCTGCGGGNNCTGTTCAGCTTGGGGGCTGGACTGATAGTGGGAATTCTGGCCCAGCGCAGCCGCCTCTGCTTGAGCGGCGGCATAAGAGATTTTTTCTTGATAAAGGACAATACCTTATTGTTGGGATTTATAGGCGTATTCATCGGCGCTCTGGCATTAAACATCGGTTTTGGTTTTTTCAAAACCGGATTTGCAGGCCAGCCAATTGCGCATAGCAATCATATCTGGAACTTCCTGGGCTTATACCTGGTAGGCCTGACTGCCACTCTCTTAGGGGGGTGCCCCTTGCGACAGCTGATTCTGTCCGGCCAGGGGGATACCGATGCCGGTGCGGTAGTTATTGGCATGATAGTAGGCGCGGGATTCATCCACAATTTCGGACTGGCCAGTTCAGCCATGGCGGCGGCCACCGCGACAACTGCAGCCGCTATCGGCGGGCCGGGGCTGTTCGGGCAAATCACCTGTGTGGCAGGTATTGTTGTAATGTTGATAATCGGTTACACATATCGGGAAGAATAGGGGGGATTCGCGATGGAGAAGCTGGATGTGCGAGGTTTGAGTTGCCCCATTCCGGTGGTCAAGACCAAAAAGCTGATTGACCAGGGTGTTGCTGCCATACAGATCACGGGAGATAGTGCGGTGTCCAGGGAAAATGTCTGCAAATTGGCTCGAGCTTGCGGATACAATATTACCATGAATGTGGATGACAAGAACAACTGGGAAATGGAGATCAAGAAATAGCCGGGTGAAAAAACATAGACTGTAAAGGGGCGCGGACCGGCTTTCCTTTTTAACATGGTTGCCTGTGGGTAAAATGCCCCCGCTAACCACCTCTATGGACACGATGCGCAGGCAAAAGGCTGTCTTTTAACCCGCTTTCCGGAAGGCCGCAGCCATGTGACCAAATGTAATGCATGAAAACAGGCGGGGGATAACCCCCCGCCTCATT
>DHGD01000004.1 GCA_002402575.1 Syntrophomonas sp. UBA4807
GCGCGCAAGACTTATATTATCATCCTGAATAATTATTGTCAAGCATTCGGCAATTTTTTTGTCAGATGTTTTGTTAATCTTTATATTAAACATACTTCGGCGGCATAAGGGCTATTGCTTTATATAAGGATATATTAACTCTTTGCCACCGGTCATATTCACATAGGTCTGAGGGACATCCCCTACCACAATGGTTTCCGCCAGAGGGATAGTGGTGTTCACTTCAACGTTTTCCTTTACCAGCGGAACCGCTACCTGGAGGACTGCCCTAATATTGAAGTTGATCAGGTGTCTGGTCTGATTGATTCCAGCCTGCTCGAATTTATCCTCTACTTCGACATACACCTGCCCGACAGGTATTATCCTGACCTGAATTTTGGGGCCATATCCGGATAGCAGATTTGAACCGGTTAATTGCCCCAACGGTACTTTTATGGTGGCATCCTTCATCTGGCCGCCCATGGATTGGGTCACTTCCAGTACGGTGCTAGCCATGATCTTGTTTAACATGACGGTGTTGGGCTGGATCAACACGATTCGCCCGCTGCTGTCTTTATGCACCATTACCAGATCATCATAGCTTACTTGACTTACTACCTTGTCGCTGACTACATTACTGATAAGTCTTACCCCAACCACCTGGGCTTGTGCCTTGGCGATCGCGATGGTGCTAGCCTTGAGTTTCAAATCCACCGCCAGAAAACCCGCTATCAAGACTGCAATTACCACCACCGCCAGCAAGGGCCCTGCGGAGCGCCTCCCCAGCATTGCATCACCCCCGTGCTGTTATATTATGAGGGGTGTGTACCTTTGGTTCATACTGTAATGCCAATTGTGACAGGAATATGCTTCCAGCTCATGGTCATTCGGCATACAATCCGAAACCGAAGCGTTCCTCAGCATAACTTTCATCCCCGTCTCGCGGCAGGTAGGTTTTACAGCGGGTTTCAGCCGCATCTGCCGCTTGTTTTCCCAGCATTTCGATAGCCATCGCATAGCAAGCCGTGTCTTTGTTATAGAAACAGCTTGCGGCCTGGCACTCTACCGCCGGGTCGGATGAAACCGCCGCTGAAACGCTCAAACCGAGAGTATCGCAGCCTGAAGCAGGGTCATAAACTTCCTGATGGCGGTAGGTGCTGCAAAACGCTCCCGCCTCCCTCACCTCCACGGCAATATGCTCCGCGCCGCAGCGGTCCTGATTGAAATGATATATACAACTATACGCCTGGCAGACAGTTACCGTCATTCGTTTTACTCCTTTTTGTTTTGGTGTTGGCAGGGGTTTATAATAATGAAGCGAAATATGAGTTTGGTATAGTATTTCCTATAACGGTCCATATATGCAGTTAACAGGCATGTCGTCCCCATGCAGCCGCTTGATACGCGTCTTATCCTTTAGTCGGCAGTATGGCATATTGATCGTGAAGCGGATAAAATAAAATGGAAACGATGCAACTAGCTATTCAAGGAGATTGCAGGATGAAACAGGTAAGAGTAAGATTTGCGCCCAGCCCTACCGGAGCTTTACACATCGGAGGGGCTCGGACCGCTTTATTCAACTGGTTGTATGCTCGCAGAAACGGTGGCAGCTTAATCCTCAGGCTTGAGGATACCGATAATCAGCGTTCCACGCAGGAGTCAGCGCATGGAATTCTTGAAGGTTTGAGGTGGCTGGGTATTGATTGGGATGAGGGACCTGACAGAGGAGGTCCGTTTGGCCCTTACCGCCAGAGCCAGCGCCTGGATATATATCAGCTATATTTGCAGGCATTGCTTGACGCTGGTGCGGCCTATTACTGCTTTTGCAGCCCTCAGGATCTAGCTGAGGAAAAAGCCCGGGCGTTGAAAGCAGGTGGTGATTACAAATATTCAGGACGCTGCCGTTGCCTGGGCAAGGAGGTTGCCTTGCAGCGGGTGCGGGACGGCTATCCCGCAGTTATTCGGCTGCGGGCGCCTGCGAGCGGTGTTACCTTGGTTAATGATCTTATTCGGGGAGCGGTAGAATTTGACAACAGCTTGATGGATGATTTTATCATAGCCAAATCTGATGGCTGGCCGACTTACAATTTCGCGGTGGTGATAGACGACCACACCATGGATATCAGCCATGTTATCCGCGCCGAGGAGCATCTCTCCAATACCCCCCGCCAGGTTCTGATCTACCAGGCCCTAAACTGGGAACTGCCCCAGTTTGCGCATGTGTCCATGATTCTGGCCCCGGATCGCAGCAAGCTGTCTAAGCGGCATGGCGCCACCTCGGTGCAGGAATTCCGCGATTTGGGGTACCTGCCTCAAGCCTTGCTCAATTATTTGGCCCTTTTAGGATGGTCCAGCGGCACCGATCAGGAGCTGTGGGACATGAAGGATGTGATACCGTTGTTTTCTCTGGATCAGGTGTCACGTTCTGCGGCGGTCTATGACCTGGACAAATTGACCTGGATTAACGGCCATTATATAAGCCGGGCTGAGCCGGGTATGCTGTTGGAAGAGATGCTGCGCTCTGAGCGGGTGCAAGCCTGGCTGTCCGATTTTACTATGGACTATCTGCTTGCAGTGGTGGAACTGATAAAAGGACGCGCCAAGCTGATCCCGGACCTCATAGATGCGGCAGCTTATTTCTTTGAGCCGGTTAGCGGTTATGATGCGAAGGGCGTCAAAAAGCATTTTGCTCGCGAGGATTGCGCAGAATTGCTGCAAGCTGGTCTGGAAGTTCTTTCAGCCGACCAGGATTTCACGCTGCAATCGCTGGAAGCTGCACTGAGGGATAAAGCAGCTCTGATGAATGTTAAGGCGGCAGATTTGATCCACCCCTTGAGGCTGGCATTGACCGGTCGCACCAACAGCCCGGGTATTTTTGAGGTAGCGGTTTTGCTGGGGCGAGAAAAATGCCTGGAGCGCATCAAACAGGCTCTTGAATGGATCGAAGCCAACCGAATAATTAATGCTGCAAATACCTATAGTCAATTGCAGTAAGACTCCTGCAGCGGCGGGAGCTTCTTTGGGTCGGGCAGGAGCCAAATAAAAACTCCGGGGGCGCCCTCATGCGTCCCCGGACTATTTCCTTTCAACAAACCAGCGCCAGTCTTCATCTTCAAAATACAAGTAGGTCTGCCTCCCGCAAACTACACAGGTATATCGCATTCCGGTGCCGCCGGCTTTGAGACTGGCTGCCCGGCGAATGTCAATAACCCGGTCAATTGAGTATCTTTGCCCATCTTCCCATTTAAGAGCGAGCGGCCGTAGTCTGCCATCTCGCCTAAATACAGCCAAGACTTCAACATAAACTTTGTTGATATTGGCGTAACCGTCCACGGCTTCCTTCTCCTAAAAATAGCCTATCGGATGAATTATGTGGTCATCCTTGGGATTCAGCGCCCCCAGCCTCTGGTCGGTAAGCATCAGCGCCCGTCGCACACTGAGATTGCCAAACCGTCTCCTGACATCGTCCATAGCTGATTCCAGGCGTACCAGCTTTTGTCGCCGCATCTCATCATCAAACAACGACAACTGCAAATCGCTGTGGGCCGGAATAAGATCGCTGCCGCGGACGCCGATGCTACGGATCGCCCTTTCCCACCTATAATTCGCTCGAAAAATACCCATAGCAGCATCGTGAATTTCACTTGCCAGGTTAGTCCTTCGGGGCTGTTTTTGTTGCCTCACGAAGGAATATAGAGAGTTGTCCCGCACTGATATCTCGACAACACGGCATTCCAGGCCAGATTCTCTGAGCCTCATTGCCACACTTTCAGACAGGGCGTATAGAAGCAGGTCCACATCATCATCCGACACCAGGTCCCTCGGCGTTGTAGCGCTGTTTCCAATAGACTTGATCACGGCTTCTTCCCCCGTGCGGGTTACTGGGGACTCGTCATATCCGTTTGCGAAATGCCATATGAATTCACCCCATTTGCCCAGGATTCGCCGTAAGTATTGTGGGGTGGTGCGGCCTATATCGCCGATGGTGTTTATGCCGTGATAATACAATTTTTTTTGGGTTGCGGGACCGACATAAAGCAATTCTTTGGACAGTAGCGGCCAGACCACTTGCTGATAGTTCTCCCGAGATATGACCGTGGTTGCGTCCGGCTTTTTGAGGTCGCTGCCCAACTTGGAAAAGATTTTATTCCAGCTGACACCGACCGACACAGTAACGCCCATTTCCTCTCGAATGCGCTGCCTGATATCGTCAGCAATCTTTTCTCCGCTTCCAAACAAACCAGTGCTAGCCGTGACATCCAGCCAGGCCTCATCCAATCCGAAAGGCTCGATCTGGTCCGTATAATCTGCATAAATTTGACGGGCGAGGCGGGAATATTGAAGATACAACGGGAAGTTGGGCGGCACGACGATAAGCCCGGGACACTTCTGGGCAGCTTGCCAAATCGCTTCACCGGTCTGAATGCCATGCGCTTTTGCCAGATAGTTTTTAGCCAGCACGATGCCATGCCTCTGTTCGGGATCGCCACAGACCGCCACCGGTTTATTCCTGATTTCCGGTCGGTACAAGCACTCGACAGATGCATAGAAATTATTTAAGTCTGAATGAAGAACCACTCTATCCATTCGCAAAGCCCTCTTGTCGATAGAACGTATGTTCTATTATGATAGCACTATAATAGATTTTAGCAACTGTAAATTAATGGGTTGTTTAAGGCTATCAGCATAACTGCTAATTCGCTAATATAGGTTTGAGATACTCCCGATTTCTCCGCAAGCAGGGTCTGAGACCAACCTTTTTTATCTCGAAACTCTGTTATCCGCATTTCGTCACCTCCTGTTGGAAATATGTTAACGCAATTGCATTAACATGTCAACGCTTTTACGTTAATACATCTAGAAAAATATGGTGTAAAATAATGCTATAGCGTTAACAAGGGGAGTATTAATGAGTCTATCTGAAAGATTAATAGCCTTAAGGCAAGCTAAGGGCTTAACTACAAATAAACTGGCTAAAATGGCAGGTATTGCTCAATCTACTCTGAGGGATATAGAAATCGGGCAAAAACAGCCCACCATACCTACTCTTAGCCAAATTTGTGATGCATTAGGCGTTACTCTTTCGGAATTTTTCTCTGATACGGAACAGGAGTTAACCCTCGAATTACGCCGACTGGTCGAAAACGCAAAGCAGTTAGATCCCGACCAGATAGAAGCCCTTAACCAGTTCATCAAAACCATGACTCAGTCAACAGCCTCCGTTGTTGATGAAGACGGGGTAGACTACGGAGACACTTTGGCTGCTCACCGGACTGATAACCCTACAGACGATATGGAGCCGGAGGCCTGGGACAGCATACAGACATTTAAGAAATTTGTTCGTAAGGATCAAGATAGTAAGAGGAAATCTGGCAAGTAGGGGAAAGGAGCGGGAGCAAGTGACTGATAAGGAGTTTCAGAAGTTTGTTATTGAACATCTGGTTAAACTGAATGAGGGTCAAGAAAAACTCAATCAAGCTATCGCCAAAATAGAAATTGAGCATGGCGAGAAGTTTTCGGCCCTCTTCGACGGATATCAGTCAATTACTGAAACGTTGGCTGATCACTCTGCTAGGCTGCAGCGTATTGAGGACAAGCTGGAAACCCATGAAGTACAGATCAAGGTTTTGGATTCCACCAAGTCCAATAAGCGCAAAGTTAAATAATACCGGAATATATATAGAGAACCGCGCCAACGCGGTCCCCCTCTCATCATGGAAGCACCTTATTAAGTAGCAATTAAATAAGCTCATGAGGGACCTGGCTTATGCTAGACATGTTTCGTATTGCCAAGGAATAGAGGTCTATTGGTGGCGTTTTCATCCTTCTATTCTGGGCCTTTATTGGGCACCTCGTGATCTCCCGCCCATCATTGGCCTGAATAGAGCTATTGAACATGATACGCCCCTGCTCCGCACCGTCATGGCCGAGGAGTTGGGGCATCACTTTACCACCTCAGGCATGGGGTTAAATCGCACCTTCTGCCATTACCGACAAAGATTAGACCTCTCGCGAACTATAATTGGCACTACCCAGACCACGGATATAGCAGCTACTATAGACATGAGCACAACAGCACCTGAACCTGAAGCCGAGCCTGTATCCAAGATTAACACAACTATTGAAGAACTAGAATCTTTTGCTATTGTTAAGGCTTTACTGAGGGATACTGTCACCCCTGCCAGGCTGTTTTATCGGGATACCGAATCCTATCTGGGGATACTGCTGGATGATAATAAGAATAAATGGATCTGCAGGGTGGCTATTGGAAAAAACCAGATAAATCTATATATTCCGGATGAGAATAAGAAACCCATCAGATACTCCGTGGAGTCTATTGATGATATTTATAACTATCAACCACAGTTTATAGAGGCGGTGGGTCGTTATTTGAAGGATTAACAGAATTTTGGGGGGATTGTTTTGAGGCGTTATGGTAGATGTTTAACGGTTTCAATTCTGGTTGCATTGATGTTTTGTATAGCTGGATGTGATTTGTTCACACCGCCGAAGAAAACCGTGGAAAGTTTTATGGCAGCCGTTGAAAAAGGCGACTTTACGACCGCTGGGCAGTTTGTGGTGCCAAACGAAAACCTTAAAAGTACAATCGACAAGACCAATGATCCTGAATCAGAAAAGATATTTAAAGCAGTTTTTACCAAGGTTTCTCACACCATTGTGTCCACATCAACATCTGGAGAAACTGCACAGGTGACAACCAGCATAACCTCTCCTGATCTGCTTCGCATCACCACTTCAGTAATGAGTCAGATGATGCCTTTAGCGGTTGCGTCAGCATTTTCAGAAAATTCAAACCAAGACGACATTAACCAGTTGATGGAGCAATATTTGATGAATGCCATCATCACCGATCCAAATGCTCCTATGACAACTAGCGAGGTAGTTATCAACCTGACTAAACAAGATGGCAAGTGGCTTATAGTCGCCGATGATAACCTGACCAATGCTTTGACCGGGAATATTAATAAGCTGTCGGCGTTGGGGAAAGAGAGCAAATAAAAAATTAACAGGAGGCACAATGAAAAAGAACGTTAAATTTGATTTCTTTAAAATTAAAACCCCTAATATGGCGGGCCTGGTCAAAAACCTCGAGGATTCATTGGTCAATGGGTGTAGTAAGCCCGTTAAGTATTACGACCAATACGTGCGCGTTGAAAGTTACAGCACTTACAGTGCGATGGGCCCTATTTTGAAAATAGGCACAACCACGAAATTACGCATTGATGAACTCCCATTCCTGGCGACAATATCTCAGCCAGGACTAACCGAATTAGATCTTGAAGATGATGAAGCATTGGCAAATATAAGCGCCTATGCTATTTGCCCTGATTTTGAAATATTGGTGCTTCAAAGAAGTTTCAATGGTGTTAGGGCGGGATCGTATGTTCATTTAATAGCGAGTATAACTGGAATTGACGAGATAGAATTATTACCAATGATTGACGCGGATATTATAAACAAACTATCCAGAATGCAAATAATATCCAAATTTATCATGAGGGTTGCAAACCCTACTTCGCCCGATTCCTATAATGAATTATCAGTAGACCAGGCAGCTAACTTAGCCTCGCATTACGATGCCAACACTGTTAAAATTGAATTAGGTATAGGCAATAATCGGAAAATTTTCATGAATGCTGGAAGAATTATAGATACTGCCAAGTCCCTGCTCAATAAGAATGATAACAATCAGCTTCGGGTTGAGAGCTTAATAATTCGGGGCAAGGAATTTGATGATAAGAAGATGAGTACCTTGGATTTAATAACCAAAAGATTGTTTTACTCTGAGGATATTGAACTAACTAATAGGATCATTGCAAGAGATAACTTGGAAAATGCGGTATTACGAGCTTTCAGTGAAAAACTCACCATCCTCAAGGATTACACCCCACTGGTATGAGAGGAGATATTCACTTGTTCGGGAATAGCCTAACAAGGGAAAGGGTCTATCCCTATATATTGGCATTATTGCTGGCCGGGGTAGCCTATCAATATCAATTCGACCTGTCAAAATATCAGACTGATGTTTTGGATAATTCAACTACTATTACGTCCATATTCATTGGTTTTCTCGGCACCCTAGCAGGAATAGTCTTCGGGAGCAATACTAAGGCTATTCGGTTCATGCGCAAAATCAATAAACTATCCGGATTTTATTCATATTCATGGGCGGCTATCAATTGGTCTTTTGCATTTTTGGTATACAATATATTCCTGCAGTTGTCGCCGTCCACTTTAAGAATATCGGCCCTATATACAACAGCATGGGCTTTCCTTGGAGCATTGTCTCTGCTCCTGACATACCGTTTTATCACTATCTCCATCAAGTTATTACATGCTTCCGTTAATGAACAATAGGGGTTTATTAAATGAAAGCCGTAGCTTACGCTAGATATTCCAGCGATAACCAAAGACAAGAATCTATCACCGCCCAGCTCCGGGCGGTGTATTCCTATGCGCAGAAACATGGCATAGACATTGTAAAGGAGTACATAGACGAGGCCGAAACCGGTACCAAGGATGACCGGCCTAACTTCCAGTTCATGATTGATGATCTTGGCAGGCTTCTATAAACGCTAAACTAAAACTGAACCAAGGAGGTGAAAAACGCTAGCAAAAAAGTGGACCACTCCGCCAACACTATGCCTTATCATTAGGATTGCGAAATTCTAATAGATAGGGGCAGTAGGAGTGATCAGAGTGGACCAATATCAGGATATCAGAGAAATGTTCGTAAAGGAAGGGATGTCACAAAGAGCCATAGCCAGGAAATTAGGAATATCAAGAAATACCGT
>DHGD01000112.1:0-4857 GCA_002402575.1 Syntrophomonas sp. UBA4807
TGATACCTGCCCGGATGCTATCCAGGCCGGTTTGCTGGGCTTCCTTGACCTTCTGATATGTATCCCGCAGCCGATCCGGGGCATAGCTTACCGCCACCGTTCTGGTCATATCGCCGGCATAACCCTGATAGAAGCCTCCAAAATCCATGGTCACCATATCTCCGGGTCTCAAATGCCTGTCTCCCGGCCTGCCATGCGGCAAAGCGGCATTTTCTCCCGATACCACAATAGCATCAAAGGCTTCCTTTTCACAACCTTTTTGTCGCAATAGATGCGCGATTATGTCAGCCAGGGCCTTTTCTCCTGAGCCGCTCCCGATCAAGGGGAGAATTTCCTTAAAAACCTGGTCCCCGATCCGGGCAGCCTCTCTCAACAGCCCCAGTTCCTGAGGCGATTTAATCCTGCGCCGGGATTCCACCAAACCCGTCACCGGCTCCCATACACACGGTTTAATCTGTTCTAATCGGCGATAAAAGGCATAATTTACATAGGCTTCTTCAAAGCCGATACGCGGCAGGCCCTGTACCACCCCGCTCAGTTTTTCCAGACCGGCCGCCTTCTCTTCCTGATACTGCCATTCCGGGCATTCCAGCCAGACCTGCTCACGATAGCGGCTGTCGGTAAATATGAACTGATCCTGCAATGTGAGCAGGAGACGGGCATCAGCTCCAGCCGTGAATCCGGAAAGATAACGTATATTAGACGGGGCGCTAATCAGCAGTGCCTCTAGCCCCATGTCGGCCATAGTTTTCCTCAGCGCGCGGATGTGGTCATGGTTCATAGCGTTCCTCACCTTTTGAGCGGCACAGGTAGTCAATGGCCGCTTTTGCCGCCAGCCGGTAGCTTAAAGCGCCAAAGCCAAAAACACCGCCTATAGCCAGAGGAGACAACAGTGACTGCCGGCGGAACGGCTCCCGATTGTAAATGTTGCTCATGTGTACTTCGATTATCGGCAGCCCCAAGGCCTTTAAAGCATCATACAGAGATATTGAATAATGCGTCAATGCGCCGGCATTAATTATGATCAGGTCACATCCCGTTCCAATCTTCTGCAGTCTGTCTACGAGATCGCCCTCATGGTTGGACTGATAGAATTCAGCTTCAATCTGTTGTGCAGACAACAGATTTTTCATCTCCGTCTCTATTTCCGCCAGGGTAACCGCGCCATAGATTTCGGGTTCCCGGCTCCCTAACATATTCAGGTTGGGCCCATTTAACACCAATACTTTCGCCATTTCTTCCTCTCAATCTCCCGCGATACTCAAGGCTGACACCCGCAGGCTGGGCGCCCCCCGGCTGCCGTAAAAACGCAGCTTATTGCCGACCGCTTCGATATCTTGTAACAGCTGTATCATATTCCCGGCAACAACCATGCCCCGTACCGGATAGCTGAGTCGGCCATTCTCAATCAGCATTCCGGAGGCACCCAGGGAAAAGTCACCCGAAACCGGATTGGCCGTATGCAGCCCCATTAAGTCGGTGACATACAATCCTTTGGCAACCCCAAGCATGTCCTTATCATTGACATTCCCGGCGGAAATGGTGAGATTGCTGGGGCTGATGGAAGGCAGGCTGCGGTATGACATACGCTGCGCGTGTCCGGTGGAATCGGCCCCGGCCCGGTGTGCCGCCTGATTGTTATATAGGAAGCCTTTAAGGCCGCCTTTTTCTATCAAAGTCTGCTTCTGAGCAGGCACCCCTTCATCATCAAAGGGGAAAGTGGCCAGACCTCCTGACAAGGTGGCATCATCGACCACGGTCAGACAGTCTGCTGCCACATTCCGGCCGAGTTTATCCCCCAACAGCGACTTGCCTTTCAGAACTGCCTCTCCGTCCACCATGCGGGCCAGCAGACCAAGAAACTTCACTGCCACATAGGGTTCGAGAACACAGGGCAAGGTCGCCGAAGCCATGCTTCTGGCCTTGAGGCTGCGCAAGGCGCGCTGGGCCGCCTCATTCCCCACTTGTCGGGCATCAAGCTCATCATAGCGGCGGCGGCTCATGCTGCCAAAGCCCCCCTGAGCATCCCCGTCTTCCCGGGCAACCGCATACAGGTAAAGGCTGCAGTAATTGCCCTGTCCGTATACATCCAATCCCAGACTGTTGCAAATGGCCAGGCGGCTTTCTTTTTCTTCAAACACGGAACGTTCAATCACGGCGATGCGCCGATCAGTGCCTTGCGCTATGGCCTCAGCCTCAAAGACCAGGGAGATCTTTTCTTTTACCGTCCTTTGCCCGATATCATCGTCATAAGTGTCCATCTGGGGATATGCCAATCCCGCCGGGGTAAGCTGAAGATGCTCATCAACCGGCATAAACTTTGAGACCGCTATGGCAGCATCTACCGCTTCATGCAGGGCATCCGGTTTCAAATCGGAGGTATAGGCAAAACCCAATCGCCCGCCATTTAACACCCGTACCGCCAGTCCGCTCTCGCTGGCTTCCTTGAGAGTTGCCACCTGATGGCTGGCGGCCTCGATCTGCATTTCACGCTGGCTGCTGGCGTATACCTCGGCCTGTACATTATACTTCATTGCATATTCCAGAGCTCGTTGGCCGGCATTTTTAAGCAGATCCTGCATTGCTTCACCTCCCCGCTGCGGTTTTGCCCTTGAGCTGTGTACCGCCNNCCCTGGCCATCCTTGCCGCACACCCCAATGGAAAACCCTAGGTCGTTGCCTATACGGTCCACATCCTGCAGTGCCCTGGGTCCGTTGCCGGTAAGCGTAGCCCCGCGCACCGGGTAAGACACCTTCCCGTCTTCTATCATATAAGCTTCTGAAACTTCGAATACGAAATCCCCGTTTAGGGTATTGACCTGCCCGCCCCCCATTTTCATCACCAACAGCCCGCGCGGGGTAGAGGCGATGATATCCTGGGAATGGTCCTGGCCCGGGGCGATATAGGTGTTGCTCATGCGGGGAATGGGTTTGTGCTGATATGATTCCCGGCGTCCGTTGCCGGTGCTGCTGGTCCGGTCTGCTAAGGCGGTATGCCGGTCATAAAGGTAATTCACCAGGCGGCCCGCTTCTATTAACACAGTCCTTTGCGCTGCAGTCCCTTCATCATCGAATACATAGCTTCCATATCGTTTGTCCAGGGTGGGGTCGTCTATCACTGTCACTAGCGGTGAGGCTACCATCTCCCCTCTCCTCCCCTGATAAACAGATAGTTGCTTTTGTACCAGATCAGCTTCCAAGCCATGTCCGCAAGCTTCATGTATCATAGTCCCTCCGGCCTCTGAGGACATGATCACTGCCATACGGCCGGCTGGAGCCGGCCGGGCCGAAAGCATGCTGACCGCTAATTGCGCAGCTTTACGGGCTCGCTCCTCCCAAAGCTCATCATCGAGCAATTCCCATCCGCATACCCCGCCCAACGACTCATAGCCGGTCTGCAGAATACCATCACGAGCGGCAACCACATTTATCATCCCCCGGATGCGGTTATAACTGTTCTCTACCCGCTCTCCCAGACTGTTGGCAAACACCACTGCTTTCTCCAGATCGGCCAGCCCCACCGATACCTGGCGTACAGCCCGACCCAGCGAGCGCGCCGCTTGGTCGGCGGCAAAAACCCGCTCCATCTTATGCTCCCAACTAACCTCATTGGATTGAATCTCCCCGCCTGGGGAATGCCGGACCGGGCTGTGAAGCAAAGGTATGGCTTCAGCACTTTGTTCAGAACTGCGCAAAGCTTGAGCTGCCAGCCGGGCTGCCTTTTCCAGTGCTCCCAGGGTCAGGTCACTGGTGTAAACATAAGCGGTCTGCCGCCCCTTAAGCAGACGAATTCCGGCGCCGCCTTCCACCCCACAGTGAGATTTCTCCAGGCGGCTGTCCTCAAACCATACCCCGCTGGTTTTCTTGTTTTCAATATATATGTCTGCATAATCGCCGCCTTTGTGCAGTGCAATCTCAAGCAGCCTTTGCAGAACCGCAGCCTCCACCTTAAAGCCTCCTTGATTTTTTAGAATATGTTTCCCATTTGGCTTCGATTGCCGAAGCTTTTAAGTTTCCATATTTTGCTTCGACAACATTATATCATTACCTATCTGAGTTTTATTAACACTTGCCATAGAAAGTAATATTTCAAACCCCAAGGGGGTGTGTTGTAATTAAAGCAAACCAGTATGGAGTGTTAGTAGCCCCGCCTTTATGGCGGAAGAACCGTAAATTTGCGAGAGGCCTGATATGTGGCGCCTTGGTAGCTGCCAACCGCTAGAATCGAGTATTCGCAGGCGTTTCCGTTCATGACGGAAGTGCTGCTGACTATGCAATGGGCGCCGTTTTTCAGAGTCAATTCAGCCTGTACAGGCCGGCTGTCGCCGAAGGAGCGGCCCGCCAACTGGCAGTGCGCCCAAGCCAGCCCGGCATCGGCAGCTTGCCAGGCCTGCAGGTGGCATCCGTCCCAATATACTATTCTGCCGTTCTGATAAGCGGTTTGCAGACCTGCCAGGATAAATCCGCTGCAGGCCAGCAGAATCACCAACACCAATATAACCGCGTTGCCCTCCTGATCAGTCTTCAAGGCAGCGAATCACCCTTTCACTGTAGCGGCTGTATTCCAAATGACTCCACAATTCCAGACTGGAATTCGCCCCCGCCGCAACTATGCGGCACAACATCGTCCCCGAATAAGGCTGGGAAAAGCTCAAGCTTTCAATGTGTTCAGCCAAGGGCAAAGGAGAGCCGGTAGCGGTGTCGCGGAAGAGCTGTCCGCCGTACTGATAGTAGTGCACCATATCAGTGCTTATGGTGAGGTGCAGGTGGGGGCCGCTGAGTGCATTTTGCCCTGAGGAGTCTTTTATCTGCACCTGGCTGGCTTTGGCCAGGTCAAGGCTTAGGTACTGACGGGCCC
>DHGD01000112.1:4992-6458 GCA_002402575.1 Syntrophomonas sp. UBA4807
CACATCTCAACCGCCTTTTCGCTCTCTCCGCCTTCATAAACCACCCTCACCTTAAACTGCCATAATTGCGGTTGGGCCTCCTCATAGGTCTCATACTCCGCCTGCCAGGGATAGAGATCCCCTTCAGCCGGTTGGCCCGAAAGCAGTTCACGGGCGTCGTCGCCGTTTAAGGGAGCATTGAGGTGCAAGCTGGAATCAGCCCGGTAGCGGTCCAATATGCCAAAGGCCAGAACCGCCGCCTGATTCTGCCGCGCCGCCCGAGTTGTCCACTGCCCGGCCGCAGCCGCTATCTCTATCATGGAACCGGCCAAGAAACCCAGCAGAACCAGGGCCACCAGCACTTCCAGCAAGGTTACCCCGGAACAATCCCTTAGTTTACGAAGCGTGCTTTTATGAACCACTGCCACGGTCCAGGTCAGTTAGCGAATAGGCCGTGTTGGTGCCAGGCTTTACAGGAATTGTCTTGATGTAATCCTTGTCCACCAACTCAGTCAAATCGGCAATTGTGGTTTGTTCGTTGAATTCATAAAGATCGCAGGCATTATTGAGCATATCGACATTGGCTTGATGGGCTTTGGTTTGAGAATCAGCTAAGATATTGGCGAATCTGGGTACTACCATCCCGGCGATCACAGCCAGAATAGCCATAACCACAATCAGTTCAATGAGGGTAAAGCCCTCTTCCCCCTTTATTTTGGCCCTCATTTTGGTCACACTCACCGTAACACCTCCTTTCCTGCTTATTGACTACAGCCCCCCGGCCAGATCCATCAGCCCGTACATCGGCATCAGCGTAGCTATAACCGTAATACCCACCAATAAAGCCACCATCAGTATCAGGGCCGGTTCCAGTAATACTATCAGACCGTCCAGGCGGTTTAGTAGTTGCTTTCTCAAATGCCCGTTCAAAGCCTCCAGCATTTCAGCCAGATGCCCGCTCTCTTCTCCTGCCGCGATCATTCGGATGTACATCTCCTCAAACCGGCCGTATTCGGCCAGGCTCCAGGCAATGCTTTTTCCGTCCTGCATCTGCAGACAGGTCTGTTCTACTATATTTTGCACATAAGGGTTGGTCGAAGTGTCTCTGGCCGTTTCCAGCGCGGTTAACGCCGGAACCCCTACTTTTAGTAAGACTGCGGCCGTTTCAGTGATATGCATCAAGGCNNAGGTCCTTTAAGAGTCGGCCGACTACTGGCATAGAAAACAGGCGGCGCTGCACCGCCAGGGCAAAAGGGGGGCGACGGCAAGCCCGTAGCAGAAGATAAAGCGCGGACACCGATAAAACCAGCGCCAGCAGGCCATAATCCCTGATGAAATCAGCACCGCACATAACCAAAGTAGTCACTAGCGGCAGAGGCACCCCGGCGCCACTGTACAGTTCCGAGAACATAGGAATGATAAAAAAACTTATGCCCAGAACGGCTGCTACAGCGAAAAGAAAGACGATACCCGGGTAGGCCAGAGCG
>DHGD01000113.1 GCA_002402575.1 Syntrophomonas sp. UBA4807
CCCCTGTCTTTGGGGGTGGAGACGATGGGCGGCATTATGACCCGCGTCATCGAGCGCAACACCACTATCCCGGTGCGGCGCAGCGAGGTTTTTTCCACCGCCGACGACAATCAGCCCGCAGTCGACATCCATGTTTTGCAGGGCGAGCGGGAGATGGCGCGTGACAACCGCTCTCTGGGCCAGTTCAAGCTGGACGGTATTCCGCCTGCTCCCCGGGGAATTCCGCAGATCGAGGTGACTTTTGATATTGATGCCAACGGTATCCTTAAAGTCGCTGCCCGGGACAAGAGCAGCGGAAAAGAACAACAGGTGACTATCAGCGGTTCATCGAACTTAGATAAAGGCGAAATCGATAAGATGATCCGGGATGCTCAGGCCTTTAGCGCTGATGACCGCAAGCGTCGTGAAGAAGCGGAAAAGCGCAATCAGGCTGACAGTCTGGCCTATCAGGTGGAACGGCAGCTGGAGTCGGCAACGGAACAGCTGGCGCCTGCCGACAAGGCGAGTATCGAAAACAAACTGGAACAGCTGAAGAACGCTATCAAAGATGGCAGTTCGACTGAGACGCTGGACCGTCTCATGGCGGAATTGACCGCCGCCGCACAGGGCATAGGCGGCGGAGGTGGCCAGAAGTCGGCAGATCCTAATGAGGCCACTCGTATGGATGATGATGTTATCGATGCCGAATATGAAGAAAAATAAACTATTCCGCTAATTGGAGGCAGGAAACGATGGCAGTGCAATATCAGGATTATTATCAGGTTCTGGGGGTGGAGCGCAATGCTGACGCTAAACAGATTAAGGCGGCCTACCGTAAACTGGCAAGGAAATGGCATCCTGATCTGCACACAGGTAAAAAGAAAGAAGAAGCGGAAGAAAAATTCAAACAGATAAACGAAGCCTACGAAGTGTTAAGCGACGCCGATAAAAGAGCTAAATATGATCGTCTCGGAAGCAATTGGCGGGCGGGGGATCAATTCACCCCGCCGCCCGGCAGTGAAGGCTTTTACACCTATAGTACGGCTGATTTCGAACCTTCTGACCTGGGCGGATTCAGCAGCTTTTTCGATGTTCTGTTCGGAGAGGCCAGAAGAGGCAAACAAACCCAAAGTGATTTCGGGGCTTATTACGGTCGTCCCCGCCGAGGGGAGGACATCGAAAGCCAGGTGGACATCAGCCTGGAAGAAGCCCTGCGGGGAGGGACGAGAACCTTCACCCTGACCAGTTCTTCAACTTGCCCGGAATGTCTCGGCCAGGGCTTCAAGGAGCAGGGCTTTTGTCCACGTTGCGGAGGCACCGGAGCCATACCCGAGCGCAAGACCCTACAGGTTAACATACCTGCTGGGGTATATCAGGGCAGCCGCATTCGTCTCAAAGGCCAGGGCGGGGATGGTTTGAATGGAGGACCGCGGGGTGATTTGCATCTCAAGGTCAACATTCTGCCCCACCCCCGCTTCAGGCTACAGGAAAGCGACCTTGAAACCGACCTGGTCTTAACTCCCGAGCAGGCGGTATTGGGCGATAAGCTGCCGGTGCCTACCCTGGAAGGCAATATCGTGATTACAGTGCCGGAAGGCAGCCATAACGGTCAGCGCTTGCGTGTCAAGGGCAAGGGGATGCCCCGCAAGGACGGACAGCGCGGTGATTTATATGTGAGGCTGAAAATAGACCTACCAAAAGAACTGAGCCAGGAAGAAATCGAACTGTACAGACAACTGCGGGAAATGCGAAAGAGGTAGGAGAGCGGCATGAGCATATACAGAGTTTTCTACCATGATGACGGGGAGGCTATGCCATTATCGCAAATCGATATTCATCCGGAATTTCTGCAGTTACTAGCGGAGCTGGGAATCATCGAAATCCGGGATCATCGTATCGCGGCAGATCATCTGCAAAAGATGACCAGAATAATGCGCATCAGGCAGCGGCTCAGGGTTAATGTGAATGCGGCTGCCATAATAGTAGATTTATTGGAACGCATCGAGTCCCTGGAGGACGAAATTGAATCTCTAAAGAAAATGAGGTGATGAGATGAATGTTGAACGCTTAACTCAGAAATCGCGGCAGGCCTTATCCGAGGCACACCAACTGGCGGCTGAGAAGCACCATCAGGAGGTAAACAGCAAGCATCTCTTAAAGGCCTTGCTTACTCAGGAAGAGGGCATAGTGCCGCGGCTTTTTGAACAAGCCAACATCAGCCTGAATGCTTTTGACCAGCAACTCAACCGGCTACTGGAAAAGATACCGGCCGTTTATGGATATGAGGGTTCGGTGTATATGAGCGGCTCTCTGGCCCGGGTCTTAAACCAGGCGGAAAAAGAAGCCCAGCTGCTAAAAGACGATTATGTCAGCGTGGAGCACATACTTTTGGCCTTGATTACCGATGGCGAGAGCGATCTGAAAACTTTACTGCAGAGTGTCGGCCTAAACCGAGATCAGATCTTCAACGCCCTGCGGGCGGTGCGGGGCTCGCAGCGGGTCACCAGCGAAAACCCGGAAGAAAGTTATGAGGCCTTGAGCAAGTATGGCAGAGACCTGACCAAACTGGCTGCTGAGGGCAAACTTGACCCGGTGATCGGCCGGGATGAAGAGATACGCCGGGTGATTGAAATAATCTCTCGCCGTACCAAAAACAACCCCATTTTAATCGGTGAGCCGGGAGTGGGCAAAACCGCTATTGTGGAAGGTCTGGCCCGGCGCATTGTGGCCGGCGACGTCCCTGAAGGCTTGAAGGGCAAACAGATCATATCCCTGGATATGGGGGCTCTGGTAGCCGGGGCCAAGTACCGGGGCGAGTTTGAGGAGCGTCTCAAAGCGGTCTTGAAGGAAGTGCAGGATTCCAGCGGCACAGTGGTGCTGTTTATCGATGAGCTGCACACCGTTATCGGCGCCGGGGCCGCGGAAGGCGCCATGGATGCCAGCAATCTGCTGAAACCGATGCTGGCCCGGGGCGAACTGCGCGCTATCGGGGCTACCACCCTGGACGAATACCGCAAACATATTGAAAAGGACGCCGCTTTGGAACGGCGCTTTCAACCGGTATTTGTAAATCCCCCTTCAGTGGAGGATACCATATCTATATTGAGAGGCTTAAAGGAACGCTATGAGGTCCACCA
>DHGD01000109.1:0-2342 GCA_002402575.1 Syntrophomonas sp. UBA4807
GAAGAGGCTTATCAGAGATGCAAGCAGGACCCGGATTTTATAGCAGAGTTGGAAGCTTTATTGCGAAATTATGCCGGACGTCCATCACTGCTCTACTTTGCCGGGAAAATGAGCCGGGATTTGGGCGGCGCCCGCATTTATCTGAAGCGGGAGGATTTAAACCATACTGGTTCTCACAAAATCAACAATGTACTGGGCCAGGTCCTCGTGGCTAAAAAAATGGGCAAGAGCAGGGTTATTGCCGAGACCGGCGCCGGCCAGCACGGGGTGGCTACTGCAACCGCCGCCGCCCTTTTGGGGATGGAATGTGATATTTATATGGGCCGGGAAGATACCGAAAGACAGGCCCTGAATGTCTATCGCATGGAGCTGCTGGGCGCCCGGGTACATGTGGTGGAAAGCGGTACCCAGACTCTGAAAGATGCTGTTAACGAGACTTTCCGGGATTGGACTGCAACCCTGCAGTATACTCACTATGTGCTGGGTTCGGTGATGGGACCCCATCCCTTTCCCACTATAGTGCGCGATTTCCAAAGCGTCATCGGACGGGAGGTCAGGGAACAGATCTTGCGCCTGGAGGGGCGTCTTCCTGACGTCTTACTGGCTTGTGTAGGCGGAGGAAGCAATGCCATAGGGCTGTTCCACGAATTTATCAGCGACACCGAGGTGCGCCTTATCGGCTGCGAAGCCGCCGGGCAGGGAGTGGATACAGATAAAAACGCTGCTACCATGGCGACCGGCAGCATAGGCGTTTTCCACGGCATGAAGTCTTATTTTTGCCAGGACCAGTACGGGCAGATTGCCCCTGTATACTCAATTTCGGCGGGACTGGATTACCCGGGTATCGGACCGGAACACGCCTACTTGAGAGATTTGAAGCGGGCCGAATACGTTCCCGTGACCGATGCTGAAGCGGTAGCGGCTTTCGAATATCTGTCCCGGATGGAGGGCATTATTCCCGCTATAGAGAGCGCTCATGCGGTCGCTTATGCCCGGAAGCTGGCGCCAGCCATGAGAAAAGATCAAATAATTGTAATTAATCTTTCTGGCAGAGGGGACAAGGATGTGGCGGCCATAGCACGTTATAGGGGGGCTGAGATATATGAGTAGGCTCAAAGAGGTGTTTTCCCGGGGCAAAGCTCTAATTCCATTTATCACCGCAGGTGATCCCAGTTTGGAGACCACTGCCGAGCTTGTCAAGGAAATGTCCGCAGCAGGCGCCGATCTAATCGAATTAGGAATTCCCTTTTCTGATCCTGTGGCCGAGGGGGTAGTCATACAGAAGGCTGACCTGCGCGCTTTGGCAGGCGGAGTTACTACTGACCGGATATTCGGAATGGTAAGCGGGGTGCGCCAGCAATGTGACGTGCCCCTGGCGATTATGACCTATTTTAACCCGGTTTTCATCTACGGTCCACAGCGCTTTATGCGGAGATGTGCTGAAACCGACATCGATGCGATAATAGTACCCGATCTGCCTTTTGAGGAAAGAGCGGATTTGCTGCCAGTTTGTAATGATTATGGCATAGATTTGATATCTATGATTGCGCCCACTTCTCAAGAGCGTATTCATATGATTGCCCGTGAAGCCAGGGGATTTATATACTGCGTTTCATCGTTGGGGGTGACCGGGGTCAGGCAAGAGTTGGGCCGCGATATAGAGCGGATGGTAGGAATGGTTAAAGAGGTTAAAGATATTCCTTGCGCGGTTGGATTCGGCATCTCTACACTCCGGCAGGCGGCCGCCATGGCCACAGTGGCGGACGGGGTCATCATAGGAAGCGCCCTCGTAAAAATTATTGAACAGCATGGAGGCGCATGTCTCCCCTATGTGGCGGCATATGTAAAAGACATCAAAGAAGCTCTAAAAGAAATTCCGGCGCCAAAGCGTTGATACCGCCACTTTTCTGGCTGTGCGGCAAACAACCCTGGTGGTAACCTATCTGACCGCAGCTTTGGCCTGCCTGGCGGCTTTGCCGTTTTTTCAGGAATCAAGCCCGGTGGCTTTTTACAAGCAGATACACTGGGCCAGCATCGCTTTGGGTTTCACCATAATAGGCTTAGAGGCGGGATTTCTGTTAGCCTACCGGGCGGGATGGAAAATAAGCCTGGCCTCCGGGGTAGTCAATGTGGCGGTGGCAGCCCTGCTGGTGGGAGTAGGCTTGCTGTTCTACCGCGAGCAGCTCTCTTTGCAGAATCTAGTTGGGATTGTGCTCTGCTTGGTCGGATTGTTGTTAATACAGATTTAGAATAAGTTAGCGCCAACCGATATGGCGGCGCCCCCAATACGAGCCGATCTGGCTCGTTTTGTTTTGCTCTCATTCCAGACGAAAAGCATTGAC
>DHGD01000109.1:2385-4440 GCA_002402575.1 Syntrophomonas sp. UBA4807
ACTTTGATGATGGCCTTTTTGGGCTTCTGCCACGAAAAGTTGTTTGTCAAGATGCGCAAAAACCAGGCCTGCTGTCAGCAGATGAGCAAGAATCAGTTTAAAATTGTCAATCTGTTGTACCGCTACGAGGGATTGAACGCCACCGAAATAGGCCGCATGCTGGATATTGAGAAAGGCAGCCTCACCACCATGATAGATCAGTTGGAAGCTATGGACATGGTAGTACGCCGGGCCGATCCCAGTGATCGCCGCAGGGTGTTATTGTCATTGAGCAAGTCGGGAATGGAGCACATGGAAAAGACCGTTGAGGACTACTCCGCAATTTTGGAAGATCTATTAAAAGATGTGCAGCCACAGCAAATGGATCGGTTTGTAGAAAGTCTGCGTTATGTGGTGGACTTTACGGAGAAAATATAAGCGTTGAAATAGGGAAGGAGCAATTATGGATCGTTCGTTGGAAATGCGGGAGAGAAGTATAGGCAGACTGTTGTGGAGTTTCTCTCTGCCAGCCATTGTCGGCATGATGGTCAACTCTCTGTACAATGTGATAGACCGGATATTCGTGGGGCGAGGAATTGGTTCCCTGGCAATTGCCGCTACTACCGTAGCCTTTCCGCTGATGGTGGTTCTGATGGCGGTATCAATATTGGTGGGAGTCGGAGCTACCGCCTTGATTTCCATTCGCCTGGGCGAGCAGAAAAAAGAAGAAGCCGAAAGAATTGCCGGGAATGCCATGACTATGCTGATCTTACTGCCAGCAGCGGCGGCGGGACTGTTTTTTGTTTTCTCCGAACCGATACTGGTAGCCTGCGGGGCCAGCCCTGAGGTTTTGCCCTACGCCATGGACTTTACCCAGATAATCATGCTGGGAGCAGTGTTTAGCTCCGTAAGTATGGGGGCCAATAACTTTATCCGTGCCGAGGGCAATCCCAAAGTAGCCATGTACACCCAACTGATCGGCGCGGTGTTCAATATCATCCTCAATTATGTGTTTATTTTTATTTTTGGTTGGGGCATGAAAGGCTCCGCTTTTGCCACTATACTGGCCCAAATGATATCTGCTCTGTGGGTAATTGGATATTTCGCCACCGGGCGCAGCTTGGTCAAGATAAGACTGGCCAATCTGCGGCCCCAATGGGCGGTGCTGTCAGGAATAATGGGCATAGGTTTTGGACAGTTTGCCATGCAGATAGCGGCCAGCGTTCAGCAGGTTGTTCTCAACAATACTCTGACCGCCTATGGTGGAGATATGGCTCTGTCGGCTATCGGCATTGTGATGAGTATAGCCACCTTATTGTTCATGCCGGTACTGGGAGTGGCTCAGGGGGCGCAGCCCCTGATAGGCTACAACTATGGAGCCAGACTGTATAAAAGGGTGGTTGACACCTGGAAGCTGGCAGTTCTGGCAGGCACCGGCATTGTGCTGGTAGGCTATCTGGTCTTGCATATCTGGCCGGAGCAACTGGTGGGCATGTTCAGCGAAGGGGACACCGAACTGATTGCCTTTACCACCCATGCCATGCTGATCTATATGGCTCTGATACCTCTGGTAGGTTTTCAGACCGTGAGCACCACTTATTTCCAGGCAGTGGGTAAAGCCCGCCAGGCTGCGGTTTTAAGCTTATCCAGACAGATTTTGTTCTTTATCCCCCTGCTGTTAATCCTGCCGCGCTATTGGGGCGCGGAAGGGGTGTGGCGGGCGGCGCCTATAGCTGACGCTCTGGCCATTGGCCTGTCAGCCGTGATGATTTACTTTGAAATAAAAAATCTGAAAAAAGAAGCCGATAAGCCGCTGACTGATACGCAACGCAACGAACTCATCGCCAGGCATAAACTGTGCGGCCCAGAATCAGAATAAGACCTGTCCCGGGGAGGCCTTTTGACACGAAGAACGGCCTCCCCTTTCCGCCGTACATAATGCGGCTGTGATGCCAGGCGGAATGTGTGGTGTGCAGATGATGAAACAAAAATGGACACAGTTGTCAGATTTTAGAACACATTAATACATACGACAATCCCGCGGGGTTGTCTTTTTTAGGCTTTTTATGATATTAT
>DHGD01000083.1 GCA_002402575.1 Syntrophomonas sp. UBA4807
TATAGTGAACCTTATCCTCATCGTCATATTGACTATGCAGTTCTATCTTTGTTCCTGACGGTACAGTGCCACTGCCAGGGTCTGCAATTGGCTTATCCCATGATTCTGGCGATTCGGTGAGTACTTCGATTTCGCACACATATTTTACGAATAGAGGACCGGTTTGTTCTGTAACCGCCCGCTGACCCAGCATTAAGAGCAATGCGTTGCTATCGTTCATATAATCCGAGTCATCAGTACCCTCCGCACTGGCCAAAGCGAGCATGGGTTCGACTGGTGTCGCGCCTGCTGTTGATCCGGGAATATGCCCGTCAGCGTCACCACTATTGTTTTTGAAATTGGGAAAGCGATAACGCTCATCTCTAAGCAGCTCCTGAACTGTAAAGGTCATATAATACCCATCACGGGAAGCAAACTTGATCTGCCGGGCGTTCCCTTTTATTCCCGCTGTTTCCAATAGATCGCTTAGTCTGACCCCTTGCCCCACATACCATCTCTTCGAAGGCCACGTGTTGATACTGCTGTAAACCTCCCGGTACTGGGGCATATCTTCCAACCGGGACTGGGTAAACTCCTGAGGGTTGGTTACCCCATCTCCGGATATGGTCAATACCGCATCCCCATCAGGTGGTTTAGTATCACTACTACCAGTAATCCTCTGGGTTACAATGGCATCAAGATAACCAGTGGCTATGGCTCTTATTGCGTAGTCTCCGCTGGCGCTAAATACACCAGCATCGATAGTGATTACCCCAAGAGCGATATTATATTGGTCGGTAATAGAAATATCATTTATCATCACATCAGTTATAGCCTGGCGCCATAACTCATTATCATCAAAGGTTAGCTCTATGGTCTTCCCCACCGTGTTGCTGGAAGTATCAGCTTTCAAGGTGGGAGGAATGGCGGCTTCATCTACAAGCAAAGTATAAGAAGTGCTGTCATTATTTTCCGGTTCGGCACTGTCGGTTACTGTCAGCGTAAAGGTAAAGCTACCGCTTTGGGCAGGTATGCCTTCCAGCTTATCTCCATTCAAAACCATCCCTTCCGGTAGTGTCCCCTCCGTGATGGCAAAGCCGAATGGCTCTACACCGCCTGCTGCGGTAAAGGTATGGCCAACATAGGTTTTATTTAGGGTGGCATTAGGGGGGGCGTCATTGTTGATAGTAAGCGGTACATAATACTCAAAAACCGCGATATCACTATCTTCTTTGCCAGGGCCAATAACAATAGCCTTAATGGTGGTGTTATTGATTATTTCAATGGGACGATTGATCTCGTCCAGTTCATCCACCCGGGACGGCCACCAGCGACTGGCAATCCAGTTGAACATAGGACTTTCTATGGTTGGGTCACTACCATCCATGGTGTAATGTATTTTGTCCTCATCATTAAACTCACTAAGCAGTTTTACCTCAGAACCCACCGCCACTTGGCCAGGTAGTATTGATGCAGTGGGGGCGTTCCATTGAGGTAGAGGATCAGTCAGCACTTCGATTTTTATCAAATATTTTACAAATCTGGCATTAGTTTGCTGAGTTACTGCCCGCTGTCCGAATAAAAGGAGGTTGGCATCACTCTGACTGAAATTTTTCGCATCCATAATGTCATCATAATTCTGGGCGGAAAAACTCTGGTGCGCAATGATAGCAGGCACCTCTTCCGCCTCTGATGCATCACCGATGAGATGACCAGGCAGACCAGTGTCCATAAAATTAGGGAACCAATAACTTTTTTCTTCTAGAAGATCCTGCAAGGCAAAGTTGGCTTTAAAACCATCTCTGGATGTAAACCTGATCTGAGTAGCCTGGTCATTAAGCCCTCCAGCCGCTATAAGCAGGTCGGTTAGCTTGACTCCCTTTCCACGATACCAACTCTTGGTGGGCCAGGTGTTAATGGTACTGAAAACAACGTCTTGCTGCTCAAAAAATGATTCATTAAATGCTTCTATTCCTTGCAGCTGGCTTTGGGTGATGACCACCCCTTCGGAATTATTCAGCCCAGGCCCCGATAAGGTGATTTCACCACCGGCAGCATAAGCAGGATTATGTGCCAGTAAACTCACCAAGCCGAAAATTAAGAACCCTATCAAAACAAACCAAAGACGGTAATTACGCCATTTAATATCTGTATTCATAAATCCTCCACACCCCTTTCTTGTTTTACGCCAATTGCTCTATTGTCTATAGCGGCACTAATAATCATCGTCCTAGTTATACAACCAAATTCCAAATCAAGTTTTTTCACCTATCAACAAAATTCATTCAAAAGAATTGATTACGGACTAAATAAACAAAAACCCCCTGCACGGACAGGGGGTTTTACATAAAGCTATAAATGGCAGGAACCCATTAATGATTCTTCTCGCCACTAATACAGCTCACAGTACTCCTTTCCAGAAGGGAGGCAGAACCGTTTCCCGTTCTACCCAAGCGGCTTATCTCCATTTCATGTCTGAATTAGGCTGATAAGCTCGGAGTATTTGATTTGCATTAATTTTTTAAATATTTTATACGCTACAAGGAACATTCTACCTCAACATCCAATTATCCTTCATAAACTAACAAATTTTGATATTAGTAAATGACATTATATTGGATATAATATCTTTTTATAGTATACATTGTCCTGTTTACACCAATATCAGATAAACCAGGAATGCACTCGCTGGCATACGCCGGATGGTTACAGCGAATGCCGCAGCATGAAAAGGAGCGGTATAAACCCGCTCCTTACGGATGTGTGTTCAATATATCAATATATGGAATAATAGGCGCGCTGTCTTGGCGGGGACAGTTTTGGTACCATCCGCTTTGCAACTACTCCTTTATCCTGGAGTGGCGCAGCCGTTTATACACATAGCGGGACAACAGAACAAGCAGGAATAACACCAGAGCCCAGGGCAGGATCACAAATATGGCGATCACCGTGTTGCCGGCGAAACTGATCAAGCTGTTGAGGCTGGCCACTAATCCCCGCAGGGCTTTGCCCAGGGTCCCCTGAGGCGCTTGGACTGCTCCGGGGAGCGCCTGCACCAGCTCGATCTCGATGAGGCTGTAATCAATGGAATTGTTGAGCAACTGCAGGCGCCCGGCCAATACCTCCAATTCGCCACGGGTCTTGCCCAGTTCGTTTTCGATGCTGATGATGTCGCTGATATTGTTTGCTTTTTCCATCAGGCCCAGCAGGCGTTCTTCCTTGGCCTGCAATACCTTGAGACGCGCTTCGGCATCATAGTATTCCTCGGTTACATCCCGGGCGGATATGACCTTATCGGTCACTTCGCCCAGCTGGGAGATAGAAGCGGTGATTCCATCCAGCTTCTCCTCCGGGACTTTTATGGAGAGGCGGGCGGAAAAACGCTGCTCGTCCCGGGAGATGTGGCTGTTGACGGTATAGCCTCCGTTTTCAGCGCACAGCGCGGCGATCCTCTCCATCGTTTGGGGGACATCGGCCACCCGCAGGTCCAGGTTGGCATTGCGGATTATTTTGCGATCCAGGCTGACCGCTTCTGCAGCGGTGCCGGCCGATGGAGCCGTATCCGCGCTGCCGGCCCTGTCGCTGTCGGCCTGATTGCGGGCGCTACCAGACAGCTCCTGAGATTTTGAGGCGCCACACCCGGCTGCGGCAACTGCCAGAAGCACGATAAGTATCACAATGACCAATTCATGAAAGCGTTTCACCTTCATCCCTCCCCTTAATTCTACTGGGACTTCTGCAAATTATATAGCGTTAGCCTCTCCTCCCTGGCATTTTCGCCACCGGAAGCACGGCTGCATATAAGTGATTTAAAACCACTACGCTGATTGGAAAGAAATCATTCAGCCTCGATAGAAAAACGCGGGGAAAACATGCTGATAGGTCGTGTAAAGGTCGGCGTTTACGCTCTGAGGGTAGCAAGCAGCCGTTTGGGGTTGAGCAAAAGATCCAGGGCTGCGTTGATGTCGTTCACAACTACGTCAGATTTTTGAATGGCATAGGCCGCGCAGCCCTCCGGGCCAATTACTGCGATGCCCAGCGCAGCGTCCCCCAGCATGTGGATGTCATTGTATCCGTTGCCTATAGCGGCCGTGTTCTCAGCTCCCAGCAGGGCGAGATAGGCCTTTTTGTCCAGGCCTGCGTGATTGGCATCCATTCGTCTAAACGCAGTTCCCAATTCAGCTGCCACCTCTGCTCCCCGGCCAAAGGTGTCCGCGGTCAACAAGTGGATGTCAAGCTGCTCCCGGAGCATTTGAATGCGTTCCTTAACTCCCGGGATTATTCGCCCGTCCAGGGTCAGGGTTCCGTTCACGTCCAGGAGCAAGTGCCGCAGACGGACTTTCATGTCCCTTCCCGGCAGAGCAAACTCGATCACTAAGCGCACTCCCCTTTTCGTCTTCCAGGCTCCAATCATGAATGAATCCAGCCAGCAACTGGCTAAAATCGTTATTTATTAGTAAAAGCGATGTCTCCAGAGGAAAACATCCGTTTATTCCGCAGTCTGATGCCTCACCAAGCCAAAAGCTTTGGAAATCTCCAGCATTACGATAGGAACCGCCGCCAGA
>DHGD01000159.1:0-4483 GCA_002402575.1 Syntrophomonas sp. UBA4807
CCGGACTATGTGGTGGTGGTTGACGAAACCCTTTTAGACAACGTCGATGTCACCGGCGGCCTGAAAGAAGGCGGCGCGGTTATAATCAACACCCCCGGCTCGCCCGAGGAGATGCGCCACCGGCTGCGGGGATGGAGCGGAAAGGTGTGTACTATAGATGCGCGCCGTATCTCTGAGGAGCATCTGGGAGCCAACTTCCCCAACACCCCGATGTTGGCCGCAACGGTCATGGTGAGCGGAGTTTTGGAAATAGACAGTTTCTTGTCCAATATGGAGGATTCTTTCCAACATAAATTCGCCGCCAAACCCGAGGTAATTGACGGCAATATAGCGACGTTGAAAGAATCCCTGAAGGAGGTGCGGATAGGATGATTCGAGCCAAGGATATAAATGAAAACACCCCCTGGCAAGACTTGACCCCCGGCGGGGAAATTTNNACTTGGCGCACTGACACACCGGTCTTTATCGCGGAAGCGTGTAAACATTGTATGCTCTGTGTGCCCTTTTGCCCTGATAGTGCTATTCCGGTGAAAGACGGCAAGCGTCTCGATTTCGATTATATGCACTGTAAAGGTTGCGGCATCTGTGTGCAAGTCTGCCCTTTCCCGGCAATAAAAATGGTAGCGGGAGGTGCGCCCCGATGAGCGACCGTCTGTCCGGCAACGAGGCTGTGGCCTATGCCATAAAACAGATAAATCCCGATGTTATGGGAGCTTTCCCCATAACCCCCTCCACTGAAATACCTGAATACTTTGCTGCTTATGTGGCCAACGGTGAGGTCAATACCGAATATGTGGCCGTGGAGTCGGAGCACAGTTCAATGTCGGTGTGCATTGCGGCCCAGGCGGCTGGCGCCAGATCGGTATGCGCCACCTCATCCTGCGGCTTGGCCTTGATGTATGAACTTTTATATGTGGCAGCTTCGTGCCGTCTGCCTATCACTCTGGCTTGTGTGAACCGGGCTTTATCAGGCCCCATCAACATAAACCACGACTACTCCGATTCCATGGGGGCCCGGGACAGCGGCTGGATTCAGATCTACGCCGAAAACAATCAGGAGGCCTACGATAATTTTATAATGGCCATGCCTATTGGCGAGACCACCACGGTGCGCCTGCCAGTGATGACCTGTATGGACGGCTTTATCACCAGTCATGCGGTGGAGAATATCGAACTTTTAGAAACTGAAGTAGTGCGGAGCTTTGTGGGTACTTACAACCCGGAAAACTATCTGCTCAAGAAAGAAAACCCCCTGGCGGTCGGCCCGTACGATATCAGTGCCTATTATATGGAACACAAGGTTCAGGAGGCTGAAGCCATGAAAGCTGCCAAAGCCCGTATATTGGACGTAGCAGCCGAGTTTGAAAAAATCTCGGGGCGCAGTTATGGCTTGTTCGAAAAGTACCGCATGGAAGATGCCGAGCTGGCTCTGGTTTTGATGGGCTCAACTGCCGGCACCGCCAAAGCGGCCGTCGATAAGCTGCGGGCGCAGGGTTTAAAAGCGGGACTGGTGAAGATCAGAGTTTTCCGGCCCTTTCCCGCAGAGGAACTAGCTTTGGCGTTAGCAAGCACAAGAGCGGTAGCCGTTTTAGATAAGTCCGAGGGATTCTCAGGCAACGGCGGTCCTTTGTTTGCCGAAACGCGCAGCGCCCTGTATGACTTAAAAGAGCGCCCCTATCTGATAGACCTAGTCTATGGTTTAGGCGGACGCGACATTAAGGTGGAAGATATTGAAAAAGTGTTCGAGCGCCTGGCGGAGATCGCGGCCAGCGGCGAGACCGGCTCGGTATACGCCCACATGGGACAGAGGTCTAAGGAGGACATGGTATGAGCAAGGTATACAACCTTAAACAAGAAGTGGAAAAACCGCCCCGCTTAACCGGAGGACACCGGCTCTGTGCCGGATGCGGCGCCGGGGTGATAGTGTCCGGGGTGCTGCGTGCCCTGAACAAAGAGGACCGGGCGGTGGTAACCAATGCCACCGGCTGTCTGGAGGTTTCCACCTTCATGTACCCGTACACCGCCTATACCGACAGCTACATTCATTCCGCCTTTGAGAACGCGGCGGCCACCTGTTCTGGAGTTGAAGCCGCCTACAATGCTCTAAAGCGCCGCGGCAAAGTGGATGGCACCGTCAAGTTCATTACCTTCGGCGGCGACGGCGGCACCTATGATATTGGCTTTCAGTCCCTTTCGGGAGCTATGGAACGCGGCCACGATATGGCTTATGTATGCTACGACAACGAGGCTTACATGAATACCGGCATTCAGCGCTCATCTTCTACCCCCCGCTTTGCCCGCACCGCTACTTCACCGGTAGGCGCGGTCAATCAGGGGAAAAAACAGGAAAAGAAAGACCTGACCGACATCATGGTGGCTCACAATATCCCCTACGTTGCTCAGACTGCTCCTTTGGGAAATTTTAAGGATTTACACACCAAGGCCTATAAAGCTATATATACCGAAGGGCCGTGCTTCTTAAACATATTGGCTCCCTGCCCCAGAGGTTGGGACTATCCCATGGCCAAAATGGCGGAAATTACAAAGCTGGCGGTGGATACTTGCGTTTGGCCGCTGTTTGAAGTTGAGGAAGGGGTATGGCACTTGAGCTATGCGCCCAAGAAAAAGTTGCCGGTCGAGGACTTCCTGCGACCGCAGGGCAGGTTCCGCCATATGTTTGAGGCTGGTCAGGAGTGGATGCTAGAAGCTGCTCAAGCTTATGTGGATCAAAAATGGGAACGTTTGCTGGAGCGCAGCGGTGCTTAAAACTGGTGGGAAATCCTAGTATAATTGAAGCAGGTATATATGATACCTGAAAACAAGGAGGTTTTGCCTGTGGAGGAGACCATGTTTAGCAATGAGGTGATCTTATCCTGGCTTCACTATTTCTCGGAACACGTTGACATCAACCTGGCAAAACTAAAGATGCTGGATATGACCGGGAAGAATAAAAATCTGATTCCGTCCATTATGTGTAACCGGGCTGTCCTGGTTTTCGTGAATGCCGGGAACCCCGAAATATTCTATGATATGTGGAACGCGGAATTGGGCGACTGCGAAGTATGGTATAACGAGGGCTCTGATCCCTGGGGCGAGATCAAGCACGACAGGGTCTCGGACATGATCCATCGCGGCATCAATTACTCGGCGGCGATGTTGATTTTAAATCCCCACGCAGCCACCAATACTCAGATAGGTATGGAAAATAGCCGCTTCTCCCCGGGATCGGTCCAATACGTATGCCGGGAAGTGCGGGCTATCATTATGAATAAGCTTAACCTGGGGGATCAGGATAATATATGCATCATTTCCGGGGAGAGCATAGCGGTAGAGGCTGCCATCATAGCCGCCGAGGGCAGCGTTATCGCGGTGGAATATGACCGCAAAGACCGGGTTACCATGCAGTGCAATGCTGATAAATTCGGACTTAACAATGTGATCATTGTCGAATCTCTGGACAACAACATTCTGGATGGACTGCCTGTGCCTGACATTGCTTTTATAGTAGGGTCTTCCAAAATCGGCAGTGAGATCAAAAGCCTGATGGCCGTAAATCCTGCTATAAATTTTGTCATCTACACCCTGGATTTTGAAGTCTTGACCGCGCTTCCGGGCTTGCTCAAAGAAAATGGTCTAGAGCGCACCGAAGCCATACGCGTTGAAGTAACCCGGGTCAACAGCAAACGAATGATGGAGCCTTTCCCATCCCCGTGGATAGTATCGGCTAAAGCCTGCGAGGGAAGTAACGAGCGGCGTTCACTTTGAGACGGAATAATGCCTTTACGCCTTTAGGGGAAACATTAACAATTAATTGGCAGCAAAAAAACCCGCAGCATGGCTTGATTGCCGTCCCTGCGGGTTTATAAGCTGCAGCATCAAATTGTATCAGGAAGTAAAAATTTAAGCCTTCACTTTTTCCGGCACATATTTCTGGATGAAGTCCAGCACCTCATCCGGCGAGATGCCTAGGGCGATAGCGAATTCCTGATACAGCTGCCTCTCCGCGTTATTCATCAGATCTTCATCCGTTTTGGTGAGTTTCTTGCCCATGGTGGACCGGGTTTCTTTTTCGGTGTAGAGAGTTTTGATAAGTTTTACCCATTCTTCGCTTTTTCCTGACCTGAGTGCAGTCTGAAAGCTGGCTGACCTCTGCCGGTCGTCATCTGTCCACAGAGTTTCTTGCTCCGGCATGGTAGCTATCAAGTCCAGTACCTGCTCTTTGGTCATTACCGGGCGCATGCGTACTTTTCTACTGTTAACCGGCAACCGTATGGTCATGTTGCTGCTGAAAACCGGAGTCAAAACGTAATACTGGGTGTCATTGTCCTTAGCATATTCGTCCTTGCCGATATCGGTAATCTGGCATACTCCGGTCAAGCCGTAAATCACGTAATCATTAATTTTAAACATTATTATCCTCCTTTACGAAGGTGTAAAACCTTGCAGATACGAAAACCGTAATAAAAAAGCAGCTTCGAAGGCC
>DHGD01000159.1:4572-5764 GCA_002402575.1 Syntrophomonas sp. UBA4807
AAATGCCCGCATTACCAGCTATAATTGCTTTTACCTGGCGGAAGATAGCTGACGAATCTATGCAATTGCACCCCTTCTTGCGGAATTTGTATATGGAAATAGGATAAGAGTGCTGATAAACTTAAACATAGATATCTTTATTTCGCCGGTCTCAGCATCTTTTTGTCATGGCAAGTATTGGTATGATTTAAGATGAAAGAGGTGTTATTATGGATTTCAAGCTTACCGAGGAACAGGAACTTATTAAAGCTAACATCCGCGAGTTCGCTTTGCAGTACGTGGAGCCCGCAGCCGCGGAAATCGATGCCAACAGCCGCCAGCCTGTAGAGATATTTGAGAAGCTGGGAGAACTGGGCATGATGGGTATATCCTATCCTACCCAGTACGGCGGCGGAGGAGAGAAATTTGTGACCACCATGATGGTTACGGAGGAGTTGGCCCGCGCCTGCGGAAGCACCGGATTCCTCCATTCATACAGCTACGGACTGGTAGGCCACCCCATCCTCACTTATGGCAATGAAGAACAGAAACAAAGGTATATGCCGGGTATCGCGGCAGGCAAGGTTATTGGAGCATTCGCGCTGACTGAACCGGGTGCGGGCACTGATGTGAGTGCCGCCACCACCACGGCTGTAAAAAACGGCGATGAATACATACTCAACGGCACCAAGACCTTCATCACCAACGCCCTTATCGCCGACGTTTTCGTGGTATTCGCCTATACCGACCGTGCGGCTGGGGCCAAGGGGATGACCGCCTTCCTGATTCCCAAAGGCACCCCGGGACTTAGTGTGAGCAAGCATTTTGAAAAGATGGGAGTCCGGGGTTCGCAGACCTCTGAAGTGGGCTTCAAGGATTGCGCCGTACCGGCATCCTGCGTGTTGGGCAAAGAGGGCGAAGGCTTCAAAATCGCCATGAGCGCCCTGGATGTAGGCCGTATTGGAATTGCCGCCATGGCCACCGGCATGACTCAAGCCTGTCTGGATGAATCAGTGCGATATTCCAAGCTGCGGGTGCAGTTTAATAAGCCTATTTCCAAACAGCAGGCCATTCAGTGGTTTATAGCCAATATGTCCACCGATGTTGACGCCTCTCGTTTCCTTTATTTGTACGCGGCCTGGCTTAAAGACGAAGGCAAATCCTTTAGCCTGGCGGCTTCCAAGGCCAAGCTGTTCTGCTCGGAATGCGCCGG
>DHGD01000132.1 GCA_002402575.1 Syntrophomonas sp. UBA4807
TGTTTTTTCATGGTTTCCCATTCTTCCACGGATAATAAATCAGCCTTGTCCAGTATGGTGCTGGGTATGGCAATCTTGCCGATATCGTGCAAGTCCGCTAAAAGGCTTAAGGAATCCAGTTCGGGCTCACTCATCCTCATGCCCCTGCCGATCATAGTGGACATCTGCCGCAACCGGGCGGTATGTTCCTCGGTTTCGTGGCTTTTCTCCCGCAGGGTGCGCTCCAGTGAGAGGATAAAGGAGCTGCGAATATTGCGACTCTCGATAAGCTTATTGCGATACATGCGGTCTTCAGCTTCACGCATCACATCTTCAAGGTCCTGCGTAATGTCGGTGCGGGTGGCCATACCCAGAGACAGGCTGACCTGATCAATAGCCTCCTCGGTTTTACGGCAGCTGTTCTTGATGCGTTCACAAATCTCGTCTGCCGCCTCGGCATTGGTCATGGGGAGTAAGACCACAAATTCGTCGCCGCCCAGCCGGGCGATTATATCTTCCTTGCGGCAGCAGGAGCGCAACACTTCGGCGGCTGCTTTTAGGACCGCATCTCCTTTTTGATGTCCAAAGGCATCGTTGATCAGTTTTAAACTGTTCAAGTCGCCCATGATGATGCTCATGGGAAGCTGCCTTGACGTATCCAGCCGTTTCATTTCCTCCTGGAAAAAGGCTCGGTTGTAAAGGCCGGTAAGAGGGTCATTAAAGCTCAGGTAGCGGATGCGTTCCTCTGCCTGTTTGCGCTCGCTGATCTCCTCACAGGCCACTATCACCTCGATTACTTTGCCAGTCTGGTCGTATACCGGATTAGCCTTATACTGCAGCCAAACCTCGCGTCCCCAGGAGGAAACGAAGTGAATCTCTCCGCTGCCTGATTTGCCTTCTTCTCCCGTTTCTAGCAGTTCGTATTTGATTAAGGACATCTCTTTATCAGAAGCCGCCAGCTGATCCAGATGAGTCAGCTGTTCCTTGGAGGAAGCCCCCAATACCTGCAGCATATACTGGTTTAAGTCAGTGATATAGCCCTTGGTATCATAGCGGAACAGACCGATGGGATTATTCTCAAAAAGTGCCCGATAGCGCTGCTCGCTTTCCTCCAGGGCTTGATTCTTCAAACACTGATCGGTAATGTCTTTGATTATTACCAGACTGCCCAGTTGATTTCCGGCACTGTCTTTGACCGGATAAGCCTGCTGGTCAAATATACGCCCATCCTGGGCGTCTATCTCCCGACTGGTAACCGCCCCCTCATGATGCGACTTTACCACCAGGCATTGCGGGCAAGGCTCCTCACGCCCAAACCACACCTTATAGCATTTTTCACCCAGGAACTGTCTGGAAGGAATGGGCTGCTGGTCCTCGCCCAGCTGGCTGCACCACACGATGCTATGCTGTGCATCTTCATAGACAACCATCTCCGACAAGCCGGCCAGGGCATTGTCAAAATCCTCCCGGCGGTGTGCCTGCTCAGTTCGGGGGTGCGCAATCCTGCGTCCCAGTCCCAGCGCCTTAATGGTGCGGCCCTTCTTATCCTGAAAAACCATCTTGCCGGAGATGCTAACCCAGTTCCAATCCCCCGAGCCGCTTTTTATGCGGCATTCGGTCTCATAATGCTTGTCCGGTCCCTCCACATAAGCCTGGGCGGCTTCGATTACAGCGTCAACATCCTCTTCATGGAACATTTCTTTCCATTCCCGCAGGGGACTCCGCCGTTCGCTCCATTGGTGGCCCAGAGTTCTGCCCCAGCTGTCATTTATGTAAACAGTGTTATCAAGCAGATTCCATTCCCACAAGAACTCCTGGCTGGCCCGCAAGGCATCGGCAGTCTGTGTCTCTCTGTCCAAAAGCTCAGCCTGGTCGCGCTTAAGCCGTTCGATCTCCTGCTGCAGGAGACTGTTTAATGCTGACATTTCGCTGACAGCCTTGCGCATGGTGTTGATTTCATTGTTGAGCGTCTCGATGCGGTCCCAAGAATCCATCTTGATTTGCTCCATCTGTCGTATTCGGCAAAGGCAGGTCGGTGCAAGTTGCAACATATTATACTATATATAGTACTATTCTACTTCTTGGACATTAATCCTGCAAGCGTTTAGTAAACAACGACTGTTATTATCTGGCCAATAGTCCTATATATGTTCAAATCAACATTCCATAATTACTTTATATTTCATGCCCTTTAATAATCATATATGTGCGGTTAACTATACACACTCCAATCCTGCCCATCTCAATCGGTATTAAGCCTGAGGATGAAAAAGATTGCTCCTATTCACCCCCAGTAGGCAGATACGCTACCTGTTAAGCAGCATTCCTGGCCCGCCCCATGACGGTCTAAAAACAAGCTGGGAATCATCCTCCCATCACGATATTAGGCCTGCGCAGTTATCTCACTGATAAGTTTCTTTAGAGCGCGTTTTTCTATCCGGGATACATAGGACCTGGATATGCCCATTTTCCTGGCAATCTCCCGCTGCGTTTCCTTAAGCCCATTAAACAGACCATAGCGCATCTCAATAACCTGTTTTTCGCGCCGGGAAAGTATATCTATAGTGCTGCGCACTTTTTCTTCCTGTAATTTAACCTCTACGCTGTCAATTATCTCGTTGTCAGTTGTCAATACATCTATCAGGGAGATTTCGTTGCCTTCTTTGTCAAAACCGATAGGGTCGTAAATAGATACTTCTTGCTTTAGCTTCTTAGTATTGCGCAGGTGCATCAGCACCTCGTTTTCAATGCAACGCGCCGCATACGTTGCCAGCCTTACGGCCCGCTCGTCATTGTAGGTCTTGATGGCCTTTATCAATCCGATGGTACCTATTGAAATCAAGTCTTCCATGTCTTCGCCGCTGTTCTCGTATTTTCTGACCACATGCGCCACAAGTCTGAGATTGTGCTCTATGAGGATGTTGCGGGCATCTTCGCTGCCTTGTTTGAGCAGCGACAATTGCGTCTTCTCATCCTCTTCTTTCAACGGTTGGGGAAACACCTGATTGTTTAAATAGGCAAAGAGCAGAAAACTTCCCTTAAGCACTGTCACTAAGGCTACAAACCCGGTGAGTATGCTCAAAATACCACCTCCATAATTTAGAGCGCCTTACATCATATGTGTCCGTGCGATGAAAAGTTCCTATTTTTGAAGGTATTTTTTGGTATTTTGACCGTGTCCATTATAAGGGAGCTTGATTTTAGGAGGGTTGAGAAACAATGCTGATACGTTGGCCGGAGATACGCCTAACGTATTTGTCACTGCTTATATAATCTTGATGAACTCAGGTTGGCGTTGTTTAAATATTGTGAGATACTTGTATCCCAAGTCTACCAGGGTCTGATAGGCATACTGGAACCGGCAGCATATGTCCTCCGGGAAATGGGCGTCTGAGCCAACCGTCACGATTTCCCCGCCCAGCTGCCGATAGCGTTTCAATATCTCTTTCTGCGGGTGCAGTTGTTTCAAGCCGTATCGGAATCCGGAGGTGTTTACCTCCAGCCCTTTGCCCAGATATATGAGGCGGCGCAGGATCTCATCCAGCATATCAGAATAGTCGCGGTAATGCAGCTGTTTTACCGGGTAATCGCCATAGCGCACGATAAAATCGAGATGTCCGTAAACATCAAAATCATCCATATGGCCAATGCCTTGCAGAACATTCAGAAAATAGCGTTCATAGGCAGTTTGGGGAGTCTTGCCCTCAAAAAAGGCGCCAGTGTAAAAGTCCAGATTATCTGCCATATGGGTGGAACATATAACAAATTCAAAAGGATAACTCTTTAACAGTTTTTTAATGCGTTCCTGAAGGTGAGGCTGATAGCCGATCTCCACCCCCATCAGCAGGTCTATCTTATCCCGAAAGCGAGCTTTCAGCTCATCGAACTCCTGTTTATAAGCTGCAAAGTCTATCATTTCGAAATTGGGATCGGCATAGTCATAATCCACATGGTCGGTGAATACAAGCTGTTTTAATTGCATATCCGCCGCCTGCTGCGCCATAGCAGACATTGGGGCTTCACTATCCCCTGAATACGCGGTATGAGTGTGATAATCGGCAAAAAATAGCATTGCCAAGCTCCCTCCTGGCCATATCGCAGCATTGCTGCATTGCGACTTTCATTAGCATTTGTCAGATCTCAACATTTATATAATATTCCTAATCAGCTGCGCTATCAAGAAGGGTGAGACGATTGGCCAGGCAAGGAGGGCGCTATGAGAACAAGGCAAGATCATACCCTTGTGCCTTGAGATCAGTGAGGAGCTTATCCAAGGCCTGGGTATTGCTTTGTGATACGGCATGCAGCAGGATAACCGCACCGGGATGAATGTTGTTCATCACCTCGCGGTAGGATACCTCTGCACCAGGTTGTTGATTGGGGTCCCAATCCTTAAAGGCCAGGCTCCAAAACACCGTGCTGTACCCCAGACGGTCGGTTTGAGCCAGGCTGAATTCTGAATAGCGGCCCATGGGGGGGCGCAGATACGGGTCCAGCGAGACACCGGTTAATTTTTGATAAGCCTCCTCCAACTGTCGCAGTTCCTGTTCGATCTGGGCGGCAGTCAGGGTACTCATATCAGGATGGTTCCAGGTGTGATTGCATACCAGGTGCCCCTCCTGGTGCATGCGCAAGACCAGGTCCGGACGGGTCTTGATGTACTGGCCGGTGATAAAGAAGGCGGCTTTAACATCATGCTTTTTCAAAGTATCCAATATCGCCGGAGTATAACCCAATTCATAGCCACAATCAAAGGTCAGATAGATTCTGTTGGTGTTGTTGGGCAAAACGTAGAAGGCCTGATGATTTTTTAGCCAGCCGGCTGTCTCTGCAGGCGCCCCGGGGGTGGTATGCTGGTTGTTGCGGCGAAAATACCAGTCATATCCCGATGCAGCCTTCGGTTGCTCGGGTTCTGCGGGCGCAGGATCAACCTTTGGGGATGGCTGGACTGCGGGAGCCTCAACCGGTACGGGTAGCCCTGCCGGATCATTGGAAGGATGGGACGGCGGGGCGAAGACGGGTTGTGCAGGGGGTTCTTGGCTGAAAGGAAAAATGGCACAGGAGGATGCTGATACCATTAAAAAAACAATTAGAATAGATAAAAACCATCTTTTCATGCCGTCGCCCCTTTGCCCCTGCCCTCATGATAGCATAGCCTGCAAATAAGTCACTTGGAAAATATCGTTATAAGGGATGGACCCGCAAACCATGCCAACAATAAAGGGGCTGTCCCAAAAGGGGCAG
>DHGD01000002.1:0-20774 GCA_002402575.1 Syntrophomonas sp. UBA4807
CCGTCGGTTCAAACCTTAAGGGTTATTTTTCTTCTTCATTGCGGTTATCCAGATTGAGCATGCCGATGGGGCGGATAGGCGCCACCGTTGAAATGGCGTGCTTGTATACCAGTTGCTGTTTGTTATCCAGCTCGACGATAACCGTAAAATTATCAAAACCTTTGACTAATCCTTTTATTTGGAATCCATTCACCAGATAGATGGTTACTGGGATTTTATCTTTTCTAACCAAATTGAGAAACGTATCCTGCAGGTTCAATTGACTCTTAGTCATTTACTAACCCCTCCATTAAATAAAAACTCATGCAATCTTTATTATCTCTCTCTGTAGAGATTTCTACAAGCCCCAAATTTGTCCTGCCATTGCCAGAGAAATATTTTTTACCAATCTGTCGATATTACCATACTCATGTGGCTGCAGCCAGACGATGCGCCGATCCTTTTTGAACCAAGTCAGCTGACGTTTGGCGAAATGCCTGGTTTCCCTTTTGATTTCCGCGATCATCGTGGGTCTGGTAATAAAGCCTTCCAGATAGTACATTACCTGCTTATAACCCAGGGCTTGCATGGAAGTGTGTTTTAAGGTGCAACCCTGTTGGCGCAATTTCATGACCTCTTCCACCAACCCTTTCTCCAGCATGTCATCGATGCGCTTTTCGATGCGGCCATACAATTCGTCGCGCTCCATACTCAGACCCACTGCTACCAGCTCATAATTGCCTCTCTGCCGAACCTGATGCCGGGAAAACGGTTCCCCGGTCAAGTCAAAAACCTCCAGAGCCCTGACTATGCGCTTTTGGTCTTTGGCACCGATAATAGCCGCATATTCAGGATCAACCTCTTGGAGGCGCCCGTAAGCGAAATCAAGGCCATATATGGTCACCATCTTGTTCCAATAATCTCTGCTGGCCTGCCGTTTTGCCAATGGATAAAACTGATAATCATCAACTACCGCCTGGTAATACAGCCCGGTGCCACCAACCAGAATAGGCACAAAACCGGACTGATTGAGTTTCCTGATGGTGTTTTGGGCGAGCCGCTGATACTGAGCTACGCTGAAATCCTCAGTAGGCTCCACGATATCGATAAGGTGGTGCTTGATCCGGGCTTGCTCCGCCGGGCTGGCTTTGGCAGTGCCTATATCCATGCCCCGGTATACCTGCATGGAGTCACAGGAGAGGATCTGGCCGTGCATCATTTCCGCGACATCAATGGCCAGACTTGTTTTGCCGCTGGCCGTAGGACCGACAATGGCCAACAGTTTATTCACGGCTGCCACCATCCTTTACCGCTCGATATCGATTATCCCAAAGTGAACCTGGTTGTGGACGCTTCCCGCGGTGCGGCAGCATCCCAGGCGCTGGAATTCCGGGCTTCCTGCCCGCTCTTTAATTAAGACCCGTTTTTTTGCCACCCTGCACGCTTCACGCACAGCTTCCGGGCTTAAGGGTTCATGGTCGCCCAGCATGCGTACCGGGCTTAATGTTTTGCTCTTAAACAGCGGCTTTCTGAACATAGGGTCAAAGTAAACCACATCATAACATCTGTCTGGCAGGCTGAGCAAATAGCTGAGATAGTCACGGTTCATTACATTCACACGCTTAATAGCTTCATCCAGCCAGGGCATGACAGAATTATACAGCTGCATACCCCATTTAACCGTATAGGCGATAGCCGAAGAAGTTTCCAGCGCCAGCACCGGACCCTGGCAAAAGTAGGCCATGACAATGCTATCCGCTCCAAGACCCAGGGTGCAGTCCAATACGGAGTCTCCAGGAGTTATTCCTGCGGCCTCGATTAGCGGGTCGGTCTGTCCCTTGTTGCGGTAGGCGCTGAGACGCACCTTAGCCATGCTAGGATGAAAGAACAGCCTGTCATCTCCCATATAGATAACCGGTCCGTTTTCCTGCCATACCAGAATGACGTCAGCTTGACTTTCCCGCTGTATGGTTTTAATCCCCCTGCCCTTGCGGGGCCAGTAATCAAAACCACTGTCGTCCAGAAACTGACGGAATAACTGCTCCGGTTCTGATCTGGACTGGGTGGTGGTAGCTACGATCTTCATTATTAGTCCTCAATCAGCGCTTGAACATCCGTTCCATATCCTGAGAAGATATTTTTATTAAGGTAGGCCGTCCATGGGGACAATACTTGTGGTCCGGGCCAGCCAGCAAATCCTTGATCAGATTAAACATCTCAGCCCTGCTAAGGTTTTGACCAGCTTTTATCGCTTGATGGCAAGCCATGCTAATGATGGCTTTCTGGCGCCACTGCTCCCTGCCCCCCGGTTCAGAGGCATAAAGCATTTCTACTACCGTTTCCTCTTCATGCCCGTTCAAGCCGGGCGGCACACCGCGGATTATTATGCTATTATGCCCTAATATATCAATGTCGAAACCTAGTTCGGTGAAGAAGCGGTGCTGTTCCTGCAACAGATCTATCTGTGACACAGACAGCTCCAGTATAATCGGAAACATCAGCTCCTGACAGGGCTGGACTGAATGCTGACTTTCCTGCCAACGGTTGAACATGATGCGTTCATGGGCGGCATGTTGGTCCACAATAAAAAGGGAACGCTCTATTTCCGCCAATATGTAGGAATTATGGAACTGTCCAATGATGTTCAAGCTGTTGACATCCTCCGGCGCAATTTGCGGCTCAGGTTCCGTCTGCTTAGTTCTGACCGGAGGCGCTGAAGGCGGCGCACAACTTTGAAAGCTGGGGATGCCGCCGGAAATCCACTGGTTGGCCATGGCCTCCGCCAGACCGGTTCCAGCATAGCCTTCAGCATTGGAAAGTTTGTAGCCGCGAAAGCTGACCTGATATTCCTCCAGGCAGTTTTTCAGCGCCTCATAAACGGCTCTAAACACCTCCTGGTCGCGGCGAAAGCGCACTTCGGTTTTTTGAGGGTGTACATTTACGTCTACTTCTTGAGGGTCTATAGTGATATTAACGATAGCGACCGGGAACTCCCGCGATACCAGGAAGCCCTGGCAGGCTTGATCTATGGCCCGGTATAGGAGCGGGCTGCGTATAGGCCGGTGGTTTATATAGAAAACCTGTAGTTTGCGGTTGGATTTCTTAAATTCGGGACGGGAAATATAACCTGATAGAGTAATTTTCTCACCCTCATAAGTGAAGGGCAGGAGCTGCTCTAAAAAACTGGAGCCATACACCGCGATGACAGCGTCTTTAAGCTGGCCATTGCCAGGAGTTTTATAATAAAGGCGCCCTTCGCTGCTGAAGGATATAGATATATCTGGTCTTGCCAATGCGTAACGGGCCACCAGTTCGTTAATGCAAATTCCTTCGCTGACCGAGGATTTTTGAAAATGCTTGCGTGCCGGGGTATTGAAGAACAGATCATCAACCAGCATACGGGTACCGGGTAGACACTCCCGCGGTTCGCAGGCTTGCATTTTTCCGCCTTCCATGTGAAAAAAGAGCCCGTTTTCCTCAGCATGGCGACTGTAAACCTGCACCTTGGCTACAGCCGCAATACTGGGCAGAGCCTCGCCGCGAAACCCCATGGTCAAAATCTGCTGCAGATCGCTCTCGGAACTGAGCTTGCTGGTGGCATGGCGCTGAAAGGCCAAAGAAATCTCAGCCAGAGGTATCCCCTGGCCATCATCTTCCACCTCAATGCTCCTGCCGCCTCCCCCGCTGATGCGCACCGCGATACGCGACGGCCTGGCATCAATGGCGTTTTCCAGCAGTTCCTTGACCACCGAAGCCGGCCTTTCGATGACCTCCCCGGCGGCGATTTTATTTATAAGATCGTCTTGCAAAAGCCTGATGGACATATTACAGTCTCGTCTCCTGTTTGCTCCTGGTATCAATCACCCGGTATTCATCAGCGATCTTGTTCTGCAGGTATACCAATTGGGTATTGCCCTGCTGCAAGGTGCGATAAGCCTCCTGCCCCTCGGTCTGGCACTCAGAACAGGCCCCGAAAGGAATGGAAACACAGCCTACGCTGTATTCTCGGCCGGAGGGATGACGGGCTGAGGAAACGATGGTTCTAAACCCGGCACAGGTCTGGCACATGCGCACCTCAACGCGCTGCTGTTCATGGATATAATCAGTGTCATAGAATATATTGCGCATTTCCATGCGGAAGGGACGGTCGCTCTTGGCCCGGGTCAGCGCAATTTTTTCTTCCCGTTCCCGAAACACCCTCAGCTGGGTATCAACGATGCGCTGCAGGGCTTCCCGGTTGCCGGCAGGCTCTTTGAATTTATGGGGTGAGTAATCCGGCTCTTTAAGATTGGAAAAGTCTATCCCCGCCATGGCCATTATCAACCCCATATTGATATAAGGCAGGGCCGACTCCACCGAATAGCCCCCTTCCAGAACGGCTATATCCGGCTTGAGGCGCTGGTTGAGACGGGCGTAACCCTGTGCCGAAAAGCACATATTGGCCAGCGGATCGCTGTAATGATTGTCCTGTCCGGCTGAATTTACCACCAGATCTGGCTTGAATTCCTCCAAAAGGGGCATTACCAGTTTATCCAAAATGAATAGAATGCCGTCGTCGGTGGTGCGTGGCGACAAGGGGATATTGATTGTAGTCCCATATGCCAGAGGACCGCCTTTCTCCTCCATAAAGCCGCTGCCCGGATAAAGGGTGCGGCCATCCTGATGGAATGAGATAAAAAGCACGTCCGGGTCGTCCCAAAAAATCTCCTGAGTACCGTCGCCATGGTGTACGTCAGTATCGACTATAGCGATGCGTTTCAAGCCGTACTTATGGCGCAGGTACTCTACCATGATGGCTTCATTATTGATGTTGCAGAAGCCGCGGTTGCCATGCACCACCGTCATGGAGTGATGCCCCGGCGGACGGATGATTGCAAAGCCGTTTTTAACCTCTCCTGTAACCACCGCGTCGGCCATGCGCAGGGCCGACCCGGCCGATACCAAATGGGCTTCGGTGATCTGCGCCTCAATATCCGGCACGCAGAAATGCACCCGGGCGATGTCTTTGAAAGTAGCCAAACCCGGCTGGTATTCGCGAATCTGGGGCAGGTCCATGATGCCTTCTTCAAAGATTTGGTCGCGGGTATACAAAAGGCGCTCCTCGCGTTCCGGGTGAGTCGGGGATATGGCCCAGTCAAAGGCCGGGAAAAACAGAATTCCGGTCGGTTTCATTCACTCACCCCCTGATATTCATCGATAAACCCTGGTGCAACCTGTATCCCTACCTCGAATATTTTGCCAACCCGGTCCCAGCCGCGGATCATGTTGAACTGCTCCTCCATGAAGAAACTGGCGTTTACAGTGTATTTTTCGACGCCCCGAGCCCGGCTTACTTCTTCCAGACAGCTCATAGCCAATACCTTAGCGTCGCTGAGCTGAAAATTACGGGGATCAGGCAGTGTGCCAGAGAGCCCTCCGGAATCAGTCGTATAGAGGTTGCTGGCGGTGTCGATATGCAGCTGTAAGGCCAGGGTAGGCCGAACCACCGCCGCCCCCAGGGCGTTAGCCACCGGCGCATAGTGGTGGATATGGGCCGGAACGTCTATCTCCGTTGCGAGTATAGGGACTATAGCATGGGCCGCCGCTCCGATGCCGATGATGCGGTGCAGTTGAAATTTGCGGCGATGCACCACTTCCCATACTTTGTAGGCCGGTTCATTTTCCCATTCGGTGAACATTTCAGTAATGGCCCGCTTCAAGCGGTCGATCACTGTTTCCACCACAAAAAAGCACAAACTCTGCAGTGTCATTTGCGAGGATTGCGCCACCGACTCCAAGAGTTCCTGGGAGCGAACCGCATCCCCCACTCCCAGCTCATAGTATACGTTGAACACATCGGTGACGGTGGGTTCGTCTCCCCCGAAGCAGGCCGCCGCGCCAATGCGCATCGGGCCCACCCTGATACTGTTGTCACGGCAGCGGATCACACTGTCTCCGCCCAGGGCAATGGAGCGCACCGCGAAGGCGTTTACATGGGTGAAGTGTTTGTCGATCCGCGCCCCTTTGGAAGCATACAGAGGCTCTCCGGAAATTAACAGCGATATGTCGGTGGTGGTGCCGCCGATATCGACCACCACCGAGTTCTGTTTGTCACGGCTCAGCGCGGCGGCGCCCATGGTGCTGGCCGCAGGGCCGGAGAATATAGTTTCACAAGGATTGCTTAGTGAGGCGGAGAGAGGCATGGTGCCGCCGTCAGCCTTGAGGATGTGAATTTCCGCGTCAAGATGGCGGGCTTGTATGGCCTGATTGATGCGTTCCGCGAAGCGGTTCCACTCCGTTATGGTCATGGCGGTGAAATAAGCAGTGGCGGCCCGGCGCGGAAAGTTTAGCTTCCCAGAAACCTCGGCACTTATGGTAACCTGGAGGTTGGGGTCGAATTTTACAATCTCATCTCTGATCCGCTGCTCTAAGGTTTTGTTACGGTTGGAGAATTTGCAAGCTACCGCAATGCGTCGGATGCCTTTCTGCTTTATATCTTGAAGGGCGGCATAGATCTGATTGCTATCTATGTTCTCAATTACCCGGCCGCGAAAATCAACCGCACCCTGCAGAAAATAGATGTCTGCAGTAACGCTATACGCCTTGTGAGGCAGTCCATATCCAGGCAGCATAAAGAGCGCGGTGCGCTCTCCCTGTCCGGTAGCCAAGAGGTTAGTGACCAGGGTGGTGCTCAACACCACTCGGGCGATGTCAGCCCCTTGAGCCGCGGACAATAGTTCATCCAGAACAGCTAAAAGGCTCTCCTGCAGATTATCCGTCCGGGTGGGTTTTTTAACTGCGGCCAGTATGCGGCCGTCATCGAATAAAATCCCGTCAGTGAAGGTACCACCGACGTCGATACCGATTAACATGGCAACACCTCCTTCAAGTTTGACAGACTAATTACAGACTAATTATTTGAAGTCATTTTTCCATCGGTAGAGGATATCCAAAGCTTGGCGCGGACTCAGGCTGTCCACGTCAAGGCTGCGCAATTCCGCCAACAGAGCCTGTTCCGCCCCAAACAGGGACATTTGTTCAAAAAACTGTGCTGGTGCTGAATTATCCGGCTTGTTTTCCAGCCCTTTTAAAACCTCCTCGGCGCGGTTTAATACCGCACCCGGCAAACCTGCCAGGCTGGCCACATGAATGCCATAGCTCTTGTCAGCTTTTCCCGGCAAGACCCTTTTTAAAAAGACCACCGTATCGCCGCTCTCTTTGACCGATACCGACAGGTTTACAATCCCCTCAATCTCATCCGCCAGAGTGGTCAGTTCGTGGTAATGGGTGGCAAAAAGGGTGCGCGATTTTATGTGTTTTGCCAGTTCTTCGCTCACCGCCCGGGCGATGCTCAGCCCGTCAAAGGTGCTGGTGCCCCGCCCGATTTCATCCAGGATGACCAAGCTGTGGGGAGTGGCATTATTTAATATGTTGGCCACCTCCACCATCTCTATCATAAAGGTGCTCTGTCCCGAGGCCAGGTCATCACTGGCTCCGACCCGGGTGAAGATTTGGTCCGCCACCCCGATACTGGCTTCACGGGCGGGCACAAAACTGCCCATCTGGGCCATGATAACTATTAAAGCGGCCTGCCGCATATAGGTGCTTTTACCGCCCATATTGGGACCGGTTATGAGCAAGAAGCGGGATGCTGCCGAATCCATCCGTACATCGTTGGGCACAAAATGACTGTTCTGCAAAAAATGCTCCACCACCGGGTGGCGCCCTCCCTTAATCTCAATTTTACCACTTTCATCAACCCGGGGACGAACATAATCATGGCGAAAGGCGCATTCTGCCAGGGCTAACAGCACATCCACGGCAGCGGCTTTAGCGGCACTGTCTTGGATGCGTTTTAGGTGAGCGGAAAGCGATTCGCGCACCTTTATAAATATCTCATATTCCAGATTAAACAGTCGTTCTCGGGCACCCAGGATCTTGTCTTCATATTTCTTCAGTTCTTCGGTTATAAAGCGCTCAGTATTGACCAAAGTCTGTTTGCGCACATAATCAGCCGGCACCAGATGCAGGTTGGAACGGCTTATTTCAAGATAATAACCGAAAACCTTGTTAAAGCCCACCTTAAGGTATTTGATGCCGGTGCGCTCTTTTTCCATATTTTCATATTCTAACAACCAGGCCGAACCTTCACTGGACAGCTTTTTCAATTCATCGATCTCCTGGTCATAGCCAGGCTTGATCAATCCGCCCTCTTTCAAGGCCAGAGGGGGGTCGTCTTCTATGGAACATTCGATAAGAGCAGCCAGGTCCTCCAGGTTGTCCATCTCCGCTGCCTGCCTGAGCAGGGTGTTGCGGCAGCCCTGTAACACCTTGATAATATCTGCCAGGGCCAGGCACGATGACTTTAAGGCCAGAAGGTCGCGGGCATTGGCATTGCCGCTGCCCAACTTGCCGCTGAGGCGTTCCATGTCATAGACCCGCTGCAATACATTTCCCAGCTCCTCTCGCAGCCCTATCTGAAGGTACAATTCTTCCACCCCATCAAGGCGCTCGTTTATTGCGCCAACCTCCCGCAAGGGCAGCTCCAGCCATCTTCTCAGCAAGCGTTTGCCCATACTGGTATGACAGCAGTCTAAAATACCGAACAGAGTGCCTGCTTTGCCACCATCGCGCAGATTGGCGGTTATCTCCAAGTTGCGTCTTGAGGCAGGGTCTATTGAGAGGTGACTGTGGGGGCGGTACACTTTTATAGATCCGATATGCTGCAGATGCTGCTGTTGGGTTTCTTGAAGAAACAGCACTATAGCCGCTGCGGCTTGTATGCCTGCGGTGAAATCTTTCAGGCCGAATCCGTCCAAGGTAGCCGTCCTCAAATGATTCATGAGGATTTGAGGGGCTTGACGGTGGTCCAGGGCGGCTGCGGGGATATGGGCTACGGCAGCTTGCAGAGACCAGGCGGGATTGGTCCAGTATTGTGAATACAGTCCCGCACTGCTGTCTATCAGGCATTCCACCGGCGCCAGGCGCTGCAGTTCAGCGCTCAGGCAGTTTAAGGCGGCAGGCCCTTTAAATTCAGTAACCAGAAATTCCCCGGTAGAAACATCCACCCAGGCCAGGCCTGAGCAGTTTTTGTTTTCCACCACCGCGGCCAGGTAATTATTGCGGTCCTCTGATAGCAGATTCTCATCGGTGACAGTCCCAGGGGTGACTATTTTGATTACCTCCCGTTTAACGATGCCTTTAGCATCTTTGGGGTCTTCAACCTGTTCGCAGATGGCAATTTTGTGCCCCCGGGAGATAAGTTTGGCTATATAACCGTTGGCGGAGTGATATGGTATGCCGCACATGGGAATGCGCTCCGCCTGACCACCATCACGCGCAGTCAGGACGATGTCCAGTTCCCGTGAAGCGATTTCTGCATCTTCAAAGAACATTTCATAAAAATCTCCCAGACGGAAAAAAAGGATGGCATCCTGGTGCTGGCTTTTTATCGCCAGATATTGTTCGATCATAGGGGTTAACTTCGGCAAGATTCGTTCTCCTCCTTGTTGCATGGAAACTCGCCCTAGCTGTGCGGACAAAAAGAAAGACCCGTATCGGGCCCTTCGCGGTCAGCCAACATGATTAATATAAATTTCTACACACCGCAGCCGCTGCAAGAGCCGCCGCAGCCATCTTGACCGCAGCCGCCAGACAGACTTTGGTTCATGGCAAAATAGACCGCCTGCATGAGGTTGTTGAATTTATCCTGAGCGTCCATAACCTGTGTTACCAGCGGATTGTTCTGCATCTGTTGTTCCAGGATGTGCATGTGGTTTTCGTCCTCAGAGGTAACACTCTGCCCGGCTCGCTGCTTGTTTTCAATATTCATGCGATTGGCCTGGTATTTCATCACTATTCCAAATGCGGTTTCGTCGGCTTGCAGCTGGCTTTGCAGCCTTTTTACGTCCATCAGTTCTTCTGATGAGGCGATGGATGAACCTAGTTCCATGGCCAGTTTTATAATGGCGTCTCTCTTCAAATGGAGCAACCTCCTTATTTAATTACAGGCTATCGGGCTATCTCGCCGAACAGTGAAAATGTTCTCGCTTCTGTTATTTTAACATGTATGGTCTTGCCGATGATATCGTCAGTACCAGAAAAAATAATGATGCGATTGGTCCTGCTGCGCGAGGTCAGTTTATGGGGATCGGTCTTGCTGGGTCCTTCTACCAGCACCTCTACGCAACTGCCTTCCAGGAAACGGTTGTTCTCCAGGGCGATGCCATACTGCAGCTGATTCAGCTCATGCAGTCGGCTGCGCTTAATCTCCACCGGCAACTGATCATTCATAGCAGCCGCTTTAGTTCCGGAACGGGGCGAATACATGAAGGTGAAAGCCGAATCAAAGCGCACTTTCTCAATCATGTCCAAGGTGTCGGCAAAATCCTGTTCACTCTCACCCGGAAAGCCAACGATAATATCAGTGCTGATGGCCACCCCGGGGACTTTCTCTCTCAAGGCCAAAGTCCTCTCCAGATAATGCTCCCGAGTGTAACCGCGGTTCATCAACTGCAAAATCCGGTTGCTTCCCGACTGCATGGCCACATGGATGTGTTCGCACACCTTGGGGTTGTGAGCCATGGTATCGATCAGTTTGTCAGACAGATCTTTGGGGTGTGAGGTGGTAAAGCGGATGCGCTCCACACCGTCCACTTCGGAAACCATATTGAGCAGATCAGGGAAATCCAATTTTCTATCCAGACCGCGCCCGTAAGAGTTGACATTTTGTCCCAGGAGAGTGACCTCTTTATAACCGACTGCGGCTAAGGCTTCAATCTCCTTTATAATTCCCCCTGCCTCACGGCTGCGTTCTCTGCCTCGGGTGTACGGAACGATGCAATAGCTGCAGAAGTTGTCGCAGCCGAACATGATATTGACGAAAGCGCTGAAACCACCGCCGCGTTTTGAGGGCAGCGGCTCAATGATGGCGCCTTCTTTATCCCATACCTGCACAAGCGGAACTTGTCCTTCCTCGGCGCGGCGCACCAGTTCAGGCAGTTCGTGGATGTTTAAGGTCCCGAAAATGATATCCACCTTGTGCTTTTTGAGTATCTGCCTGACTTCAGGCAACTGCGCCATGCACCCGCCAAAAGCTATTAATTTGGAAGGATCCTTGCGCCGCAAGGCGGTCATTTCGCCCAGTTTGCCGAACACCTTATTCTCCGCCGAATGCCTCACACTGCAGGTGTTGAATACTATCAAGGAGGCCTCTTCCGGGGTGGCGGCACAATTATAACCGCAACCTTCCAGCAGTCCGGCTATAACCTCCGAATCGCGCGCATTCATCTGGCAGCCATAGGTCAATATATGATAGCTTTTCCGCGCCTGTTGATATTCCGATTTTTCCGGCATCTGCGCTCCTCCGGTCTCACCATAATAAAGCCGGGCCGGTCCCGGCGGCGCATATAACAAAACTAGTTCTGAGAACCCTTGATAGCCTCCTCCACCAAGTTCCTGATCTGATCCAGACTAATCCCACCGGCCAAGCAGGGTTTGCCGTTCAAGAGGGTGATGGGATAGCGGTAGCCCACCGCCAGGACGTTACGTACCTTGGGATAGTCTGTCAGTCCTGTCTTTTCCACATCCACGTAGCGCACCTCTGCCCGCTCGCCAAATTGCTCATGCAATGCCTCGGCGACCATTTGGGTTGAAGAAATGTAGTCTGCAGTGCCGCAGCAACTGCCGCCGGAGCAGCCTTCACAGGCGCGGATTTCGCCCTGTGTGCCCATCAATATCTCTATCAGTATTTTCTCTTGCTCGGACATTGCTATCCTCCTCTTCCAGAAGTCATCTTCACGGGATGATACATTACTATGAATACCGGAACCAGTTTGATTACCAGCATACCCCAATATCTAAACCGGCGCAAGCCATGCCGGGCAGCGAGCCGCATACCGCTTACGGCGCGACTTCGGGGCAGTGGCGGCTATACGGCACGGTGCTCAGTGATTGGTTTTCAAATTATAAAGTAACGCCGCGCCGACATTGTCCCAAGGCGCGCGGCTNNCCATCGTATAAGCGTAAGGCCGACAGAGGCTTCTTGCCGGCGGCAGCGGTGGATATGAACGCGTTTCTGATTTCAATTGCTGTTGTCTGAATCTAAAAACAGCTTCCATGATATGCTTCGTTCAAAGACTTCCCCGCTCTAAAGGTACGGCGCCCTGACAAATATGAACCTGATTACCAGCCTTGTCAGCCTTCCTGATTTTGTCCGCAGCAGCCTGCGCCTATGGTTGATGGTCAAGGCGGAATCCCAGTTTGAAAAGCTCTTAATTCTTCTGGTTCAAATAATTCTGGACATCATATTGCTGGAACAGTCCATCCATCCACCCCGCATATTCATCGCCTATCCTCTCTTCCAACAGGGTCTGTCTGATCTGCTCTTGGCTGGCTTCATAGTTGGGTTCTTGGGCTGCCTTCTTATCAGTGACCTTGATGATATGGTAGCCGTAATCGGTTTTGATCGGATCGCTTACTTCCCCGACAGCCAGCGAGAATGCGGCCTGTTCGAACTCGGGAACCATCTGATCGCGCTGGAAATATCCCAAATCGCCGCCATTATTCTTGTTGGTAACATCAGTCGAATATTCGCTGGCCAGTTGGGCAAAATCGGCGCCTCCATCAAGTTTCGTTTTCACCTCATTGGCTTTGTCCAGGTTATCAACCAGAATGTGGCTGGCTTTGACCTGCTCCGGCGTTGCAAATGATTCTTTATTGGCCGCAAAATATTCCTGCATTTCTTCATCGGTGATGGCGATATTCTGGGCAAGAAGTTTCTTTACCTGCAGATTGGCCACAGTGTCTTCCCTGACGTCCTGTATGGTGTGCCCGCTGGCTTGCAGAGTTTCTATAAAGGCCTGTTCGCCTCCGTAGTAATCGTAGTATTTCTGCAGGTCGGCCTTAATCTCTTCTTCAGAGATAACAATATTCTGCTTGGCGGCTTCAAGCTTCACTATCTTCAAGGCAATCATTGAATCCAGGACCTGGTTGCCATTGGCTTTGACCAGCGACTCATAGAACTCATGCTGAGTAATTTTATCACCGTTGACACTGGCTATCGTCGGTTGGTACAGTCGGGCGGCGCCAAAACCTGCGCCGCTTCCGAGCAAGGTAAAAATAACGACTATTACTATCACTTTGGGTAGGTTGCTTTTGTTTTCGTTCATTTTTTATTCACACTCCTTCACATCACAATATATTAGCATAACAATATGTCGGTTTTGTGTTCGACTGGCAGGTATTTAATGCCATGGCGTATTTAATCGCCGCTCATGAATAATTGCGGGAAAGCTGTTTTGCTCTCGTTCCTGGGTGATGTCAATAACATCATCCGGCACTCACACCGCTATCGGCACCGGGAGGCATACCCGGGTACGGCTTGCCATATAACGCGTAGCGAACTCGAAGACATTGTTTAGCAGCAGCCTCGCCGCAGGATTTTCTCCAGTTCGGCAATCTCGCTTCGGGCTAGGTCGTCGCGCCCGGCCAGGGATTCCAAATGATGCTGCATCTCATGCAATACTGTATCCATGATTTCATCTTCCCATAGCTCTAAGTTATCTCCTTTCAGCAAGGCCGCAAAAGAGCCGTAATAAAACACGATGAAACATCCCAGATGTTCATCCTCCACGTATTCTCCCATGATATAAAAATCATCTTCCCGCTTTTGCTGCCGCTGCACATTGAAGCCTCCATTAAGGCCGCGACAGTAGTACTCCGGGATCCGGCTGACAGCCTGATCCAGCATCAGGGTGAATTCATCATAAGTCGGATTGGCCATAAGTACTCCCTCAAAGTTTTTCATATCAGATCGACATATATATATATTAGCCATTTTGTGGTACAACGTTAATAAATAAATCGCATGGAGGAAATCCCTGGAGGAAGACTTTGGGGTAGTAAACTGGGATCAGCCCGGAACTGGCAAATCCTATGATGCCGTTCCTACATCAAGCCTGACGGTGGAACGGTTTTGCTAAAAAGAGCGACGCCAAACTGATGAAAAAGCTCATTAATAATGGAGCTGCCAATGGTAAACCATGTACTGGTAAACAGCCCGCCGCCCCGATAAGTCCCGTTCTGAGTTGTGAAGCGGTTGGAATGCCGCAGGTATACATTGCTTCCCATTAAATACTTGGTTATAATAAGCGCAAAATGACTTGGAAAGGAAAGTTGCCAGTGGAATTGATTTATACCGGAAAAACCAAAAATGTTTACCGTCTGGAAGATGGCAATTACCTATTGAAATTCAAAGATGACGCCACCGGTGCGGATGGGGTTTTCGACCCGGGCTGTAATACTATCGGATTGACCATAGAAGGAGCAGGACGGGCCGGATTGCGTTTGACTAAATATTTCTTTGAAGTGCTTGAGAAACAAGGCATTCCCACCCACTATATTGATGCCGATATTGAAAACGCCACCATGACCGTAAAACCTGCCAAGTTGTTCGGCAAAGGGCTGGAAGTAATCTGCCGCCTGCGCGCGGTGGGAAGCTTTTTAAGGCGTTACGGCGATTACATACAGGAAGCTCAACCACTGGACTATTTTGTTGAGGTGACCCTGAAGGACGATGCCCGCGAGGATCCTCCCATCACTGAGGATGCCCTGGAAATTCTGGGCATACTGACCAAAGCCGAATACCAGGTGCTCAAGGAATTGACCCGCAAAATAACTGCCGTGGTTAAGGATGAACTGGCCAAAAAGGGTCTGGACCTGTATGATATCAAATTCGAATTCGGGCGCGTTGGGCCGGAGCAGCAGATAATGCTGGTGGATGAGATTTCCGGAGGCAATATGAGAGCCTATAAAGACGGTCAGCATATACAGCCATTGGAATTGGAAAAGATAATGCTTAACGATTAAAAGAGTTTAAGCAAGAGGCTGCTCTATAAGGAGCAGCCTTTGGTTTTTTTATATGGCAAAGTCGGTGAGGATTAACAATTCATGGGTGAATTAAAAAATGACACATTGAAAACGTCCCCATATGTATGCGCACAAAATTCCGCCAACCACAACTATGACCAGGTTGAGGCGCAGGTAAGCCAGTATTGTCGAACCGCAAATACCGGCCAGGGCACTGGGTACGCTGGTGGTGGAGTACAATGCGTTTGGGAATATCAAGGCCCCTAGCAGGGCATAGGGGACGAACTGCAAGCAGGTTCTGAGAAAAGGCGCCATTTTGATGTCGCGCAGCAATACCAGCGGCAGCATACGGGGCAGATATGTAACCAATGCCATGAATATAACTGTCCATATCAATTCAGTCGTCGTCATCCTTTACCCCCTGCGGATAAATGACCGCGCCCAGAATAGCCGCCAGGCTGGCTGATATCATCAATTTCCACCCCGTGGCCAGAAGGTTCAAAGCGGGCGCCCAATTCATAACTGCCTGTAATATCACCGCAAGCAGCACCACTATTATTACCGGCAGACCTTTGCGCAGCGAAGGCACTAACAGGCCGATAAACATGGCATACAAGGCTATCCCCATACTGGCCTGCAGAGATGCTGGCATTCCGCCTGCCAGCACAACCCCCAAACCACTCCCCAACACCCAGGAAGCGTAGGCAAATAAATTCAAGCCGAGCATGAAGGGGCCGCTCAGTATAGGTTGGCATTGCAGTGAGGCTACGGTGAATGTTTCATCAGTTATGCCAAAGGCCAGGAGGCTGCGCCAGGGTTTAGCCAGGCTCTCCGCCAGGCGCTGCGAAAGTGAGGCGCTCATCAGGAAATGGCGCAGATTGACAATCAGGGTAGTCAATACTATTTCCCAAGCCTGTGTCCCCAGGGCTATAAGATTGACGGCAATGAACTGGCTGGCGCCGGCAAAAACCAGCAAGGACATCAGGACGGTGAGAAATAGCGAAAGCCCCGCCGAGCGCGCCAAAAGGCCAAAAGCCACAGCGATCGGCAAGTAGCCTATGGCTATAGGCAGCCCCGCTTTAAGGCCTTGTGAAAAAGTGGCGCCTGTTTCGAAACGATTCGCTAATGCGGCACCCTCCGCTGATTCGATTGGCATTTGGTGCTTATCCATAAATAACAGTCTACCATACCAAACCATCTACAGGGTCATAAATGTAACTGGAATTGATTACATAGAAAAACCGGCTGTGCGCCGGATTATCATTTAAGGGTTTGTTGCCGATATCGCCGGCTCCCCTATCGATAAGTAAGATAACCACCCTTTATCTCCGGTGGCCTCGGGACAGCGGATCTTAAACGCCGGGCTTTTAGCTTGCCAGGTGTTGCCGCTCCAATTTAAGCAGATGTCTTTTTATGTGCAGACCACCGCCATATCCGACCAAGCTGCCATCAGCGCCGATAACACGGTGGCAGGGCACTATGATAGCGATCGGATTGCGGTTATTGGCCATTCCTACCGCCCGGTACGCCCTGGGCCTCATAATCTGCTGAGCGATCTGTTTATAACTGCGGGTTTGCCCGTATGGGATGGTCAAGAGCGCTCCCCATACTTCTTGCTGCATGTCTGTACCCAGCAATCGCAAGGGCAGGTCAAATTCCCGGCGCTGGCCTTGCAGGTACTCCGTCAACTGTAGGACTGCCTGTTTAATCAGCTTGCTTTCCTTATGCTGCGCCCCGTCCGGCGGCTTATCGTGGGCAAAAAACACCTCGGTTATGGCCTCGCCATCATCAGCGATGCCTAGCAATCCCAGGTCGGTTTCATAATAATACACACTCTTCATGCCGCGTATCTCCTCCACGTTGGCAAGCTAAACCTTGATCCGGGTTGAGCGGCTTTTTCTGAAGATGGTGGCGATTATAGCCGCCGCCAGTACCACTATGCACAGTATGGTAACCGCCACCACCAGGGGGAATTGTCCGCCAAAGCCTTGTGGCGAGGTATGTCTGATGATAATGCCCAGATAGGCCCATACCACGACCAGACCATAGATGGCATCGCGGTTTCTCAAAGTGGTCGCCCCGCCGATCAGCATCCCCGCAATTATCATAATAACCGTCCAGGTTGGTTCTGACAGGCCGAATCCATCCCATTCCCAACTGACCAGGAGCACGGTGGCATTGGCAATGGTGGCTACCGTTATCCAACCCAGATAGACACTGAAAGGCAGTCTGACAAAGACATTCTCCCGCAGTGAGAGAGGCTTTTTATCGACCAGTCCAATAATAGAAATCAGGCTGAGCAGGATTAAAACCATCAACACCATGGATAATGGTATCAGTTTGTAGTGCCAGCAGAATATCCAGGCAGTGTTGGCCAGCGATGAAAAAGTGAATAATACTGCTACCTGGTACAGCAAATGGGGCTTCATAGCTCCTCTCTTATCCTGGAAAAACCCCAATTGATACATGGTAAAACCCGCCAGCAGAAGATAAATAAGGCCCCAGATAGCAAAGCTCAGCCCGGCGGGAGCAAATAAATTGGGATAGCAGTCAGATACCTGGCCGGTGGTTACCCCATTAATAGGCAGGATGTTAGCCAGTACATTGACAACTATCATCAAAACGTAACTTGCCGCGGCAGCGATCCTGACAGCCTTAACCGCAACTCCCTCCCGCATTTTACCATCCTCCCTCATAGTTCAAAATAATAAGAATCAAACAGATACGATTGCCGGTATTCAACCGTCAACTTGCGGAGATAACCTTTGACCGCCGCCAGGGTACCCCGCGATAGTTTGTAGGCCTGCAGCAAGGCCATAAATTTCTCCCTTTCGGCAGTAGTGGCCCTGTTTTTAAAATAACCCCACACATGCTGGGCGGCATTGATGCAGTTGCCAGCTTCACGAGGGGAATTCAGGGCGTTTTCCAGCAGAGTGTAAAATTCCATGGCCGGGTACTGACTTTTGTCGCACAGAAGCTGCCGCAGCTCTTTATAAGCCTGGGGCGAACACTCCAAGATGGTGTATTTATAACGACTCCATTCCGCCTCCAGGGTCTTAATATCTCTATCTCCGCATAAGCAATTAATTATCTTGACCGCCGACAGGTTTTTATCTTTGACCTCCAGCATAATATCAATATTTTCTTTCGGTATGGATTGATAAAATTGTATGAACTGGCCGATGCCGATGCTTCTGGAGTGTGAACCGGGTTTTTTGGCTGGGTCTTGCTGTGAGTAGTGGATTTTGGGGATTCCATCCTCCTTCTGCCACGTCTTTTGACATACGGTGATCCAATCGGCCTGACTGCGTGGCGCCGGTGAAGGGTTTATCTCATGGTGCAGGCTGTCAAAAACCACTGGTACGCCAAGCTTCACTCCTATATCCAAGACTTCCTCTATATTATAAGCCTTGTCATCATTTTCCACCACCAGTCTGCTGCGCACGCGCTTGTCCAAATGCTTGAAATTGCAGAGGAATCTCTCTGCAGAGAGACGTTTATTTTGATATATTCCGCCGATGTGAAGGATCACTTTGTGTTCCGGCCCTACCCCCAGTGCATCCAATACCTGGCAATGATAATGCAAATCCTTTATAGCCCGGCTGGTTACTTCATTGTCAGGCGAGTTCAGAACCGTATACTGCCCGGGATGCATCGACACACGCATTCTGCTAGCCAGTATCTTCTTTCCCAGATCAGCAAGCGGCTGGGCAAAAATCTCATGCCAGGGCAGGCTGTTGACCGGATGGGAGGCAAAAGGGATCAGATCAGAGCTTATCCTGAATAACGGTATACCTTGAGATATATTGTAGTCGATGATGTTATTAAGCGAGTCAAGATTATGGGTAATCAAATCCATAAGCTTGGAATCAGAAACATTCTTCAATATACAGCTCTTCATCTCTGTATTGGGAACTCCCACCGTTTTGCAGGCGTATCCTATTTTCATAAAACCTCTCGCCGGGCAGTTGAGCGCGTCCGTTGCCTGATATTCTTTCAAAACAATAAAATCAAATTCATATTGCTTCACATTATTGCATAGGTGCTATAGGTGCTTTTTAACCTGGATTCATTATAGTATGGGATTATTAGTGAATGATATAATCGTGTCCACCCATTTCTCTGTTGCTAAGGCATACAAAAAGAGACCTTCCTGCCGAAGGCCTTGTTAACATTGGCTTATCCTTGTCTATGCTTTAATGTGGGTATGCTGCTGCCACTTGACTGCCCGAAAGCTTGTTCTGGACCGGCCAGGTTATTAACCGCTTACTTTCTTCAGCAGATCGTAGCGGTTTTTAATCGTCTCGTACAAATCGTTTATTTCGTCCCCGGTGTCGCCGCAGAACTTTTTAAGATTGGAGCGGAATTCGTCAACATCGTTTTGTACCGCTCTTTGTTTCTCCTCCAGGTGCATGAAATATCCTTCCAGTTGAATCTGATCGGCGTACATGCGATTTTTCAAATCGGCTACACATTCGACAAGTTCTGCCAGGCCCAGCTCGGCTTTCTCCGCCCGCTGTCTTTCCAATTCCAGTTCTCGCTGCAGGTTTTCGTTGACAATCAATTGCTCATTGAGGTTGTTGAGCTGATTATAAATAGCTTCAATTTCTTCTTTATAGCTGATCGGTTTACTGTGCTCTGAATTTTTCTTTTCCAGAAGCTGAGCTTTCTGCTCCATTTCCAGGTAAGCCTGATACAGCTCGTCAGCCTTTTCCTTGCTTTGGGATAATTGCTCCTTTAGCTCCTCAATCCTGGCTTCAAGCATTTCCCGCATTTCCAAACTATTGGCCAATTCGATTCGCTTGGCTCGTATCTCCTTGTCCGTCCTGTCTTCGTGATCCTGCAGCGCCTGAACCAGTTCACTGTTGTGCTGTTTTAATTTTTCACACTGTTCAATGCGCTCGTCCAATTCGCTCTTTGAAATGGAAATCTCCTGTTCAAGAACCGCAATGCGAAATTTCTGGGTACGGTGCTTATTTTCCAAATCCAGCTTCTCTTCAGCCAGTTGTTTGCAGTGTTGTTCAATTTCCTCCGTCTGCCGGACCAATTCGCTGCAGCGAACGCTGAGGAGGTTGCTGTCATTCTCCAGCTGGTTGAGTTGGAGCAAATATTTATCATTGCTGGCTAAAAGTTCGGTTTCTGCTTCCTCACAACGCTTCCGGAACTGGCTGAGTTCAGTCAGTGTTTGATCCAGCTTGTTTTGCAGAACCGCCTTTTCGCTTTCCGATTTCTGTTTTAACAGTTCGAAATCCCTGACCATCTTGCGTTTATTGGATTCGAGCGTCTCAATCTTGTCTAATAAGGCCTTTTCAGATTCCTGATAATTATGTTGAATAGAGTTTATACATTGTTTAACGTCATCTTCACTGATACCCCCGATTATCTGGCGGCGCAATTCTGACACAATAGTCAGGGCTTCCACATTAGCACGCAATTGGTCAAAGTCCGGAGCGACCGTCTGGAGGAGATCAGATGGTCCCTGACTGTACAGTGGTTTGGGGTCTTCATTATAGGCTCCAAAATCCGCTTCATTTAAGGCAGCGATATCTTCCGGCATCACTTCAACCTCTTATGCATCCCATAATTGCTTAACATATTGTAACATATCGGGACTAATGGGAATATAGATAATAAATCCTATAAAATTAGGGACTTTCATCCTGCAATTGGCAGTGAATAACTTACTCTCAGTAGGCCTAACAGCAAATATCGCGTAGTTAATTCGGCAAACGACATTGTCCTCCGGATTATTTCATCCGCTAATTTCTGCGCCATGATAAGAAACGCGTTTTTAACAGCAACATACCGATGCGCTTTATGTATGTTGACTGACGTCCAGTCGTATGTCAATATAGATAAGGTGGCCGTAGTATGGTTATTTATTGCCTGAAAAGGCATGATACGCAATTGCGCGATTATCCGGCCAAACAATTATTTGACTGTGTCCC
>DHGD01000002.1:20850-26158 GCA_002402575.1 Syntrophomonas sp. UBA4807
GGATTTGCAGAGCCTACCGAAATTCAGAGTAAGGCTATTCCCCACGCCTTAAAAAAGCAAGATCTGATTGTCAAAGCCAAGACAGGCAGCGGAAAAACCGCCGTCTTTGGTGTTACCATGCTGCAGATGACCGAACCCGGGGTTGCGGAGCCGCAAGGACTTATCCTGACCCCTACCCGTGAACTGGCGGTTCAGGTTGATCGTGATATAAAACTGATGTCCAAGCACCTGCAGCATAAAACCACTGCCGTTTATGGTCAACATAACATGAATACCGAGGTCGAAGCTCTATCAAAAGGGATTACTATAGTCACCGGCACACCGGGCCGGGTATATGACCATATCCGCCAGGGCAATCTGGTAACCAAACGCATCCGCTTTCTGGTGCTGGATGAGGCTGACCGCATGCTGGATATGGGGTTTTTGGACCAGGTAGTGAGAATAATAAAAACCCTTCCCCGCGACCGGGTGACACTGTTGTTCTCAGCTACCATTCCCGCCGAGGTTGGCCGGATTTGCCGCGACTTTATGAGAAATCCGGTCGCCATAGAGATAGAGTCACCCGTCAGCACCGTGGAAACCACCCAACAATTATATTATCGGGTAAACCACAATGAGAAAAATACCCAGTTGAACCGCATTCTGCTTATGGAGCGTCCCGATAGCTGCATGATTTTCTGCAACACCCGGGCCCGGGTAGATCAAGTACAGAAGTTTCTGGCAAGGAAAGGTTACGCCTCCATGGCCCTGCACGGTGATATACCACAAACCCGCCGCATGAAGACCATCGACAACTTCAAACGTGGCGGATTTCCGTTGTTGGTGGCAACCGACGTGGCGGCTAGAGGCATCCATGTGGATGAACTGAGCCTGGTTATCAATTATGATGTTCCCAATGAAAAAGACAGTTATGTACACCGTATCGGGCGCACTGGCCGGGCGGGTCATTCCGGCAAGGCCATCTCCCTGGTAACCGGAGACGACATTATGAGTCTGTATGAGATTGAAGAACACATCGGAGTTATGATACCCGAAGCTGAGCTGCCCTCTGAAGCTGATCTGCGTGAACAACGGGCTGAGGCTGAAAAATGGAAACAGCAGCAGAATATCAGAATACCCCGTCCCCTTTCCGAAAACAGCGCTCAACCCAAAAAGCGCTCAGATGGGGATAAGAAAAGGACGCCACGCCATCGCAACAAGCGCAATGACAGGCCCGTTTCCCCAAAAGGCGATACCACCATACATCAAAATGCAGCTTCAACCGACCATTCCTGGTCTGAACGGCCGGAGCCAAAGGTCCCCAGACCGGCGTCCTCCGGCCCCGCTCCCAGAGCGGAGCAGGTGACAATTGAGCCCCAAACCCCTGCAGCAGAGCAGCAGCCGGGCAAGGTACCAGTTCTCAAGCGTTTGTTTAATCGTTTCTTCGGCAAGGACGGGAAAGAATAAACCCCGGCTGGTTGACGGCAAAACCGCTCACCACGAATAAGTTCATGCTGCTGAAATTTCTGCTAAAGCCGTCGTACTTGAAACCACTAACATCAGAACAACTTGCGGTTTGGAGCTATACCCGACGCAAGGGGGGAAGCGATTCGCTTCCCCCCTTGCTGTCAGCAGCTTCACTTTAGCTTCACTTATTGGCGGTTCGAATATAATCCAGCATCCGAGGCATGAAATACGGTATAATTTCACCCAGCATTCGGGGCATTAAGACCTCCATAGTCTTTGGCATCAAACTTGGCATCTGCTCTCTGAGGTAAACCGGCATCACAATGGCTTCTCCTACTTTTTCAAGCATTTTGGGCATTATCTTGGGCATCATCTCTGGCAATAACCTGGGAAAGAGGCTGGGCATCACACCCTTCATCATTGTTATCATCGGTTCTTTAAAGGCATCAGGGGCGTTGATGGCCATATACATCATGTTGCGGTACATGTCAGGCATGGCTTCTATCATATCGGGAATCATCTCCGCCATTAGGTCTGCCATACCCCAGGGGGTCATCATGCGTATCATCTGCTCGAATACCCCCCATTTTTCATCAATCACCGGGTTGGAATCAGGAATATCTAATCCCAGCGATTCTGCGGCCAGTGTTGCCAAGTCTTTGACCTCAAGGGGCATTTGCCTTAAGTCACGAGAGCGCTTCAACTGCACCCGGCAGCAGGGGCAGGCAGTAATAACCGTATCTGCACCGACATCGAGGGCTTCCTGCAATCGCATCGCGCCCAGGTCTTCGGCCACATCAGGGTCAGCTACTAGGCTCAGAACCGCTCCGCAGCAATGGGCCTCATACTTGTTGAAACGCATCTCCCGGAAATTGCTGCCGGGAATGGCGTTTATCAACGTGCGCGGCCCTTCAAAGCGAACCCCGGCCCGGCCCATATGGCAGGGATCATGATAAGTGGTGTGCCTGCCGATGTCGCCGGGCAGGGTGAACTGTCCGGAATCGATCTTTTCAGCCAGCACATCGGCGTAATGCATGGCATGGAAGGGGTATTCGATACCATTATCTTCCGCCCAGTGCCGGTAATAGATCTCCCACACCAGCCAGCAAGCCGGGCAGGTGGTTATTACCGTCGTGGCGCCGGTCTTTTTCATATTCTCGATATTCTTAGCGGCGGTTTCGGCGAATACTTCCCAGCGCCCCGCAACCAGCATGGGAATGCCGCAGCATTGTTCTTCCTTGCCGATATAGGTATACTCCACTCCGGCGGCATTGAGAATGTGAGCCGCTGCCTGGGCTACGTCCTGTTCCACAAATGAGGAGGTGCAGCCTGGAAAGAAAGCATAATCGCCTTGTTCTTTTATAATCGGGCGGATATCGTCAGTTATCCATCCGTCCCGGTCGCGGGCATATCCGCCCCAGATGTTGCCCTGCTGGCGCATGGTGTTTGCCATGATTTCAAACGGAGGGAAGGTCCGATAGCCCATCTGATCAACCAGCAAACCCCGCAGTTTCAGCCAGGATGATTCATTAGGCAGGTCCAACTGGCAGGTGCGGTTGCACATTTCGCAGGTTGTGCAGGCCAGAATATTATCAACCGCCTTTTGATTCCACTCTACTTCCCCGTCCATGAGCATTTTCAGGAAAGTCCATTTTCCCCGCGGCGATTGGGATTCCCATCCCCGTCCGTAATATTGATCGCAGTCATCCACACAATAACCGCACTGCGAACAGGCATAGGCGTACCAAGCCACGTCTCCGGGAATGCCACGGCGCTCGGCGAAAACCTCGCCTGCTTCTTTGCTGGTTGCCCAGTTGCCGAAAACCCTGACCAGAGGTTCAAAGGCGCTGGCAATTTTGAGCCCGCTGGAGATCAGGCTGGAATCTAAAACTTTGCCTGGGTTCATGATGTCATTTTTATCAAATTGCCGCTTATACTGTTGCAAGCGCCGCACCCGCTCCTGGCCAAGAATCTCGTTGGCAAAGCCGGTGAAATACAGTCCGGTGGCATAAGGCCTGCCTCCCCGGCGGCGCGCGGTCTGTAAAGCGGTCAGGGTGAGTCCATAGGCCAGATTGAAGTTGAAGCTGCGCTCATCATGGGGTATGAATCCCAACAAGACGAATTCCCTGCGATTGGTGGCAAAGCCTTCCAGGATGAAGGGATGTTTGATGTCTTTTTCGGTGTCCTTTATTACAGCCGCCAGTTCGTTTACCGGCACCACTACCTCGCTGGGGATCAGCGAAGGCGCTATGCGTTTGGCCCGCATGGGCTCAAAGCGAGCCGACCACTCGTGGCTGGCGATTTCCTCGCTCAATTGTTCTCCGCCGAACTGCTGCGCCAATTCCATTACCTCGTTCTGCACCAGATCGCAGCGGTCAGCGGTACAAGATAAAATCGCGATATATTTTTCCGGGATGATAACCCGGTGCTCATGTTCAACCGGGCGACCGTGATGCAAATGAGGAGGCAGCTGGTTTTTCATCCGGGCGGCTTCAGGGTTGATGAAGCTCACCGACCACAACATCACTTTGCGGTGATATAATCCTTCCATAAAACCTGTCATGTGGTCGGCATCTGCGAAGGCGATGGCAGCAATATGCATGGGCTTGAGCGGTTTTACCCTCAATGTCACCTGGCTGATTAGACCGGTGATGCCATTGGCTTCGCTTACAAGCTCTAGGTCTTTGGCGGAGAACTCCTCTACAGCCCCATCCGGTCTAACCACTCGGGCGGACAACACATTATCGATGAAATACCCGAATTCATAACTCCCAATTCCAGCCCCGCCCTGGGCCAGCCAACCGCCGACTGTTGACGAAGGCGCACTGGTGGGATATAAGGCCAGGGTGAGACTCTTCTGATTGAGTTGATACTCCAATTCCTTCCACACTACCCCGGCTTCAACTGTAGCGGTACGATTCGCTGCGTCAATATGAATAATCCGGCGCATGCGGTTGAATTCTATCACCATACCGCCGTCTACCGGCAATACCCCCCCATAACCGGATGTGGCTTTGGCCCTGGGGGTAATCTTAATTCCGTGCTGGTTGGCCAGGCTGACCAGTTGAATCAGTTCTGCTTCCGAGATCGGTTGAACAATACAATCAGGAACCGGGTTGCCCAACAGTGGTTTTACCATGGCGGGGACGACCCCCATATCATGGGCATAAATTTTTCTTTCCAATTCATCGAAACTGACCCGTTTACCCCATGACGTGCCGAGCAGTTCTCTGAGTCGTTTGGCATTTGGCATTTTCTTCCTCCTCTCCCATGTGACCGAAAGTAATCCGACTAAGTACATACTAGCATAAGATCTGGCTGTTGTATACGGGGGAGGGGTATTTTGCGGAGATCATCTGTCCCGACTACAGACGAGGGTATCAGCCCATTTCAGAACTTTCTCAATCATATGTCCTGCCGCGGCCCCCAGAGCCATACCCAAGATCCCTCCAAATATGGGACCCAAAGTGACTATGTAGATAATGCCCAGCGTCCCCCCCATGGCGCCTCCGATCAACGCCCCGCTGTATCGGCTGATTGCAACATAGTCGACCTGCGGCGGCAAATTTAGAATTTGTGCCTGATTATAGGCCTGCCACACAGAATAGACATAAACACAAGGATAGAAAAGCAGCCATTGATAGTCCACAATTTGAGAAGACAGTAGGAGCTGGCCCCGAAAGGAATACAAAATCGCTAGATTAAGGCTGGCTTTGACATTTATTATAATTTCCAAAACGACCAGAAGTAGCCCAATAATGTAATCCCGGTTGTACAGCTGCCCAAAACCGGGAATGCATATCGACCACAACAAAGCTACTACTGGTGAGCGGTTGATCTTCATAAGCCAGCCATCTTTCTT
>DHGD01000110.1 GCA_002402575.1 Syntrophomonas sp. UBA4807
GGGGAAAAAATGGGATCGGGCAAACGCTCCGCAACCCGGTAGCCATCAGTTATAGCCAGACCGATGCGGGAGATTTCATCATCTCCGTAGGCGCGGTAAAACAGATAGACAGTGGCGCCGATGCGCAGCGCGCCGGCATTAAGCACGTAGCGGCTTTCCCAGTCATGTTCCCGCAACGGAACCAATATGGGGTTATGAGGATATCTTACCAACTGTCCGGCTGGCGGATAGGAGGTCATTTCCTGAGACACCAGGGTTACATCAGTCGTTTTGGTACCCATCAATATGTCCAGCAGGTTCTCGCTGGCCCGGCCCGCTCCGATCATTTGCGTTATCAGCTGGCCGATCTGTTCAGAATCGTAACCCATACCCAGCTGTATCGCTTCCAATAAGTCATGGTTAAACCACTTTTCTTCCACATGGCTGGAGATTGGAGTGGGAACCCCTTTGCCGCCGCGATAACTATAGCTGGCCCAGGTCCAGGCCGAACAGGGTATGAAGCTGCCGTCTTCCATTACCTGACTGAGGCCGTAACCATCCAGCAGCAGGTTCAACATATCAGCATCTTGTGTTTGGCCGTTGGCAAGCATAACCTTTGCTTGTTTTCTCAATGTCGCCACCATGGCGCGATGGTGCATATTTTCGAAAATATTATGGGCTGAAAAAATATCGGTATTGTAACGGCCGATTAATGAGTTGCGCACCTTTTCGCCCAGGTTTTTCCGCTCACGAGCATAGACCCGCCACAATGCCGCATAGTCCAGGGCAATCATGATTTGCCGGATCAAATAGAGACAGAAGCGCATACGCGGATACTTTCCTCCCATGCCTTTGGCCATGGGAATTATGGTTATGCGCGAGGTTATCTTATTCAGATTGGAGAGGGTGTTCTGGGAGACCAACCCGTCAAGGGTATTACTGCCTAAAATAAGCGGCTTCAATTCCACTTCAGTCATGTGTTCCGGGCTTAGCTGATCAATGATCCATAACAGGGCGCGATCGACATATTTGCGGTTTTCGACCAGGTTGGCCAGTGTGACGGCATCACGCCCATTCATGTTGGCGAGCAGGTCTCGAGCCGTATTATATCCCAGCGGAATCATCACATTAAGCGGGGGAAAACGCAGCAACATTTCCTCCAGAACCTCGTCTTTAACCGAAAAAATCTTAGGTAAGGACATCATTTTGAAGATATTGGCGCTGATCTCAGTAACTCCACTTTCGCTATAAAGCTCACCCGGCAGCCAGGCTTGCATGGCCTCCTCAATTTGTTGGAAGAATTCCTCCAAATATTGCGCATAGACACGGGGAGGAGAGCCTTCCGGCACCAGCAGGCCATCGCTCATAAAATGGTTGAAAGCATTGTGATAATCATCTATGAGCTGACGAAATACGCCCTCGGTCCAAACCACTTTGCCGCCCCGCCCGGTGATTTTCTTAGGCAGAATAACTGGAAAACCGGGTATGAATTCCAGATATTGGGCCGGAACAAGGGCGGGTTTTTGTTTATGGGCCTGAGTAAGCCATTTCTGCCTGAAGCCCGGAAAATGAATAGTGAAACTGTCCTGTTGCTTATCGCAGACAAGCCGAGCCAAGGCAATATCGCCCTCGGTTTCTAAAGCGGGCCAGGCTTCAATGCGGTTCATCATTGCAGCCAGACGTCCGTTAAAGGCAAAGGTGAGCGCATTCATTACATCGTCCTTATTCAAGGCTGCATTATGGCAGAAAGCCAGCAAAAACTCATACACGATGGCGGCCCAAACATCGCTGTTAAGGTGCCTCAAGTGATGAAGGGTTCCTTTGCGGGAGGACTGGGAAACACTACTGATCAACACCCGGCTGATATCAGGGGGAAGCAGTTGCTGATACAATTCGCGGTATTGTGGCGCAATGTGCCTGAAGGCTTGCACAACCGTATCCAAAGTGTAATTGCCCGGATTGGGTTGATCCCGGAATCCGCCTCCTAAAATATCCGGAGTTCGGGTCAAAACCGGGGTATTTGTCCAGAAGCGCTGATCTTTATTTATGCAGGTGAACATAGCCGTGGCCAGATCCTTAAAAAGATAGTTCAATTTCTCCAGGCCGGGCGGGTTTAATTTGGCTCCCAGACGAACCTGACAGATGTTCTTTTGCCAGATAATGGCGCGAGTCAATATCCAGGGATCAATACCGTAGCCTGCGGTTAATTGAGTACTGAAGTTTATCTCCAGCGACAAGTCTTCTACCAGGTCGTGGGAAATCGCGTAAATGCCGCTTAAGGGATCAATGAAATGATGATTGTAAAAGGTTTGCAGGAGGGGGGCAATCAAGAGGCTGGCAATGACTTCTTCGCTATAGTGGCGTTCAAAAACACCTACCGCCAAATCGTATTCTCCCAGAATAGATTCCAGCAGCATCCTGATCCATTCTGCCTTGAAGCCCCGGCTGCCGTCTCGGGCCAAATCAGCTGCCAGTATGATTAAATTAGATTCCAGATGCCGGCTGATTTCCATGATGGCCCTGATGCTGGCGCCGCGCCCATTGGCGCCTGCTTTCATGGTCAGACTTAACAGCGGAACGCTGAGTGCGGTTTGCCGGATAACCTCTAAAGTCTCGCTCCCGGCCGGGTCGCCCACACAAAGCAATATGGCATTACGCGCCGCGACAAGGTCGCGCAACTCAGTGTTAATGAGATGCAGCGTCTCTATTAAAGTATTGGTTTCGTTATAAAAAGGAATACCTATGACCAGTTCTATGTTTTGCAGGGATTGAATTTGTTTTATCACCCCGCTTATACTCTGCTCAAAAAGCATGTCTGCAATGTCGGGTGACAATAGCCTCTTCCTTTCTGTCTCGATGATATTGGGTATTGAGTTAGGTCAGACGGGCAAATTGTTCTCATCGGCCTGGCGCCAGAGTGAAACCGGCGTGAAGCTGTGGAGCCAATGATAGCGGCCTTATGTTGCGTTTGGGTATTACGGCTAAGAACACATCTCCAAAAGCGACGGCCATGACAGCATATAATCAGACGCGCTCCCGGAGATCAATAGCAGCCTGTCTGCAGAGCCAATAAACCATTACCCTACCATATGTCGTTATTGGCTAAATCATACCACAGCCCAACCTTATGGAGAAGATTTTTTACAGCCCGGCCCGATAAGTCTTCTCTGGGGCACAACAAAGCAAAACATATGGCACTATCGGAACCGGTGCTGCGGTTTGAAGCCATCCTGACAGAAAGGACCAATTCATAGAGCCACCCGCCAGTATTTGACAAGCGCGTATAAACGTAACATTGTTGCCATAAATCATGATGTATGGTTTATTCTCTGGACTCTGCCAAGTCGGGAGCGGACCCATTGCCGCACATCGTTCCAATGTTGTACGCGAACTATGTTTGCGGAGTTAAGATGGCTGTTATACGGGTAATCGAACATGATTACCGGTATATGGGCGCTGATTTCCCTGACCAAGTCATGGTGATCTTCAATCATTATTTGCACTTGATTCTCCTGGCACACTGCCAGCTTGCTGAAATAATGCATATTGTCGGTAGCGTTAAGGATAAGCCGGTCATATTCCACCCCGTAATGTGTCAGCCAATTTGAGGTGACCTCCTTAACCTGCGGGTACTGCTGGTTGCGGGATGTTATCAGTATGATGCGATGGTCCTGTTTCAGTTCGCGGATGACCTCGACGGCTTTCTCCTTGGGACGCATATTCTGATAGATATGACCCAGGTATAAACTGAGGAATTCGTCAGCCACGGCGGGGTCCCACCCCAGAGCGTCCTCTAAATAGTAAAAACGGGGGTCGGGCACCGTGTTCAACCCCCGCTGTTCTCCGAATATTCTGGCATAGTCCATAATCATCTCGGTGGTGTGGGTGATGGTGTTGTCGATGTCAATGCCGATAACCATAATCTGCTTGCTCCTTTTCCCCGGTGTGATGCCATGTCCCCGGTCGAGTTCCCATGGCACCTCTATGTTAACATAAAGCGAGCTTTGGGGGACAGCCAACTGGCAATTATGCAATTAACCGGGGAGGCCGGGGACGGTAAAGCGAAGATGCCGCAGGCTGCGAAAAACTGCGGGAACGATTGCTTTTCAAGCGTTTCAATACCTAAAGCGGCGCCTCTTGATTAGGAGAAGACAGGAGCGTATCCGGGCTGCAGTCTGCTGTTAACATATTGAGAAATTTGACGACTAGCTCAGGGTCAAACTGAGTACCGGCATTACGCCGCAATTCTGCCAGGGCTTCTTCAACAGACATGGCCCGGCGGTAGGGCCGGTCGTTGGTCATGGCGTCATAAGCGTCTATTATAGCCAGTATGCGACATTCCAAGGGAATGTCGCAACCTTTGATGCCTAGCGGGTAGCCCCTGCCATCCCAACGTTCATGATGCTTGAGGATCAGATCGGAGATGCTGCTCAATTCCGGAATCGATTGCGCGATGCGGTAACCGATTTCACTGTGGCGCTGCATCTCCAGACGTTCACTATCCGTAAGCAGCCCCGGCTTGAACAGGATTTTATCGGAGATCCCCACTTTGCCGATGTCATGGAATTGGGCCAAAAGCTGCAGATTGGTCAGCATATTGTCCCTAAGCCCGGCGTAGACGCCCAGCTTCAAGATCAGTTCCCGCAGCCGCTCAGCATGACCTTCGGTTATGAAGTCGCGCGCCTCCAGGGTCTTCATCATGCCCTGCACCATTCCGCTCCTGAAGCTCTGCATGTGGTTCAGTTTTTCATGGCACATATTGTCGTCAGCTTCGCGGTATAATTGGCTGATATCGGCCAGGGGCGAACGGGAAACGGCAAAACCCATGGAAATGCTCATCATCAGCTGGGGTTTGTCCCGGTTGTATTGTTCCACCGCCTGGTTTACCGAAGCGCATATCTGGTGAATGAGTTCCCGGTTGCTATGGGGAATCAAAACCGCAAATTCATCGCCGCCAATGCGTGCCAGGCTGAGGCCGTCGCCCAGGGCGGATTGGATGATGGTTGCGGCGTTAATCAATAGGCTGTCCCCGGCTATGTGACCAAAAGTATCGTTGACCAGTTTCAATCCGTCTATGTCGAACACGATTATGCTGCAGCCTCCCTTAACGGTGCTCATCTGCTGCTCAAAATAGGTGCGATTGAAAAGACCGGTCAGAGAATCGTGCACAATAAGATACTCAAGTTCGGTTTCTTTGGCCTTGCGCCGGTTTATTTCGAATTGCAGTTCTTTGACTAAGGTTTTATCCTGACATATCAATAACAGCCCTGTAAAATCATGGTTGCGGTCTCTTATGGTGCTGATGCTGACATTAACCGGAACATTCAAGCCCCGCCGGGTTATGAAATCTAATTCCTGAGGCCACACCAGGCTGGTCTGCGCAGCGGTTTTGGCCAGAACGGCGCGAAAATCGATATTGAGCACCTGTTCAAGCGGGCCGTCAACCACTTCTTCTTTATTGCAGCCCAGCACTTTCAACCCGGCAGCATTCAAGTCCGCGATTTGGCCCTGCTTATTCACTACCAGTACAATTTCACTAATCTGGCAGACGATGTCATCCGCTGTAATCAAGGAACTGACGCTCATGAACTGGTATTTCACCCTAACGTACCATATGGCGAAAATAAGCAGCAAAAAAATGAACTGATCGTAGCAGGGGGAATTGTAATTGTGACCGGACAGATACAGATCACTTAAGGCGCCGCAGATGAAAGCCAAACCCGCAAAGCCTAAAATAATTGAGGACTGCTTTTTCTCCCGCCTTGTGGCAGCGCTGCGCTGCCAATACCAGAGCAGCAACAGACACAAAAACAAGTATATGTAGGTATAGACATATTCGATTCGTGTTATGAGTATGGTGCTGGTCTGGTTGCGCAAAGCATAATCGTTGATAAATAGTTCATAAAAGCTAAGCATTATGCCGGGCAGGTAAAGTGCTATTTTTTTCAAGGGGGTATTGACATAATGCTCGGTGCGGCTGGCTATTAAGCACATCATCAAAAGCAGCCCGGGATAATTCAGCCAGCCCAGCTGCTCCACTTGGTTAAGCCAATAAGCCCAGGCCGGATCCGCGGTGTTGAATATCAACAGCTCAAAAAGGGTAATGTGTGCCAGCAGAAGGCAAATTGCCAGGAAAAGACGGCTCAGTCTTTCCCGAGGATTGGTGTAGAAGGAATGAAAACCCATAAACAGATATACTATCAGAGCGGTATAGTTGGCGATAATCAATAGCATACTGCATCTCCCCTGCATCAAGACGACTTAT
>DHGD01000056.1:0-649 GCA_002402575.1 Syntrophomonas sp. UBA4807
AGCGGCACCGACTCGGCCTTCAATTGCACCGTGACCCCGCTGGCTTGGGCCATCTCGCTTAGATGCCCTAAAAGGCCAAAACCAGTCACATCGGTGGCGGCATTGACCCCCACTCGGGCCGCTATCTCACAGCTCTCCCGGTTGAGGGTGGTCATCCAGCGCACCGCTTCCTGACAGGCAGAGGGCGAAGCCATCTCTGCTTTGATGGCGGTGGCAATGATGCCGCTGCCGATGGGTTTGGTCATATAAATCCTGTCCCCCGGCTTCGCTCCGGCGTTGGTAAGCACCCGCTCAGGATGCACCAGTCCGGTGACGGCCAGGCCATATTTAGGCTCATTGTCATCCACACTGTGGCCGCCCAATAAATAAGCCCCGGCCTCATTGACTTTGTCCAGCCCGCCCCGTAAAATCTCCCCCAGGATCTGGATGTCCTCACAGGCAGGATAACAAACTATGTTGAGTGCCACCAGCGGCTGTCCGCCCATGGCATAGATATCGTTTAAAGCGTTAGTGGCGGCAATTTGTCCAAATAAATAGGGATCATCCACCATGGGAGTAAAGAAATCGACCGTCTGTACCAGGGCAGTCTCTCTGTCAAGACGATATACTGCCGCATCATCACGGGTCTCCATTCCCACCAGGATGTTTT
>DHGD01000056.1:757-6651 GCA_002402575.1 Syntrophomonas sp. UBA4807
CAAGCCATAAATACGTCGGCTTTGCTGACGATCTCAAAGGGAGAGTGCATACTCAGGACCGCTACGCCGCAGTCCACCACTTCCATGCCATAATTGGCCAGGTACTGGGCCACGGTTCCACCGCCGCCTATATCCACCTTGCCCAGTTCACCCACCTGCCAGATCACATCTTCTTCATCCAGTAAACGCCTTACTGCGGCTACGAACTCGGGGTTGGCATCATTGGATTCGGCTTTGCCTCTGGAGCCAGTGTATTTGGTCAATACAACCCCGGAGGAAAGAAAACTGCAGTTCATCTTCTCGAACACTTCGGGAAAAGTCGGGTCCACAGCGGCATTGACATCGGCTGATAGAGCGAAACTTCTGCTCAAGGCCTTGCGTACTTTATAATATTCCGTTATGCCCGCTTTGTATAGCAGCTCGGCGGCAATATTCTCCACCGCCAGGGACTGCAATCCGGTATTGCCGCTGCTGCCAATTTCCTCCTTATCGGCAAACATACACAAAACCGTGCGCTGCGGGTTTTGCACCTCCAGCGCCGCCATCAGCGCGGTGTAAGCGCTGACCCGGTCATCCTGCCCATAGGAGCCCACCATACTGCGGTCCAGCCCCACTTCCCTAGCCTTAAAAGCCGGCACCGCCTGTAATTCTGCGCTAGTAAAATCATCTTCCTCGATACCGTAATTGTTCATCAACAAGTCTAATATGTGCTGTTTAAAAGCATCTTCCTTCACATCCCGCACCGGTGTCGAACCTACCAGTATATTGAGGTCTTCGCCTTTTATGCCCTCATTCATCTTCTTTTCCATCTGATCTTTGGCCAGGTGTGGTAATAGATCGGTTATCACGAATACTAGGTCGTCTTCTTTTTCCCCGATACATACCGAGATGCGCTCCCCGTCCTTCTTCACCACTACCCCGTGCAGAGCCAGCGGGATGGCAGGCCACTGGTACTTCTTTATGCCCCCGTAATAATGAGTCTTGAACAAGGCCATATTGTCGGCCTCATAAAGCGGGCGCGGTTTCAGATCCAATCGCGGTGTATCCACATGTGAAACCACCAGATTAAAACCTTCGGCCAAATTTTGCCCCGCTATGATAAGAGCGGCTAGTTTGCCGCGATAGTTAACGAACAGTTTATCTCCCGGGCGCACCTGCTCCTGCCCCTGGAGGGGCACAAAGCCCTGTGCCGCTGCCCGCTCCTGTATATAGGCAATAGCTTCGCGCTCTGTCTTAGCCTGGTTCAGAAAGTCAATATATCCCCGGCTGAATTCATGGATTACGGCAAGCTGCTTTTCATCGACGCGGTCCCAGACGTTGGGGCGTTGATTGCGTTTTTCTATCAATGCGGTTCCTCCCTAGTTTAGATTCTTAGTTTTATTTTCCTGTTTGAGGTGAATTATTATACTTTCAGGCCCAATGCGGAGTAACCCCATTGATACAGCTCCATCATACGGCCAATGATGACAGAATGGTTGAGCCCGGCCAGTAAGGCTAGCGCGCCGTCGCCGCCCATCTGCGCCAAAGCCCGCAGTACCGGCAGGGTAAATAAGACCAAAAGGGTGATAACGATTACCCCCTGAGCCATCGCCAGAGCCATTCCCATTAGCTTATTCACCGCGGCCGTGCTGCCCGGAGTGGTGACCGTATCTTCAAACCAGCCCAGGGCCAGCCAGATCAACTGCCGGCTGGTTAAGGCGATGATCAGAAAACAGGCTGCCCGCACAAACCAGAAAGCTAGGTAATTCACCGAGTCGTATATGTTATAGCCTTTCACCAGGAGTGCGTAGGGAATGCCTAGCACACGCAGGGGAGCATGCTCACGCATAAAGTTGTCCAAGAAGGAAATAAGTCCCACATGGCGCTCTAAACTGATAGCCAGATCGTCGTAAAAAAACACCGCCAGAACCAGGCTGGCTATAAAAGCAGTCACACTTCCCAGCGAATTTATAAACCCCTGCCGCGCTCCGCTCAAAGCGCATAATACCAAAATCAGCAGCAGCAGATAGTCGACCGTATTGAACGCTAATTGGTTGTAAACCATCCTGGCTCCTTTTGTCCCTTTTGAACCTTATTATAGCACAGGAATTTTATAGATTTGGATAGCCAATCCATATCGTTTTCCATGTCCGGTTAATTAATACTTTTAAGCTCGTTTTTCTTTTCATGTCGAATCAGCTTACAAGTTAATGCTTTACAAACCGGTCGCTTATGGGTTATATCCTATGTAGCCCCTGTTTGATGTCGGTGCCTGCCATCCTCAAGAAGTTGAGCTGGAGAGGTTAATCACTGCTGGTGAGGTCTTTTATGGATTATAGCCTTAGCAATTTGAGCATAACGGTGGTAATCAATTATGTGCAATCTTTCGGCATAATGGCTCCGCTGGCAGCGTTCCTGCTCTTTGCCCTGCAGGCGGCCCTGCCGGTGTTACCCTATGTGGTATTGGCCAGTGCCTGTGGGATGCTTTTCGGTTTCAAGCTGGGGTTTTTGCTCTCCTGGTCGGGAGCCCTGTTGGGGGCTTGTGTAGCCTATATGCTGTCACGCTGGGCGGGAGGAAACTGGGCGCGCCAGATGATACAGTCACGCTGGGGCTATGATATGAGACATTTTGATCAGGAAGCTGCCTTCTGGGGTATATTGCTGGCGCGAATCATCCCCGTGGTGCCCACCCCCATCATTAACATCGCGGCTGGAATCGGCAAAGTCCCCTTCTGGCATTTTTTCTTCTCCTCCGCATTGGGGAAATTGCCCACGGCTTTGCTCTATACGGGGTTGGGAATCTCCCTGCTGCGCAACCGCGATGTTAAGTCAACCGCAATTATCCTGGGCTTAATACTGATTCTGGCCTGGGCTGGGCGCTGCTATACCAAAAGCCGCACGCCCCTTTCCCAAAAGTCCCAGCGCTAGTTCGACTCGCTCTGCGGTCAGCGCCGCGAATGGTGTAATTATTTCCCGGGAAATAATTTAATTGCGCAGATACTCAGACAGGTTTGCAGAAAATGGCGGCGACATGTCGCCAAAAACATAATTGCGTCTGCTTGGGTAGAAAAATAATATCGAAAATTATTCTGCTGTCAATAAATATGGCAACGTGAGTATATTGATGAAAAATCCCTGCAAAACCGCATTTCTACGATAATTACAGGGGGTTCAGGTCTTATAAATTTGGCGGAAGCGTGTGAGAATCGAACTCACCCGCGACGGGATCGCCGCCGCACAACTGGATTTGAAGTCCAGGCGGCCCACCAGGACCGATCCGCTTCCGTGCAAGGAGGACGGTGCCATGTGTTTGATAACCTTATCCTATGATATATTAACACAACCGCTGCTGCCAATGCTCGTCTTTTGACTGGTATTTACTGGTTAAAGGGCAAAAAGCACCCTTTTATTTCAATCATGCCCGGTCAAGGCTGTTAATCCTCCGTCCGGGTTCCGTTTCGCGTCCGGTCCAGAAAAGCTGCCGCCTCGTACTGGAGTATTATAGTCCAGGGGGTGTTGGCCTACCTTTCACTCCCTTCCACTACCAACACCGACTCAACCTGGTAGCCCCGGGAGTTGATCTCCTTCACCAAGTCCTCCGTGTCCAGCGCTTCGATGCGGATAATGATTTTGTAGAGGTCTTTGCTGTCATCAAAATAAGCTACCGCATTTAGTATGTTGATGCCCCTCGCGGCGATGAGGCCGGTAATTTCAGACAGCTTGCCCTTGCCGTCAGGCACAAATAAGTCCAGACGGGTGTGGGCTTGGTAAACCCCCAGAATCTCAATCAAGGCGTCAAAGATGTCGGTTTCGGTAACGATCCCCACCAATCGGCCGTCATCCACCACTGGCAGGCCGCTGATATTATGGGTGCGCATGAGTTTGGCGGCGGTTTCGATGTAATTCTCGCTGCCAATGGTTATAACCTGTTGTTTCTTAGGAACGATATCCTTAAGCTTAGTTTTGCCCAACAGATAGTTGATTTCGTGAACGCTCAGCGCGGTAACCGCTGAAGGGGCGGCACGATTAAGGTCGCTCAGGGTCACGATCCCCACCAGTCTGGTTTTATCCATAATGGGGAGGCGGCGGATACGGTGCTCCTCCATCATGTGCAGGGCTTCCATCAAACTAGTCTCCATGGTGGCGGTTCTTACTTCGGTGCTCATTCTGTCTTTAACTTTCATGCTCATTCCTCCCGGTTAGAAGGTGCCCGGGCCTTAACCGCCCAGGTAGGCTTTTTTAATTTCTTCGCTGTTCATCAGCTCAGCGGCGCTGCCGGACAGTACTATCTCGCCAGTTTCAATGACATAGGCCTGATAGGCGATAGACAATGCCATATGGGCGTTTTGCTCCACCAATAGGATGGTAGTGCCGCGGCTGTTGATCTCTTTGATGATCTCAAAAATCTCTTTAACTAAGAGAGGCGCCAGCCCCATGGAAGGCTCATCCATGAGCATAAGCTGCGGTCTGGCCATCAAGGCACGGCCAATGGCCAGCATCTGCTGTTCGCCGCCGCTCAAGGTGCCCGCCATCTGCTTTCTCCTCTCCAAAAGCCGCGGGAATCGAGTAAACACCTCTTCCAAATCGCTGGCAATGGCTTTTTTGTCCCGGCGCAGATATGCCCCGGTTTCCAAATTTTCCAGCACACTCATACTTGAAAATACACGGCGTCCCTCAGGAACCTGCGATATTCCCAGGGAAACGATTTTTTCCGGAGCCAATCTTGTGATATCTTGATTCTTAAAAATTATGCTGCCGTTTTTAGCCCGAAGCAGGCCCGAAATGGTCTTTAAGGTGGTGGTTTTCCCGGCTCCATTAGCCCCGATGAGGGTGACGATGCTGCCCTGCTCCACCTTCAGGCTGAGGTTTTTCAAAGCGTGGATGGCGCCATAATAAACATCAATCCCGACTATATCCAGCATTAGCTTACCTCCTCACCCAAATAGGCCTCAATAACCCTCGGGTTGTTTCTAATCTGTTGCGGCTCCCCGTGCGCGATGACTTGTCCGTAATCGAGCACATAAATGCGCTCGCAAACCCCCATCACCAGAGACATATCATGCTCAATAAGCAGTATGGTTAGTTTAAATTCCTCCCTTATCCAGCGGATCAATTCCATTAGGTTCTGGGTTTCCTGCGGGTTCATCCCCGCGGCCGGTTCATCCAGAATCAGCAGACGCGGGCGTGTGGCCAAGGCGCGGGCAATTTCCAGGCGGCGCTGTTCCCCATAGGGCAGGCTGGAAGCAATCTCATACAGCTTTTCCTCCAGTCCAAATATCCTCAGATAGCGCCGGGCTTCTTCTTCAATGTCTTCCTCGCCGCGGAAAAATCCAGGCAGGCGGAAAATGGCCTCCGCCAGCTGATAGGGCACATCTTTATGCAAGGCTATTTTGACATTGTCCAGAACGGTTAGTTGCTTGAATAGCCGTATATTCTGGAAGGTCCTGGCTACTCCCTTCTGACAGATCCTGTAGGGCAGCATGCCTTCCAGGTGATTGTCATCAAATATTATATGCCCCTGGTCGGGACGATAGACCCCGGTGATGACATTGAACACAGTGGTTTTGCCGGCGCCATTGGGACCAATCAAGCCGACCAGTTCCCCGGCTTCGATGGCCAGATTCACATCCGCCAGGGCGCTCAATCCGCCAAAGGACTTGAATAGTCTTTGTACGTTTAAAATGCTCATGCTGATCCCCCCCAAAAGCGGCTGAACGTCTTGCGGGTCAATTCTTTGTTGCCCAACAGGCCTTGCGGCCGGTATATCATAACCAAAATCAGTATTAAAGCATAAATAATCATACGGATAGCCGGAAAGGCCTGTAAATAGGCGGTCAATACGGTTATGAACACCGCTGCCAGGACCGCTCCAGTTGTGCTGCCCAAGCCTCCTAAGACCACCATAACCAATATGT
>DHGD01000136.1:0-162 GCA_002402575.1 Syntrophomonas sp. UBA4807
ACTTGACGGCGAAATAACATGCTGTTCTCCTTCTGGCGAACCGCCATTATTCTTTATCAGGTCCCTGGCCGGGCCGAACTTATCTTAGGCCAAGATTTAATTTACCATTTCCATCTCATGCAGGGATGCAAAACGGTAGCCTTGCGACCGGGCCTCGGTAAT
>DHGD01000136.1:269-10053 GCA_002402575.1 Syntrophomonas sp. UBA4807
AGGTCATTTTCAGACTGGCTTCATTGTATTCACCTTTGGGCGGCCTGAAATACAGGGGCATATCCTGCCCGGTTAAATCTTTAAAAGCCTTAGCAGTCTCCAGCAATTCGCGGTCAAACTTCTCCTGATTCCAGGTCAGAGACGGCATGGAAGGGTGGGTTTTGCTATGGTTGCCCACCAGGTGGCCTTCATCTACCATGCGCTTGATTAAAAGCGGATTGGAGGTAATATACGGTTCGGTAACGAAAAAGGCTGCTGGCACCTGATGGGATTTCAAGGTATCCAGAATAGTGGCGGTATACCCGTTTTCATAACCTTCATCGAAGGTAAGGAAAATAAGCTTATTGCGGCTGCCCAGGTAGTAGGCCTGATAATCGCTGAGCTTAAACTTAAGATTGCGGTCTATGGTCGGTGTCTGATGGTCTTTACTGCGCATTACATACCAACCCAGGGTCCCCGGAGAAGAAGCTACCGGGGCGACTTCCTGAATGGCAGGCTCCATCTGACTGGGCCTTACATCGTCATTTACCAGAGCAGGTTTTTTCGGTGGCGTCTGATAGCAGCCCGATAATGTAAAACAGCTCAATATGAGACACAATATCGCCACGGTTCGTTTTTTCATAAAGGGCTCCTTTGTTTCAAGTGATACTAAGATAGTTTGGCCTGGCTTTCTTGAATATATCAGCTTACATTTTGCCAGCACTGGCAGGGCTTACCGCGTCAGGGCAAAAAAATGCCAGGGTTTCACCTCTGGATTGGAAAAGGTCAAACCGCTGGCAGTGGTTTTTTACAAATGTTATTCCTGTTTCAGAACAAGTTATTTTTGCAGAGCCTCATGACACTCGTCTTTCATGTATTCTGGAAGGCCGCCAAGTGAACCTTGGCGCAGAACCTCCTCAGACCAGGGTTGGGATATGGAGCCCAGAGTGCGGATGGCCAGAGCGCGGGTGTAGGCTGCAGGGGGATAAACGCGCCTCACGCTGCAGAAATGCGGATCATAGTACTGAATGTAGCCTTTGCGCACCGCCTGGCCGTATACATGCACCGACACCGCTACCTTATCACCCGGATTTTCCATCTGGTGTATGCCGTCATTAACGGGCCGCACCGTGGTTATCTGCCCTGGAAGCAATATGCTGTCAGATTGCACTTCCACTTTAACCTTGCCGGCATCATTGCTGTCTTCCAGGCGTACGTATTTGCGCTCCCTGACCGGGTTGAGATATGCCCCCACAATTCCCCAGGAACCGTGGTCATGGATGGGATAACGCACTCTCGGTTCCCAAATATAGGCGCGCAGCGAGAAACTGCGGCTGGGGCTACGGTAAATTATGATATCGTTGGGATCAATAGCCTGGTATTGAGACTGTAAGAAAGTATCATCGAGGACCAGCCGCGTCAATATATTGTCCAGTATGGACGGATTGGCAAGCAGTTTCTGGAGATACATGCGGCCCTCTGCAAATATGTCTGACATGGCCGGTCGACTGGTCAGAAAGGATTCCATTTCAATGACAAAATCATCCAAAGAATATAATTCCATACCTACACCTACTCCTCCTCACTATGGTAATCGGCCGCCGTAGCGGCGTATATGCGTCCAGGAACGGTATTCCGGGTCGTCCGGGTCTGCGGCCAGCTTATTTTCTTCTTCCAGGTATTTTTTCACTATCCCCTTTTGTTTGTAAAGCACCCGGTCTTTACCAATGGGGCACACCTTGATACAGATTCCGCAGGGGTAACATTTTTTTCTGACTAGCTCAATGTGCTGATCTATGCAGGCATTAACGTCATAATCACCCGCTATACGGTTTGGGCTTGCTGTCAGGGCATCTTTGGGGCAGCATTTGACACAAGCTTCACATCTGATACAAAGATCCTTTTCCAGCACGGCCTGACCTTGCAGTTCAGCCGCTGTAAACACCGACACGAACCGTACTCGGGGGCCATATTCAGGGGTGAGCAGGTTGTGGCTCATGCCAATCGTTCCCAACCCGGCATAGCGGGCGGCCACAACATGACTGAAAGCGGCATAAGGTTTCTTCTTAAGGGCGCTCAGGCTGGCATAGCCATCGCGGGTGAAGAAGTACGAGGCATGCCCCAGACGATTTAGAAAACGGGTGAGGTTGAAAGCAAATGTGTCTAGTTCTTGATTAGCCGCGGTATACAATTCTTTATGCAGAAATGAAGGAGTTGTTTCCACGATGGGCAGGGGCATGGCCATGCCGATCACAATCACTGTTCTAGCGGGGGGAAACAGGCTCTGCGGACGAAATTCCAACGGCACTTCATCAAATTCATTCCAGCGCTGCACCGGGGCGAAACCGATTAAATCAGCCCCATTATCACGGCAAAAGCTGACGACCTGCGGCCGCAGGTCATCATGAGGCTTAATAACAGCTTGCAGGGATTCAGGCTGCATAGAGAACATCCTCCTATGGGAACGTACAGCATATATATATTTTGTTTTATTCCAGCTGTTTTGGCAAGACACATCGTAGTCCGGCAACTTGTAGGGCCTCTCCGCCAGATTGTGCCAGCGTCACAGATTGCCTTTATAACCGTCCTGCAACTGCTACTGCCAGACACGGCGTGTTGTCAAAGCGAAACGCATACAATAAAATGGGAAGTAAGGTGCGAAAATATAGACAGAGAATGCAACCAATCAGGGAAGAGGGAGAATATGCTCATGCTTAAAAAGGTTAAGGGGATCGTTTGTCTGTTGTTGGCAATATTACTGCTAGCGGGATTGACTGGATGTGAGAAGTCGCGGCCGCAGGCTCAGAACACAACCGGGCAGGGCGCCGCTTATCCCATAACTATCACCGATGATGCCGGCCGCGCAATTGTCCTGGACAAGCAGCCCCAGCGTATAGTTTCCTTGTCACCCAGCCATACCGAGATACTGTTTGCCCTTGGACTGGGCGAGCGTGTGGCGGGAGTGACCACTTACTGCGACTACCCGTTGGAAGCTCAGAGCAAACCCAAGATCGGGGGATTTTCCAACCCCAGTGTGGAGAAGATCATCGAGGCCGGCCCGGACCTGGTACTGGCCGGGGATATGCACCAGCAGGTCGTAACCGCTCTCGAAGCCGCCAAGATCAAAGTACTGGTTTTCACGCCCAACACTATGGAAGATATCTTCAACACGATGACTACTATTGGCAAAGCCGCCGGTGAGGATGAGTCCACTCAAGTGCTGGTGGATGGCTTGCGCCAACGCGTAGCCGCGGTTACGCAGAAGGTGGCGCAGGAACAGGGCCCCAAGCCCCGGGTTTTTTATGAAGTGTGGCATGAGCCCTTGATGGGCGCTTCGCAAGACACCTTGATAGGCGAATTGATAAAATTGTCCGGCGGGGAGAACATTATCGGATCATCCGCGGATCTGTATCCGATGGTAAATGAAGAGATTATATTGGAGAAGGACCCTGAAATCATGATGCATTCATACGGGCATGGAGACAATAAATCCCCTTCCAGCGAGCAGATTCTCAACCGCCCCGGTTGGCAGCACCTTACTTTTGTAAAGAATAAAAACGTGGTAGGCCTGGAAGCCAATCTAGTCAATCGCTACGGCCCCAGATCGGTTGATGCCCTGGAACAGGTGGCTCGGGCTATTCATCCAGAATTATTCAAATAGGTTGCCAGGAAGATGCAGCTAGTTAATAAGCCAGTTTCCTTAATCATGTTTTTCCTTTCCCTGCTATTGCTATTGCTAGTGATCCTGGGCATTGGCATCGGCGCGGTATGGATTCCGCCTCTTGAGGTGCTCAGCCTGGCAGGTGGCCATCTTGACGGCAGCAGTGCGGCTTACCAGGGCCAGATGCTGTCGCACGATATCATTATATGGAGCATACGATTGCCCCGGGTGTTGCTGGGGGCGATGGTGGGCACTTCCCTGTCGGTTGCCGGGGCCATCTTCCAGGGGCTGTTTCGCAACCCCATGGCCGACCCCTATGTAATCGGGGTTTCTTCCGGTTCCGCCCTGGGTGCGGTGGCCGCCATATTGTTGCTGGGCAGCACTGGATTGAGATACAGTTACAGCATTCCGGCTTTCGCTTTTGTGTGCGCGATATTGACTATTTTCCTGGTATACAGTCTGGCCCGTACCGGAGGCAAGGTCCCGGTGATGACATTGCTCCTGGCTGGCATTGCCGTCAATTCCTTTCTCTCCGCCTTGCAGTCTCTGGCTATGTTCTACAGCGGCGATCAGATGCATCAGGTGGTTTTCTGGCTCTTAGGGGGATTCTCCAGCCGGGGCTGGGAGTATATCTGGATGTTCATGCCATACGCTCTAATCGGTACTGTAATTGCTTTTATATATGCCCGTGAATTGAACGGCATGTTGATCGGAGAGGAACAGGCCCAACACCTGGGCATTGATGTGGAAAGAGTAAAAATAATGCTCCTGACAGCTTCAGCCCTGTTGGTCGGGGCTTCGGTTTCGGTCTCTGGACTGATCGGCTTTGTGGGCTTGATAATTCCTCATGTAGTGCGCCTGCTTATAGGACCTGACCATCGCAAACTGCTGCCCATGGTAGCGTTAACCGGAGCGATATTCATGGTGGGGGCGGACATATTGGCCCGCACCATAATTGCGCCAGAAGAGTTGCCAGTAGGTGTGGTGACGGCTCTTATCGGCGGGCCTTTCTTCATCTATCTGCTGCGCAGGCACAAGACCGCATTATATAAATAGATAAATATAGCTTGACAACGGGGAGTGAGATACAGTGATCCTTGACGTGATGGGAGTAACCTGTGGTTACGGCTCTGCAGCGGTGCTTGAAGATGTCACCTTGAAGGTCGCCAGGGGGGAAATGTTGGGTATTGTAGGGCCAAATGGTTCGGGTAAATCCACTTTATTAAAAGCCATGAGCCGGGTGCTTCCCCCCAGACAGGGCAGCATCCTGCTACAGGAAAATGACCTCTACCAGATGCGCCCCTCCCGGGCTGCCCAACATCTGGCGGTAGTTCCCCAGGAGGCCGGCCTGGATTTTCCCTTCACTGTGGAAGCGGTAGTGATGATGGGGCGTATTCCGCATCTGAAACGCTTTCAGAGAGAGGGACCCAGGGACCGGGAAATAGTCCGCGCGGCTCTGCGCCAGACCAATACCCTGGAACTGGCTGAACGGTTGGTGACCGAATTGAGCGGCGGAGAAAAGCAGCGGGTGCTGATTGCCCGAGCCCTGGCGCAGGAACCGGAAGTGTTGTTTTTGGATGAGCCCACTTCTTTTTTAGACTTAAATTACCAGATTGAAATCATGGAGCTGTTAAACCGGTTGCGTTACGAGCAAGGCCTGACTGTGGTGATGGTGGTGCATGACCTCAACCTGGCTTCACAATACTGCGACAATCTGTTGGTTATAAAAAACGGCCGCATATTCACTGCCGGAAATCCGACCCAGGTATTGAACGAAGATCTTATCAGAGAGGTTTACGGCTGTGAAGTCAAGGTGGAACAACGCCATCCCGGCAGCCGCCCCATGCTGGTCATACAGCCTTTTAACCATCACCGTAACAATATTCATCTCAGAGTGCATGTGGTAGGCGGAGGTGGCTGCTGCGGGCTGTTGTTCCATCACCTGCAGGAGCGCTCCTGGGAGGTTACTTGCGGAGTTGTCAATATCGGCGATTCCGATTGGCAGGAGGCCAAACGCTTGGGCTTCGGCGTTGTTGAAGCGGCTCCCTTCAGTGAAATCAGCCTGGAGGAGGATCAACTCAACCGCCAGGCCATGCTGCAAGCCGACTATATAATTTTGGCTCCCATACCATTTGGCATAGGTAATCTGCCCAACCTCGGAGCAGTACTGGATATGGCTGAGCGGGGCGCCCCGGTGATAGTGATTGACGAAGGGCAGATAGCCCAACGGGACTACACCGGCGGTCAGGCCGCCGCCATTTACAACAGGCTATTGCGAAGCCGGGTGTATGCTGTGCCTGATTCCGCACAGGCTATGGCGGTTATGGAAGGAGATACCGAATTTGCTCGGGGATAAACGGCTGATCATGATCACCGGAGCGGCTCGCAGCGGAAAAAGCCGTTTAGCTGAACAGTTGGCCAGACAATTCCCTGGTCAGATTTATTTTATTGCCACCCTGGTCCCTCAGGATGAGGAAATGACCGAGAGAGTAGCGCGTCACCGCCAGGGACGGCCGTCAGCCTGGGTAACGCTTGAGGAGGCCATGGACCCTGCCCGGGCCATTATGCTTCATGATGGTCCGGGGCGGTTATTTATATTAGATTGTCTCACTCTCTTGGTAACCAACTGGCTGTTGAGCTCAACACGGAATTCTCAGCAGGACATCCTGCAGCAGATGAAAAGACTGGCTGAAACTGCCCGGCGGGCAGAGGCCCATGTGTTGGTGGTGACTAATGAGGTGGGCTGGGGCATCGTACCTGGTAATGCCTTATCCCGGGAGTATCGAGATATCATGGGGCAGGCCAATCAGGTCATGGCTTCTTGGGCTGATGAGGTATTCTTGATGGTATCGGGAATAGCGGTCAAGATCAAAACCAAGCGCCCCTCGGAGATAATAAAGCCGGCGGAGTAAGAACCGCTGTGCAGCATTTAATCATTGCGGCTTGAAAGTGAAATGCCCCCCGGGAATATCCTCGGGGGGCATCGCCGACCTAGCGCATCAAGACAACATTTACAGCTTTGATTGCCACCGAAATGGTGTCGCCGATTCGATATTGCATCTCCTCGAGCTTCCTCAACGGGAGCATGGATGTCAGGCGCTGCTCACCGCAGCGGATAGTCACCAGGGCCATAACTTCCCCGGTGCTAATCATTTCAATGATGCCGGTGAACCAGTTCATTAAACCCAGATTGGCAGGCAGGTTGTGATACTGGTTGGGCTGGTCGGCGGCACCGCCAAATACAATCTGGCCAACACCGTTAATATCTTTATAGGCGTTGCATTCCATTGCAGTCTGGCTGCACATACTGACCGAGCAGGAATTGCAGCTGGGGCTGGCTTTTATCTGGTCCCAGCCGAACCCCGCGTAGTAGGCCTGGCATTCGCGCTCTGTCTGAGTACAGTAGCCGAATACTTCACAACTGGCACATTCTACATATGTATCTCTCACTCAACTTTCCTCCTTGGCTCTATAACACTTGACAGTTGATCTTGCCGGCCTCCTTTCGATTTTTTTAGACATTTAACCCATATCTATTGTACTACCAGCAAAATCTGTATTAAATAAAAAGGTTGTCAACCGCGCGGTTCATTAAATGTAACAAAAGGGAAAATATGGTATTATGGCATTTGGCTGCGGGGTAATCAGTGGCTGCCGGGAGCGGAAGACGGGTTGGCGTCGGGATGTTTGTGCTGGTGCACTCTGCCGCGGGCTAAAGATGCTAATAAACCCAGAAACGACAAACCGGTAAAGGTGAGGAAGGAGGTTCTAAGAGTTGCCATGATGGCATCATGACTGGCGGTATTTAAAGGGGTCTGCCCCACATGGATTGATATGATAAGGGTGACAATTGCCATGCAGATGGACTGTCCGACCAGGCGCATAGTGCCCACGGTTGAAGATGCCACTCCGTAAAAGCGAGGCTGTACCGAACTCATAACCGCGTTGGTGTTGGGGGATGAGAAAAGAGCGAATCCCAGGCCAATAAAAGGTAAAACAACCATGAGCGCCCACAGCGGGGTATCCTTTTCTATTAAGGCCAGAATCAACAGGCACACGGTAGTAAGGGCCATTCCCCATGAAGACACCAGCCGAGGCTCCATACTATCGGATAGCGTGCCCGCCAGAGGGGACAAAAACGCCATCAAAACCGGCTGAATGAGCAGTATCAACCCTGCCGCCTGCGTATCCAGCCCCCGCACCATCTGCAGGTAGATGGAGAGCAGGAAGGATAGCGCAAAAGTAGCGCTATAATTGATCATGGCTGCCAGGTTGGAAAAGGCAAAAGCCTGATTGTCACGAAACAGGCGTACATTTAGTATAGGCGAGTCGGTCTTAAGTTCTATCCAGGCAAAAGCCAACAATAACAAAGCCCCGCACGAAGCCAGGGCTATTGCCCAGCTTTGCGAGGTCAAGGCGGAAAACCCGTATAACAAAGCAACCAGACCTATACAGTAAAAAAGGCTTCCTTTCCAATCAAAACTCTCGTTTGCGGCTCCCTGCCATTCGCCTTTGAGGTGGCGCCAAATCTGATATGCGGCCACCAATCCCAGTATAGCGGAAAGATAAAAAATACTTCTCCATCCCAGGCGCTGGGTAAGAAATCCCCCTAAGGCAGGCCCCAGGGTCAGTCCGGAATAGGTAAAGGAAACGCTCCAGCCCATAGCCTTGCCGCGCTGTTGAGGCGGGTAGACCGAGGTCAATATGGCCATGCCGGTTCCAAAAATCATAGCCGCGGCAATGCCCTGCGAGAAACGCCACAGGATCAAAGCTTCCATACTGGCGGAAAATGTGCTTGCCAGAGTAAAAAGGGTATATAAGAGGGTTCCGGACAGATAATATTTACGGCGCCCCTGAATATCGGCAAGGCGCCCTAACGGGAGCAGAAAGGCTGCTGAGGAAAGCAAATAGGAAGCCACCACCCAGCTGGATATGGTAGCCGGGCTTGAGTATTCCTGGGACATTGCCGGCAAGGCTAAGTTGATGGCGCTGCCCATAAAGGCTACCATAAACGAGGTTGACATGACTGCTATCAATGCGGCCTGTTCAATCGACCGGCTGGAATCCCTGGACACCATAATTACCCCCTCAAATGATATGACTTATATATTATACTCCTTTTTCTAAAGCTGTCTGGGTTAACCATTCAATCGTAGTCGTTTATATACCAGTTTCGCTATATGTTAAAATGAACACAGCGGTCGCAGCCTACCCGCTTAAAAAAACAAGGAGGAAAATTTATGCCTGTCAAATATCATCCGGTTTCTTTAATGTTTATGTCAATAACCTGTCTGTTCGTGACCTGTCTATTAATTACCAATATCGTAGCCGGCCGCCTGGTTCAGTTAGGGAACATGGTATTAACTGCGGACTTGTTCCTTTTTCCGGTTACCTATATATTCGGTGATGTGCTCACTGAAGTATATGGCTTCCGCCGGGCCCGTCTCACTATCTGGCTGGGATTTGCCGCTAATCTCTTCATGGCCTTGTTCTTTATGGCTGTGGTGCAGATGCCCCGGCCCGGATTCTGGGAACAAGAGCAGGCTTATGTAACTGTACTCGGCTTTACCCCGCGATTGGTCGGCGCCTCTTTGCTGGCTTATCTGGCGGGAGAATTCTCCAATGCGGTAATCCTGTCGCGATTGAAGGTTTATACCCGAGGCCGCTGGCTGTGGACCCGCACCCTTGGCTCCACACTGGTAGGCCAGGCGCTGGATACTACCATTTTTATGTTGGCAGCCTTCTATGGAACCTATTCCACACCGATATTTATGGGAATGGTGGCAGTTCAATATGCTTGGAAGGTGGCTTATGAAGCCATGGCCACCCCCTTTACCTATGCCCTGGTAGGTTGGCTGAAAAGAATAGAGGGCTCGGAGGTTTTTGATGCAGGCATCAGTTACAATCCCTTTACCCTTGATATCAGTTCTGCGCAGGAATAAAACAGGGGCTGAAAAATCAGCCCCCTGTTAATTAGCTTATAGCAAAATCATCGGTTTGTCTGGTCACCAGGCGGGCACTTTTTTTCCCGCTTAAGGCGCCATTGTTGCCTGCGAAAACATCCTTGGCTACCAGTGTATCCATTACTGCGGAGATCTCTTCAGCGGTTGCTGCGGCCTTGGCTCCGGTTACCCGAACAGTTTG
>DHGD01000084.1 GCA_002402575.1 Syntrophomonas sp. UBA4807
GCCAGCATTTCCGACGCTTATAGCCGGGGAATTGTAAATACTCTGGTAAACGCCTGCCTTTGGCTGATGGGATTGAGTATCCCGGAGCCAGCCAGGATACGACTGGTAAACCACATCGACAGTGTGGCCCGCGAATATATGCATGGCGTGATTTTTATGGCGCTGGCTATGTTGGTGCAGTATGCGGCGCTATCAGGCGCGGTTATGCCCAGGAAAGCGGCAGTAATCACCATAGCGGTATGCCTGACCTACGGATTGGGCGATGAAATCCACCAACTGCTGGTGCCAGGCAGGAGTTTTCAGGTCAGCGATCTCCTCATGGATACCATGGGCAGCCTGGTGGGGATTGTCCTGGTGACCTGGAATTTCAGCCGTTGCCGCCATGTAAGGGCGCTAAAACAGGCCGATGCTGAATGCGGTCAGGACTGAAATGCTTATAGCGGCGCCGCGCCAAGGCGCCATAAGATATAAAACCAGCTCAAAGGGCACGTCCTTCTTTATTGATTTTTCAGAACGCGCTAATTGCAGCCTGATGATTTATGTCCAGTGATTTAAAACCAAAAGGGACGGCTGCTGAACCGCCCCTGGGGGATTAAGCGCTTGTCTCGGCAACGATTTGCCGGTCCTTGCTGCGGATAAATCAAATGAAAATTTTGGCCCGTTCCCGCATGAAAGCGATTTCACGGTCTACGTCACCTTGAATTTCGGCAATGCGCTCTTTAGCGTCCGGGCCTTGCAAGAGGCGGCTGAAACGGCCTTGCTTCATTAAGTATTCGTCCACCGCTTCCGGGTTTTTTTTGCCGCTGATGAACTGCGCGGTGGGATTGTTAAAGGTTATTCTGCCATTATCCGCCTCCCACAACAGCCAGGCGCCGCTGCGCACCGCCATGCGGCTCAACTGTACGGTGTCGGCCATGTCGAACTGCCAGCCCAGGTAGCAGGGGGCCAAGATTTCAATGTATTTCATGCCTTTGATGCTTTTGGCTTTTACCACTTTATCGTACAGGTCTGCGGGGTAAGCCACGGTGGCGGTGGCCACATAGGGTATATTGTGCTCCAGCATCAACAAAGCCATGTTCTTCTTGGGCTGGCGCTTGCCGGTAGGGGTAGTGGTGGTAAAGGTGCCGCGCGGGGTGGCGCCGCTGCGCTGCACCCCGGTGTTGCTATAGGCCTCATTGTTGTAGCAAAAGTGAATGATATTCTCATTGCGCTCGGCTGCGGCTGAGAGAGCTTGGAAGCCGATGTCATAGGTGCCGCCATCGCCCGCCCAGCTGAATACGGTGGGCAACTCGCCCTCAAAGCGGCCTTTCTCTTTCATTATTTCAACCGCATTGGTAATCCCTGAGGCCGAGGAGCCTGCGCTGGCGAAGGTGATGTTTATGCAGGGCCAGTTGTAGCCCAGCTTGGGAGTCATACCCATGCTGGCCACCGAGCAGGCGGGAGTCAGTAGCATTATAGCGTTGGGACCTAAGGCCTTGCCCACCATACGCAGGGCCATGGTGGCCGGGCAGCCGCCGCAAGCCCCGTTGCCGCTCAAAACCTGCTCGATATCCGGTAGTTTTTTAATACTGGTAGCCATTCTTATCCATTCCTTTCATGGTTCAGCTTGTTATCGCTTTAGACTGGTGCATCCAGTGCCGCTTTTACGGCAGCGAAAGCGGAATAAAGTGCTGAAAGGGCGCGTGTAAGCGATTTTTATAGCACGCCGTTTTGCTCATCAATCATAGCGCGTATTTCTGCGGCCATGAAGCGGCGGGTCAAATCAATGCCGCCGATTCCCATTACCCGGTTTTTGACAGTCACATCGTTGCGCCTGCCAAATAATATACTTTTCAGTTCGGCAGCAAGAATGCCGCCGGGGTGGCCGAAATTATAGTTGCGGTCTAATACCATCACCTGTGCGTTCTTGGGCAAGGCTTGAATAATATCGTCGGCCGGGAAGGGAATATACAGGCGGGGGCGCAAAAGACCGGCTTTAATACCCTGCCCGCGCAGGATATCTACGGAAAGTTTTAATTCCGCGGCCATACTATTGACTGCAAGGGCAACCACTTCTGCGTCTTCCAGCCGATAGGTTTCGATAGTGTCTCCGTCCCACATGCCGGTGCAGTCCCGGTATTCCTGAGCCGCCTGCTTTACCAGGGGGACGGCGGCCATGATATCATCAGACAGCATTTGCCGGAAGGGGGCGTATTCAGCGGCCATGGTGACATTACTAAAGGACGAGGGATGAGCCGGGTCAAGCCGCCATTCCGGCTGATGCGGGGGCAGGAAGCGGTCGATATCTTCCTGCGCCGGGATCGTAAGCGGCATCAGACAATGGGAAATGGAGAAGCCGTCAAAGTTCACCATAATCGGGATGTTGATCTGTTCGGCAACCCGGAAGGCCTGTAAAATAGTATTAAATACCTCTTGATTGGAGGAGCAGTGATATTGTATCCAGCCGGTATCGCGCTGGGCAAATGAGTCCTGATGATCCGCCCATAGGGTCCAGGGGGCGAAAATACCCCGGTTGACATTGCACAACACCACCGGTAAACGGCCTCCCGAAGCCATATGCAATACTTCGTGCATATATAACAGGCCGTTGGCCGAGGTGGCGGTGAAAACCCGAGCGCCGGCCGCGGAAGCGGCCACGGCTGCGGCCAGAACGCTGTGTTCGCCTTCCACCGGGATAAAGCGGGCATGAAGGTCGCCGCTTTCAACCATACCCGCCACTGCTTCCATTATGCTGGTCTGGGGGGTAATGGGATAGCCGGGTATTACATCCACGCGGGCGCTCTTTACGGCCAGAGCAGCGGCATTGGCGCCGGTAGCCATTATAACTTGGGCTGTCTTCATGCGGCTACTCCTCCTTTTCCATAGTAATTGCGCCGGTAGGGCATTCCACCGCGCATACCCCGCAGCCTTTGCAGTAGCGGTAATCAATAGTTATTGCTTTGCGGTCAATAACCGCCTCCGGACAATAGACCCAGCAAAACTGGCATTTGGTGCATAGCTCATGGTTTACCACCGGCCGGTGCATGCGCCAGGAACCTGTATCCCCGCCAGCTCCTAACGTCGGCCAGGAAATGGGCCGGTAAGCTTTGGTGACTGATCTCATTTATCCCCATTCCTTTCACTAATTCAAATAAATACAGAACTAACCGTCTATTTTCACTACTATATTGTAAGCCTTGCCGGCGGCGCCCAGGTTGCGCGCGCCGTTCTCCCCCGGCCATTTATTCATAATAGTCTGTGCCATGATATTTTGCGGGATGTTTAAAACCCGGCACACCGCGCCAAACAAGGGTATATTGATATTAGGCCCGTCAGCTGAAAATAGGTCGGCTTCGCGGGCGATAGCTTCAGCGTCCACCTGCCAGGTAGGGTAGTCCTTTACCGCCATGGCAGCGGGAGCGTTGATGATGACGGTGCCGGACTCACAAATACCTTCAGCAACCGCCGCCTGCACTAATTTTTCACTCATTACCACTACATAATCGGGCAGATCGCATTGGCTATGCGCGTGGATAGCAGTAGGGGACATGCGCACCGCTGCCCGCACCGGGGCTCCACGGCGTTCCACCCCAAAGAAGGGCAAAGCCTGCCCCTGCTCACCGTTTTCCAAGGCAGCCTGTGCTAACAGGTGAGCCAGGGTGACCGAACCCTGCCCGCCAAATCCGTTGATTCGAAGTTCTAACATCGTATTCCTCCATTCTCCCCTGGTGATCAAATATAAAAAACCCCTCGCTCAAAAATCCTGAGACGAAGGGTTTAACTCCGCGGTACCACTCAAATTAACGGCTGCTGCCGTTCACTCTCGGAGATAAGGGACAATGTGATCCTTTATCCGCTTCCGGGTAACGGTGGAAGATCCGTTCGAGCCTACTTTCATAAACGATTTCGGTCAAAGACTCCAGGATGAGTTCTGCTTGCCCCTTCGACCGCCTTACACCCGAGAGCGGTTCTCTGAAGCCCAAGACAGGCGTACTGTTTCCCATCATCATCTTTTGGTATATAAAACTAATTTTACTGACCGGACATTTTTCTGTCAACGATTGGAACTATTGCCGCCACAATTAAAGCTTCATCGCCTTGTTAAGCTAATCAATCAAATATGAATTACAGACAATATTACAATATTCGCCCTATTTCCTCAACTATAAAATATCAGCCGGAGCAAAATGGAGAAATTTTGCAATTATAACGTAAGCGAATAAAGAACGCGGCAGAGCCGCTTAAGTGAGTGTATGCCAAGAAGCCGGGCGCAGATGAAATTCTTAAATGAATATTCGCGTCAAGAGCAGCGCCGTGACAGGTCGTTCTATTCTACGGGGGCCTTGCGCCGGGTTGCGGGGATTTGATACAGGTTCAGTTTGCGGTACAGGGTTGTTCTGGAAAAACCCATAGCCCTGGCGACTTCGGTCAAGTTGCCGTGGTGCTTTTGCAGAAGACTGAGTATAAGCTCTGACTCCTGCTCAGCGAGCAAATGTTTTTTCTTCTGCAGATAGGGAATCTCTGGAGAATTATCGACCAACGGCACCGCGGGGGATTGTAAGGGGTATTTAAGTCTATTCAGAATCTCAGGGGGCAGGTCTGATAGCATAATAGGCTGGGTGTCGGCGATAATGGCCAGTCTTTCAGCGACATTCTGCAGTTCTCGTACGTTTCCGGGCCAGTTGTATTTGGCCAGACATTTCATTACTGCAGGATTCATAATCCTATCTATGATAATCGGTTCAACACCCAGCTTCATCAAATAGTGTTTCATCAGCGGTACGATATCTTCCTTCCTATCACGCAAAGGAGGTATAGTAATGGAGATGACATTAAGTCGATAATATAGATCCTGGCGGAAGGTGCCCTTTTCCACTTCACACAGCAGATCATGGTTGGACGCGCAGATGATGCGCGCGTCCACCGGGATGTCCTTGGAATCCCCAATGCGGGTCACCATTTTATTCTGCAAGACGCGTAGCAGGACTACCTGCTGGTCCAGCGGCATGTCTCCGATCTCATCCAGAAATAAGGTGCCGCCGGCAGCCATTTCGAACTTGCCGGCCTTGCCTCCCCGCCTGGCCCCGGTAAAAGCACCGTCCACATACCCGAACAACTCACTCCCAATAAGTTCGCGGGGAATAGCTCCGCAATTGATGGCTACGAAGGGTCCCTGATAACGAGGGCTTTGATTATGGATAGCCTGGGCAAAAATCTCTTTGCCGGTGCCGCTTTCGCCCTGCAGCAGTATGTTGCTCATGGTGTTGGCGGCAATAGCCGCAAGTCTTATGGTTTCCCTGATGGGTTCGGAGGCGCCTATTATATCATCGAAATTCAATTCCGCACGGGTTCCGCACACGCTGTTAACCAGCCGATGGACTCTGTCGATACTGTGCAGAATAATGATCCCCCCGGTGATATTTCCTTTGTGGTCCTGGCTGGGCTGGCCTGATGCCACACAGTGAACCCTTCCGGCAGGGGAGTCTAAAAGCAGTTCGATATCGCTGAAAGGCACTCCGGCATTGAGCATTGATTTCAAGCAGGTCCGGCCTTCGAAAATCTTTCTGATGGTAGTGCCCTGACAATCCTCCGGCTTCTTGCCTAAAATTTTGGCCGCAGCCCGATTCATATCCTCAATTTCCCCGTCCCTGGCAATTATCACCACCCCGTCCATCATGAGGTCGAAGATGTTTTTCAGACGAGCGCTGTAGAGAGAAAGCTTTTTGTCCTGCTCGGCCACCTGCCATTTGTTCACGATAATTTTAGATATTTTGTGCAGCATAGAAAGCACCCGGGTATGGTCCTCGTAGCTGGGTCCAATCAGGCCTAAAACCAGCAACAAGTTTCCGGATTCGTCATTAATAGGCACGGCTGAGGTGGTAAATGCCGATAGGTTATGATGAAAATGCTCAGAGCCGCATATCTGGATGCCTTGGCGAGTTTTTATGCAGGTGCCTATAGCGTTGGTACCGATGATTTCCTCACTCCAGTTATATGTCCACAGCGGATTGAGCGGAGGGATGCTTTCGATAATCCAGCCGGCTTCGTCTGCCAATATCACATGAAAGCCACTGCCCTTAATCGATTTGTAGATATCATTCATGGCTATTCCGGCAATATCTGCCAGTTCCTTGTCTACCCGGAGACTGGAGTTGTGTAAAGGAAAGCCGCCCAGAGCAGGGCTGCATGGGTCTACTCCGGCGCTTTGGCAACGCTGCCAGGAAGATATTATTTCCGGCTGATGGTTAC
>DHGD01000124.1 GCA_002402575.1 Syntrophomonas sp. UBA4807
AGCGGGTTGCATGAGCAGCTCACGCGGACAGCCTTTACTCCAGCTGATAAAGACATGGCAGGATTTCTTGAGGATCACGGCAGCGCAGCCTTAAATGACCGGCTCTCCATGTGGGAACTGCTGCGCCGCCCGGAAATCGGGATCGGGCTATTGGTGGATAAAGGCTGGATCGAGCCGGCCCCGCCCGATATCCTGGAAGAAATGGAAATTCAAAGCAAGTATGAAGGCTATATCAACAAGCAGCGTGAGCAAGTGAAAAAGTTCGAAAAAATGGAAACGCGCAGCATACCGAATGACTTCGACTATAATCAGGCGTACGGACTCTCCAATGAGGCCCTGCAAAAGCTGCGGGCTATCCGCCCCCGTTCCATTGGACAGGCCTCGCGAATTTCCGGAGTAAATCCGGCTGATATAAACGTGCTTTTGATTAATCTGGAAAAAGCTAGAAGGAAAAGCTGAAGGCTTATGGAATATAAAATTAAAGCGTTTATAGAAATGCTGCGCCGGGAAAACACCCGCCACAATCTGGTTAGCCGCAAAAGCCTGGAAGAAGAAATATATAAACATGTTGAGGACAGTTTGCAGCTAAATCAATACATCGACATCTCCGGACAGGAACTGGTGGATATCGGCAGCGGAGCCGGATTCCCGGGACTGATACTGGCCATCAGCAAGCCAAGCTGCCAGGTGACCCTGGTGGAATCGGATCGTAAAAAAGCGCTGTTTCTGAATATAGCGGCTGATGAACTGCAGTTGCCCAATGTTTTGGTGGCAGTGGAGCGGGCAGAGATTTTGGGGCATAAAGAGGGCTTTCGAGAGCACTATCAGCTGTGTACCAGCCGTGCCGTAGCCGCCTTGAATATACTGCTGGAGCTAGCTTTGCCATTACTTCAGACAGGAGGGCGAGCTATTCTATGGAAAGGCCGCAACTACCAACAGGAGATCAAAGCAGCCCAAAACGCGCTAAACACTCTGAACGGCGTGGTGGTTGGCACACATTATTATACTCTTACTCAGGAACGCGACAGGGTCTTATTAGTAGTGGAAAAAACCATGCCCGCCCCTGAAAAGTATCCGCGTCGACCCGGCATACCGGCAAAACGTCCGTTATAAGGAGGAAATCAGTTGTTTAAAGCCTGGGAGAAGATGACCGGGAAGGGCCAAAAGGTAGTCGAACTGATCCCGGTGGAGCTTATCAAGCCCAATCCCTACCAGCCGCGGCGGCAGTTTGATGAGGATGAACTGATTAAACTGGCCCAGTCCATACGGTCTTATGGCTTGATACAACCTATTGTGGTGCGTCCGGTGGAGGAGATATACCAGATAATTGCCGGGGAGCGCCGCTACCGGGCCTGCCTGTTGCTGGGCATGGAGCGCATAGCGGCTATCATACAGGACATGAATGATCAGAATACGGCCGCCGTGTCCTTGATTGAAAATATACAACGCAAGGAACTCAATTATTTTGAAGAGGCCAACGCCTATAGCTTTTTAATCAATAATTTTGATATGACCCAGGAGGATCTGGCCCGCAAGATCGGTAAAAGTCAGTCGGCCATAGCCAACAAATTAAGATTGTTGAAACTTCCCCTGGAGGTGCAAAGCCTGATTGTTCCTGACATGCTCAGCGAACGTCACGTTCGCGCATTGCTGAAGCTCAACACTGCCGAAATGCAGATCGCGGCTATCAAGCAGATTTATGAACAGGACCTGACGGTAAAAGAAACCGAGCAACTAGTGGAAAATCTCAGCAAAAATAACATGCCCCAGGAAAGTGAAGCCAAACCGGGCAGCCAGCAGGTCTCCATGATCATCCGCGATGCGCGCATTTTTATCAACACCATAAAAGAAACGGTGCGCCGTGCCAGGCAGATTGGGGTGGATATGCAAATCGAGGAAGAGGACAGCGAGGAAGAATACCGCATACACATAAGCATCGTCAAAGTTCGTAAACCACGCCGCATGAGCGGGGGTTTTTAAAGCGCCAGGGCGGGGCGGCCGCCTTTTTTTATGCCCATTTTTGCCAACTAAAACACATACTGGTCGCTTTTTGCTATAATAACAGACAAGAGAAACCGTTGCGAAGGGATGTTTTTATCTATGGCTTGGTTCAGCAAAGGCAAACAGCCCTGGAAAACCTCAAAAACGGTCACAACCGGGGGCTGTAAAAAATATGCCCTGGCCAACCAGAAGGGCGGAGTAGGCAAGACCACTACAGCAGTCAACCTGGCCGCTTGTCTGGCCTTGGAAGGGTATAGAGTTCTGCTCGTGGACTGCGATCCCCAGGGCAATGCCTCTAGCGGACTGGGTGTCAATAGGCGCAGCCTGGGATCCTGTTTATACAATGTTCTGTTGGACCAGCGACCTATATCAGAACTGATCACCCCTACCCAGATGGAGAGGCTTGACCTGGTTCCAGCCACCATCCAACTTGCGGGGGCAGAAGTTGAAATGGCGTCCCTTAACCACCGTGAGCAACGCCTTAAGGATGCTATTCAGGTTGTTGCGGGCGAATATCACTACATTCTATTCGATTGCCCGCCTTCTTTGGGCTTGCTCACCATTAATGCCCTGGTGGCTGCGGATGCGGTCATCATCCCGCTGCAATGCGAGTATTATGCTTTGGAAGGATTGAGCCAGTTAGTGGACACCGTCTTGCTGGTAAAGCGGCGCCTTAACCCGGCGCTGCAAATAGAAGGGATCGTGTTCACTATGTTTGACGGCCGTACCAATCTGTCAATTCAGGTTGTGGAAGAAGTTAAAAAACACTTTCGCAAACAGGTTTATCAGACCATCATTCCGCGCAATGTGCGCTTAAGCGAAGCTCCCAGCCACGGGAAGCCGGTGGTAATGTACGATCCTAAATCGAGAGGCGCTGAAATATACTTGGAGTTTACTCAGGAGGTGCTCAAGCGTGGCTAATAAGGAACGCGGATTGGGCAGAGGCCTGGATGCCTTGCTATCGCCCGACTTACAGGGACTGGATAGTCAGCAAATTGTGGAGATAGAATTGGGGCTTATTGTCCCGCGCCCTGGACAGCCGCGCACCAGATTCAAAGAAGAAAGCATACGGGAATTGGCCCAGTCGATCCTTTCACACGGTTTGCTGCAGCCCCTGTTGCTGCGTCCCCAGGGAAATAAATACGAAATAATAGCTGGAGAGCGCCGCTTCCGGGCCGCCCAACAGGCCGGGCTGGAAAAGGTGCCAGCCATAGTGAGGGCCATCAAAGATTATGAGGCGGCAGAAATATCTCTGATTGAGAACATACAGCGCGACGACCTTAACGCAGTTGAAGAAGCCCGGGCATATCGCAACTTGATGAACAATTATGGCTATACTCAGGAAAGGGTGTCTGAAATAATTGGCAAAAGCCGGGCCCATGTTGCCAACACCATGCGCATTCTCGCGCTTCCGGAAGAGATTCTGCAGATGATTGAAGCTGGCCAGCTGAGCGCCGGTCATGCCCGCACCCTGCTGGCGCTACCCGATGCCCAGGCCCAGATCAAACAGGCCGCCGATATCGTACAAAACAAATTGTCGGTACGCCAGGCTGAGGCCAAAGGCCGGAGCACAAAAAAAACAGTCAGAAGAACGATTGAACAAATACCAGTTAAAAATCCTGATATTAAGGATTTGGAAGAACGTCTCCAGCAACATTGTATGACCAGGGTGGAAATCTTCACCGGTCCGAAAGGTGGCAAGATTCAAATCAGCTACTATGACGATGAAGATCTGCAGAGAATATTGGACTTACTGGGGCTGTAGGAAATGTTTCACGTGAAACATTTCAAGTTCAGAGGCCTGCGCGATGCGATAACAAGATATAAATCCTGACTTTATTGCCGTTCGGAACCATTAAGCAGGGCTTGATATAAACCCCCAGCGGAGAGAAAGCGCGCGCAATAGGCCCGTGCCGGCAGGCGCGCAATAAGATCGCCGCCGTTTGCTGAACACAAATAACAAATAGTGAAGGCGGCAGTAAGCCAAGTCAGGATAAAATATCCGGGGTTGTGCTTGCGCGGCGGTTTTTATCCCTAAATGCAGGCTTGAAAACCGGCAACAGTCAATGAGATAAAGCGGGATTATTTTAATCAGAATGTTTCACGTGAAACATTCGCGGCGGCAGATGGCAAATAAAGGCAGCTCCAATCGTAAATAATGGCATGGCAAAACCGGAAAATATATAAAAAGACGC
>DHGD01000131.1:0-3436 GCA_002402575.1 Syntrophomonas sp. UBA4807
GCCTGGCTTGAACTCGGATGATTGCGCCTGGATTCTGGCGTTGTGCCAGGAGTTCTGGACCTGGGTGCCCAGCTCGCTGTTTTTTAATGACAACATCTGGGGGCGGCTGTCCAGGTGTTTGCACCATAATGCCAGACAAGCGGGGGATCGCTTTATGGCGCGCATAACCGAACTGCGGGACAACGGCTTGCAGTTCGAATTACAGCACCGGCCCGATCTGTTCAGGCAGCGCGACCGTAATTGGGAGCGCAACATTCTGGCCGGCGCATTTTTGGGGGTGCGTTGAAACTGGATTCCAATGTAGTAGACACGCAGATCTACGGGCAAATGCTTGAAGACTTGCTGCTCCGGGTACGGCAGGAGATTGACCTGCAGTGCTCCATTGCGGGGCTGCCTGACATGGACCAATACCTCTTGCATATCAACAGCTTTTATTACCACAGTTTTATTGAGCGCTACCTGCCTCAATACCAGCAACGCTGGCAGCAGGAGGTTAAAGAACTGCTCATGCTGGCCCAGCAGCAAGAGGTGCTGGAAACCAACATCATGTCCACTTTGAAACGCTATACCCGTTTGCACAATCTCTTAAAAACCCTGTTAACCAATGTAGGGGCTTTTTTCCATCACAACCAGCAGGAAGCCCAGCTCATCCACGAAGAGACCATGCGTCAGGGCAGGGAATTGTTCCTGGCCATGACCGATCTGCAGCATCAGCTGCAATCCCTGCAAAGCTACCTGGCCGAGATCAGCCCCTATTTGCAGGACACGGAGTTGATGAAATACCTGGACCAGTACCCGTCTTACGGCACTTTCCTTAATATCCGCAGAAGCGCTCCTTCAGGGCCTGCTATTATCCCCCACCAGTTCAACCAGGCCGCCAGCGAGTTGACATACCTGATCGGATTGATGACGAGCGATGTTCTTGAGGATACTGACGGGCGTGAAATGATAGCCCGGGAAATGCAGCAGCGCATCGAACAGCTGCGGGCAGCTGATGGCGACGACCCTCTGAGCATCTGGATCAGCCAGACTTTCACGGCTGAATTGTCCTTGTACAGGAGCGCTCTGGTGGCCGAGCCGGATATATATAACAGCCCGGCTGTGATAATAAACCGCTTGAAGGGCTGGCACAAGATTTTCCATCTGCTAGCCGTTAACCGGCTCCCTGAATCAACCTTGTCATCACTGTTATTTCTATGCCGGATACCGGCTGACAGCTTGCAGGAGTCATTGCGCGATGTGGAGTTTGCCCTGCAACAGTTGAAGCAGGTCATAACCTTGCTTGAGCACAACCCCGAGCCCAGCTATCAGGTGCTGGTGCAAATCAGGGAATGGCTGGCCTTCTGGTCCCCCTTCCTGCGCAGCATGAGCAGGGAAGCAGAGGTTCAGCAGGTTCCTCAGCTTAAGGGCTTGCTCCACCAGGTCACGGTAGGCATCGCCATGCTCTCCAACCAATTCAGCATGATTGAAACTGCCAGACGCCGCTCAGCCTACAATCAGGATCAGATGGAGCGGATGCGCTCCCTGGCCGAATCACAGCTGCTGTTTTTAGAACAATTGAAGGCCGATCTGGATCGTCTGCTGGCACCGCGCAACATCGCCCGTACCTGGAAAGACATGGGGGTGCGCCTGCTTAAAGTGCCCCTGCAGAAAGGACAGGTATTTCCGGCAGAGCACCTGCAACTGCTGCAGCAGGCCCGCTGGGAAGCGCGCCCTGATGCCGCCCAGCCCGATTATACCATCCTCCATGAGGAAGGAGACTTGTTTGTCATCCAGGTATTGAATGAAGAACAGATCGAGATTCCATATATAATTTTGACCCGGCGGCCGTCTGAGGAGGAATAATATGAAGCTGGGCATAGATATAGGTATTTCACGCACCACTATGGCAGTCTCCAGCCGGGGCCAAATAGTCTATAGCGATGCTGACTGGTTAAGCCCCGTTCCCAGCCTGGCAGCGTGGCCGCCTTCCAGCGAGGGGATGTGCTTCGGGAATGATGCTTTGCAGGCTGGCGCTGCCGCAGCCTCGGTCGGCGCCTTCTTCAGCGCGGAGGCGGGCAGGAATTCCGATTTGGGCCTGCGCCAATTCAGCCCTGATTCGGTTTTGAACGCTTTTTTGGTTTATCTTGCCACCCGCCTGCCCAGCGCTATCGAAGCACAGCTGGAATCAGTCACTCTGGCCGTGCCCCACTACTGCGGCATCAATAGACGGCGTAGTTTTTTAACAGCCTTGCGCCAGGCGTTCCCTGAAGCCGCTTCCTATTTGCTGCCTGAACCTTGTGCGGCCCTGATCGGCTATCAGGCCTTGCACCCTGAGCAGATCCCGGAAGGGGATGTACTGATTATTGATTCCGGGAAAGTACCCCTGGATTTTAGCTTTATGAGCACGGCCAGCTCCGCCGGCGGGCTGGTTTTGGAAACTCAGCTGACGCAGGGGCATGCGCTCAGCCTGCCTGAATTTGTTGATACTGTTCTTAAACCCCGCGCACAGGCCCTGGGCTTATTGGCTGATCAAGACTGGAGGCTGGATGCCATACTGCTTTTAGGGGATTTATCATCCAGTCCGGAGCTGTCTCTGCAACTGCAGGATTTGTTTGCGGGCATCCCAATGTTCCTTAGCCAGCCTGAACAGCCCTGCCTGGCAGCGGGAAGCTGCCTGTGGCAGGAAACCGGCAGCCCCATCAACGCCATCTATCCCTTTAGCTTCTATGTGGAAAAGAAAATTCCTCAGGGCGGGACTCAATTAGAACTTATTCCCTTTGACAGCGCCAATCTGGAATTGAGTATGACAGGGAGATATCGTCTCACTTCACTGGCGGCCCGCTCTGCCTGCAATCTGGCCAACGCCCCGGGGGATGTTGAAATAAAGATATACGCAATGCCCCATTCCGAGACTGATACTGGTTGGCCCGGACCAGCCGCCGCGGAAATGGTGATGCACTGGCAGCAGAGCGGCTTAGAGGCAGATGATGTGCTTGACATCGAATTCGATATGGCCGCCTCACAACTATCTGTCAACCTGACAGCAACCCCTGTAAGGCTTCAGGAGACAGATATTTTAGCCGACTGGCGGTTGCGCCAGTTGTCCCAGGCCCAATGGCTGTCGGCTTATAAACATGTCGACCCGAATTTGCTTGAGGCTCTTATCAAGGCATTGCAATCCGGTCAAGATGACCATGAATCCTGCGGCTCCAGCCAGATTAAAGCTTCCTATTACAAACTTCTCGCCATGCTGCAGATACTTAATCCATAAGCCAAAAGCCCCTTTCCCCTGCCGGTTGAGGCCTGGAAAGCGGGCTTAGTGCCCTTGGCGGCGAAGCTTCCGCGATCCGCTCCAAGCCCACACCCAATTCCCGGTACATCAATATCTGCTGTAAACGGTTCACTTCATCACGCCTGTAAATGCGGTATCCGGCTGAATTTAACCGGGCCGGTT
>DHGD01000131.1:3632-12425 GCA_002402575.1 Syntrophomonas sp. UBA4807
CATAATTATGCTTGAAAGGATGCGGATTGACTATGATTACTACTCTGGCCCTACACCCGGCGGCAGCCAAAACTATAATCGGGCAGGCGGTGGCAGCCCTGCCAGAGGTGCAGAATGCCTTTAAGCGCGGGAAGATTATTATCACGGCGGGGACCACTAATGTGATGGTGGCTAAAGCCCTGCTTAAGGTGGAAGTGAAAGAAATGGAGGCTTATGCGGCAGGTATTATTACCCAGAGAGCCGCTTGTGTCACCGAAAAATCCTCCCGTCTGGGACCCTGGTGCCTGGAGAAAGGCGTTCCAGTGCAGGCGGACTGGCTTGATTTCCTGGACAGTATGCGGGCCGGGGACGTATTTATCAAAGGAGCCAACGCTTATGACCAGGCCGGCTTAATTGGCATAATGCTGGGAGATGACCGCGGCGGTACAGCAGGCCGGGCGGTGGGAATGGTAAAAGCCCGGGGCATAACCTGGATAGCCCCGATAGGTCTGGAAAAGCTCATACCCTGCTGCATAAACGCCGAGAAATGGATGCAGGGCACGGCCGGCAGCAGCATGCGTCTAGGCTTGAAATGCGGTTATTTAACCGTAGCCAACACCAGGATTATAAACGAAATCGAGAGTTTCAAAATACTCTGCGGCGTTTCCGCGGTGCAAATAGCGGCAGGCGGGGTGGGAGGCATGGAAGCGGCCAGCGTACTGGCGGTGGAATGCGGGGATGAAAACCATTGCCGGGAGGTGCTGCAGATCGCCAAAAAGGCCAATCAAGTCTCTCCCCTGAAGGTCAGGCGGCAGGCCTGCGCAAATTGTGCAGATCCCTGTTTCATGCAAGAAAAGACCATCAAATAACATCTATCACTTGCCGCGCAGCCAGGACAACCAAGAGCGTCCCCGCCCGTCCTGCTCAGCTCTCCACAGGTTGAGGAATTCATCGATTTTCTTCTCCCTCTCCTGGTTGCGCTCGTCAATTTTTTTCTCCAGCCGGGCCATCTTCTCCTCCAGCCGGCGGTTCTGCTGCATCAACTCTTCATTTTGCTCCACAATGCGGCGGGCGATGCCCACCATCTCTTTGAGGTTATTCTCCGCCGGGGCAACGCTTACCAGCCCGGTTTCTTCAACCGTTTCATTCTCCCCGGCAGTCTCCAGGGCTAATTTGATAGCGGTGGTATTAAGCCCTTTTTCTTTGAGCTGCAACACCAATCTTAGGGTTTCCAGGTTGTTTTCGCTGTACATGCGGTCGCCGCGTTCATCCCGCTGAATTTTTATTTTAAGAGTGGTTTCCAGGTAGCGCAGGGTGTGCTGTTCGATTCCCAGCATTTCAGCGACCTCACCGATTTTATAAAATCTCTCCATATTGTCACCTTTCTTAAAGGCACTTCATAAATTGTTATCAGGTGGAGCAATAAAGACCCCAAACCGATAATCAGTTGTTTCAGGCCTCACAAGTAGTTGTCAGCCGCTATCCCCCAAGGGATCAGTTATGAACCTGATTATCAACTTCTTAAGCCAATTATTGTTAAGCCGTTACTTTCCCTACCCCTTCTTAATTAAGCTTATATACTGCTTAATGAATGTATATGAGCCGCCGTCCGTAATAGGACGGCTTTTTTGTTGCCCCGGGACGCCCGCCTGGATTCGGGGTTTTAGGCGTCAATCCGACAATCTGCTTAATCGTGGCGCAGTTTTGCAGGATTTTTGGTCAGAACTGTTGAATTTGATTGGCGTAAGCAAACTTTTTCACAAATTATTAGTGCAAAGGAGGGTAGTTGAGTAGCTGCTAATGTTGATTTTATGGAGTTATTTAACAAGACACGGGGGGTAGTAGTAGAAGATGGCAAATGAAATGAAGGTAACCGGTCATATCCAAGAATTGGTAGGAAATCCGACACCGCTGGGTCTGCTGGGTCTGGCTATTGTCACCCTGGTGGCTTCTTCACAGAAACTGGGGATCACACAAGGGACGGCTTATGTTATTCCCTGGGCTATTTTCCTGGGCGCGAGCGCTCAATTTGTCGCAGGATTACTGGATTTCAAACACAACAACACTTTCGGGGGAACCGCTTTTTGCGCTTATGGATTCTTCTGGTTCGGCGTAGCTATGACTTGGATGACCGGCAATGGCACCATTGGTTTAAACCAAGCCGCTGTCATGGATACCCAGCAACTGGGTTTCGCCTTTCTCGGTTATTTGATATTCACCTTGTTTATGACCGTAGGCGCCATGGCAACAAACAAAGTATTATTCCTGATATTCTTTTTGATTGATATCCTTTTCCTGGGGTTATCATTGAGCACGCTGAAAATCGGGGATGCTCATATGTGGCATGAAGTTGCGGCTTATGCTGAATTTTTGATCGCGGTATTCTCCTTCTATTTGTCCGGAGCCACGGTTTTGAATATACAGTATGGCTATACCGTTTTGCCGACAGGCGCGCCTTTTGGCGGCTTATACCGCAAATCGCAGGCCGCCAAGAACCTGGCAGCTTAATATCGAGTATATAAAAAACCGTTTTCAGCAATAAAGCTGAAAACGGTTTTTTTTCCATAGTCAAACCCTTTTATCCCTCCTACATGGCCTGTAAGCGGTTGATTTCTTGTTTCAGCAGCTGATTCTCGGTCTGCAGTCTTTGTATCAGTTCCTGTTGGCTGAGTCCGTTGCTGGGTGCGCTGTTGAAGGCTTTGTAATAATAATCCAGCAATATGCTCTCCCCATAGCCCACTCCAGGCACAGCCCAGCGCCCGTTGAGATCGCTCCAGCAGGGGGCGATGCCTCGGCTGACCAGCACAAAGCGTGGATCCAGCAAACTTTTACCAGGCGGCAGGTTTTTGCTGCAGGCGTAAGCATAGAGGTGTTGGATATGAGCCTCCACACCGGCGGCGGGAGTGGAGAAAATGGCGCCATGAACCCCATTTTCAAAGCGCACCCGGGACGGGTCGGCACCTCTGAGATCCTCTGACCCGGTGGCAGCCTGCCCGGTGGCAGACAGACCGCAGTAATTATTCTGGTTAGGCTGAACCAGACCGCCATACTTCCACCAGCCTGTTTCTTTAGCAGCCTGGCAGAAGGCTATATCTCCGCGGATGCCATACTCAGCCCCGATACGCAGATACAGGGCGGGTAGTTCACGGGGGGCGCCGGGGTTGTTTTTGACCATCAGGGCCAGCAGTTGCTCGGCATTGAGGACAGACTGGCCCATAATTCCCAGGTTCTCAGCCTGAGTGGGAGTTGTCCCATTAACCGGCACAGTCGGAGTGCTGATCAAGACGTGATAGTTTGCCGCGTCCCACTGTACATCAAGCCCCAAGCCTTCGCTGATGGCGCGAATAGGCACCATGGTCCGGCCATCGACAATTACCGGAGCCACATCGCATTTGATTTCACGGCCATCCACGAATATGGTCACTGCCCGCTGAGCCAGGGCCAGGGGGGGTATAAACAGCAAACCGGCGGCTATCATCATGACAACTAAACCGGCAGTTAATCTCCTCGACCGCATCACCAATCCTCCTTGCCATATTTTCATAATGATAGTACGCATTACTATTATGGATATTTCACAACCGAGTCCGTAATTCCTGCCAAAATTCGCCCCAGCCCCGGATTTGGCCTAATCAATTTCCAACCCCCGCGGATAGTCGCGGTCTTTTTCCAGCAACTGACTTATTAATACACGCTTCGTCAGCAAAATATAAAAAAAATGCCCGGCAGCGCCCATAAGCAGACATATTTTTCACGCACCATGCTGTATATTTATAGATACCTCCTTTTCGGGGGATTTTGAATTATTCTAGCGGAGGGCAGAAATCATGTCACATTCAGTAAAGAAATGGGAGCGCACGGGCGCGGTTTTTCTTCTGTTTTTGCTTTTGATTTTTACCTATAGCCCTGACCTGACTGAGGCAAACATGTTTTACGGCTTTTACCTGCCAGCAGCCCTGATGGTTGCGGCATGGTTGACTGCCTGGCTGGCCGGGCACAATTCCAGTTCTGATAAGCACTGCTGCGAGGCCGCTCAGCCCTCGGTTCCAACCTGGGATCACCTCCCCGCTATGATACTGGAGCAGCTGCCAGAGGGGATATTGCTTTTAGACACGGACAGCATTCTGCGCTACCAGAATTCAACCGCCAGGCAGCTGTTTGGTTTGACTGCAGGCAACCGAGTGGATGCGGCCGTTTTGGCTCAGATGTTTTCCATGTCGGTTGCAGAGCTGGAGCAGGGTTTTGATATCAACAATCCCTGCAGCACATTGGAGCTGGAGAGAATCCGCCAGTTCAATGGGCAGGAAAGATTGTTTAAATACGAGATCAGAAAGGCTGCGGACGTTACTGGGGCGTATCGCCTGATAATGGCAGCGGACCATACCGAACTTACCATAACCCGGCATGAGGCCGAGACCGCCAACCAATTTAAGAATCAATTCCTGGCCAATATCAGCCATGAAGTCAGAACCCCCATGATAGGCGTCTTGGGTGCCGTCGACCTGTTGGAGCAGAGCCCCTTAAGCGCCAAGCAACTCGATAATCTGAGTATCATCAGGGAGTGCGGCGAGCAACTTCTAGCCATAATCAATGAGATACTGGATGTTTCCAAAATCGAAACCGGCCTGGTGGACCTTAATCCCACTTCCTGCCGCATCCGTCCCTTCTTAAGCCAATGCTGCAAAATAGTAGAACCTTTATTGAAGGACAAAGCATTAAAGGTACAGATTCATGTTGATGAAGAATTGCCGGAAACTATCCTTCTTGACCAGGCCAAAATGCAGCACATTATCACCAATATACTGGGCAATGCTGCCAGGTTTAGGCACCGAGGAGCGGTCTCTGTTGAAGCGTGCCGAAGCGGCAGCCCTTCCCAGCCCAGCTTGTTGCTGTCCATTCAGGATACCGGGATCGATATCTCCGCAGAAGCCTTACCGCTTATATTTGCCCCTTTCACCCAAATTGACAATTCCAGCACCCGGCAGTACGGAGGAACCGGACTGGGCCTTTACATCTGCCAGAAATTGGCCACTCTGCTGGGTGGTTCCATCCGGGCGGAAAGCCAACCTGGGTTGGGTACCACCTTATACATCGAGGTTCCTCTTTTGGCCGACAGGTCGCCATCGCCAGCCGAAACCGGGGAGATTTTCAACCTGGTTGCGGATCATGCGGCATGGGGCTTTGAAGCTCCGCGGGTGCTGCTCACTGAGGACAATCTCCTTAATCAGAAGATCATCCTGCAGATGCTTAATAACTATGGTTTTTACTGTCGGGTGGCCGCAGACGGCCTGCAGTGTCTGCAAGCCCTGCACCAGGAGCATTTCGATGTGGTCTTGTTGGACATGCAGATGCCGGTCATGGATGGCTATGAAACCGCCGCTATGATTCGCCAGGACCCCAGCCTGAACGGCATTGCGGTAATAGCTATGACCGCGCACTCCATGGTGGGCGACCGCGAAAAATGTCTGGCTAGTGGCTGCAGCGACTACATCAGCAAGCCTTTCAAGGCCAATCAATTAGCTGAACTGATCACCCGTCACCTGCCCGGGCCAAGATGGGATACGGACGTGCGAAGCGAAAACTCGATTATCAATGACCTGATGCCGGAATTGTTGGAGATGCTGGAAGAAATGCTTAAATCCCTGTATGAATGCTGGCACAAGAAGGACCTGAACGGTCTGCAGAGTCTTAGTCATGATATAAAAGGGACCTCGGGCATGTACGGTTTGACAGAAATCTCTAATTTGGCCGCCCAATTGGAAAAAGCCGCCCGAGAGCATGATTATGGCGGGCTTGCCGCTAAAATAATCCAGTTGCAAGAAAAATACCTGGAGGTCAAAGTCCTATTCCTGGGTAAGAGTTCAGAGAACTGTTTTTAAGCTGCACAAGATCAAACAATATTGACACTTGAAGCCGGTTCAATTATATTTACCAACATACTCAGTATGAAGGGAATATTTGTTTATGGCGCTCAGGATTATTACGGACAGCACCGCCTATCTGCCCGAGGCTATGCTGCGACGCGAAGACATTCAGGTGGTTCCCTTGAATGTTATGATGCAGGGCAGGCAATATCGGGAGGGCATTGACCTCAGCAATCGGGAATGTTTTCAGACCATGCGCACCCAGCCGGTTTTTCCCACCACCTCGCAGCCCTCGGCAGGTGATTTTTTGGAGGTTTATCGTGCTCTGGACCCGGGCGATGAAGCTCTGGTGATTGTCATATCCTCACTCCTCTCGGGGACCTGGCATTCCGCCGAAATAGCCCAGGGGCTCTTAAACCGGACTGATGTAAAAATCCATGTTATCGACTCCTGGTCGACTACCATAGGGTTAGCCCTGCAAATCATGCGCGTCTGTGAAATGCGCTTGGTAGGATACAGCACCAAAGCCATTCTGGCAGAATTAAAACGCCTGATTCCCCGAACCAACATTTTCTTTGTGGTGGATGATTTGGAATACCTGTCGCGAGGCGGACGCATTGGAGCAGCCGCCAAATATTTAGGCAATATGCTGCAAATTAAGCCCATACTATACCTTCAGGAGGGCAAAATCGAGGTGTTTGACAAAATCCGCACCAAGCATAAAGCCGTAACGCGAATTGTCGAGGGCTTCGCCAATCTGTCGCCACAGGCGGAGAAATTGGCGGTCACTCATGTCGACGCACCCGAAGAGGCTGAAGAATTAAGGCAGCGCTTGAGCGTGATCTTTTCCGGACCCATCTATATACAGGAGACTGGCCCGGTGATTGGCTCCCATGTAGGCCCGGGCACCATTGGTCTGTCTTATTATTAAAGCGCATAAATGCATCAGCGGCTGGTCCGTGTGGCACATTTGCGCATATTAATCTTTTTTCTCGCTGACAGCTGAATGATCGCGGCCGGTAAAATAATTATACCAGGCTGAGGTATGATACAGGTCCCAGTTGACCGGAGGTACATAAAGGTTTTCCAGCCGGCTCTCTTCGTGGTAAGCTTTGAGCATAGCATAGGCTTTTACCCAAATACATTTTTTTTGCCGGGGATATACCTCGCACCAGCCGTTAAAACTACCGCCGCAAGCTCCATTGCGTTGGTTTTTAGGGCATTGCGCCAGCGGGCACAGATACGCCATATCCAGCAAGGCACAATCGCCGCAATCCTGGCAGCCGTTGCCTATCACTTTGAGAAAGTGCTCCAGCCGGTATTTTTGCGGATTTTTATTCCCTTGATAGTATTTTTTTATGATGGGGAACAGATTGCCGCCAGGCTGGAAAAAAACCTTATGGAGCCAGCGCATCAGGCGGTAATTGGTGCTGACCGGGTACTCAGGCGCAAGACCGCTTCGGTTGACCGGGTTCTTGGTATTAAGTCCGTTGGCATCCGGTTCAAAATAATAAAAGCCGTTATGCTGAGGGTAATCGAACTCGGGTATCAGCTTCATCCAGTCAGAGCTGAGTTCTTCCCCTTTATCGATGATGTATTTGACCTGTTCATATTTGAGGTTGTGTCCTCCCAGATGCACCCCGTCGAAGCCCATGCCTTTCATAAAGGCGTACATTTTGGCGGCTCGCAGCAGGCGAGCTCCGCTGCCTTTGTCCTCATCATTACGTTCCCGGTCGATTTGCTCTAAAAGCGTGTCGGTAACCACGCTGCCCGGCAGCTGGTTGGAGTTCATCATTTTAGCGGCGCCGAAAGGCAGGACATATATATTGCCCAGCACTGGCAGTTCGGGGCGGTAAAGCCTGACAAACTGCAAAGCCTCATGAAATTTGCGGGCATCGAAACCCAGCTGGGTTATTACAAAACGAGCGCCATGATCAATCTTTTTCTTAAGTTTATAATATTGCGCCATCAGTTCGGCTTCACTGGCCTTAAACGGCGAAACTACGCAGCCGGGGAAAAAGTGTGTAGGCTGGCAGGGGCTGGGCTCCGCCGGGGATGCGCTGTCGCTGTTATTCAAACTGTTTATTAAATCCAGCAGCTGCACCGGATCCAGGTCAAAAACCGGTCTGGCCCGGCCTTTAAATCCACTAGTAGGGTAGTCCCCGCTCATGACCAGGAGATTTTCCACGCCGGACCGCTCCAGGGCGTACAACTCGGACTCGATTTGATTGCGGTTTTTATCTTTACAGGTAAAATGAATAAGCGCCTCAATCCCTAGCTTTTGAATCTCTATTCCCAGGCAGGTGGCGGACAGGGCGGGTCTGCCCCCGGGGTTATCGGTGATGGTTACGGCGTGAATGCTGCCGTCAGCAGCGGCTTGTGCAGCCGCTTTTACCGCATCTTGCTGGGATTTTTCATGCGCTCCCCGGCCTGGCACCAACTCCCAGGTTACACAGAAGCTGTTTTTATCCAGTAACGATTCTGCAAAGCGGCGATTTATCTGCTTCACTTCCTTTTAACAACTGCACTGCAGGCATAAATTCATAAATACCGGCCATTACCCCCGGGCCTAACGCCAATGATTGTCCGAAGGCCGGGATATATTGAATTATAACATAATTCAGTTATCATCATGATGATTCGCGGCTAGCCCTGTAAATTGGGTAAATAGTCTGCCGGCAAAGGATACCATTGAGCCGGGTAGGGCCGCGCAATTTCTCCGTAGATGGTCATGGCCGGCCGGCAAGGCATAATTGCTTATCAATATTAAAATGCGGTAAGGTATAATATACGGATAGTCGAGTTTTAAAGCCGGCGGGTCATGGGATTTTGCAAGAAAGGTATTGATTACCATGAGACAGCCAATCGGGCAACCCTATATTTTTGACGGAGCCATGGGAACTTATTATGCCAGCCGGGCCGCGAATCCGGTCAGCCCGTGTGAACTGGC
>DHGD01000131.1:12509-14438 GCA_002402575.1 Syntrophomonas sp. UBA4807
GAAATCATCTGCCTGGGTTACCGTCTGGCCGAAGAGGCTGTACGCGGTACCCAGGTGCAAGTTTTCGCCGACATTGGTCCCATTCCCGGGGATGATAACATTGACATTGGCGCGCAGTATCAGGAAATTGTGAATGTATTCCTGAATTTGGGGGCGTCACACTTTATATTTGAAACCTTCAGCAGTGCCGATTACTTGCTGGAAATGTCTCAATTTATTAAAGACCAAAACCCCCAGGCTTATATATTAGCGGAATTCGCGGTGTCACCGGAGGGTTTGACCCGAATGGGCCTATCCGGTCGTCAATTGCTGGAAAAGGTATGGCGATGTCCCAGTATCGATGCCTGTGGTTTCAACTGCTATTCCGGGCCTTCTCATCTGTTGGAATACATCAAAACTTTCGATATAGGGGACAAAACCATCTCGGTTATGCCCAATTCGGGCTATCCTACCACAGTAAACAACCGCATCTACTTCGATAATAGCAAGGAATACTTCGCCGCCAAAATGCTGGAGCTGGCCCAACAAGGGGTCGCCATCCTAGGAGGTTGCTGCGGCACCACCCCGGCTTATATCCGTGAAACGGTAGACCGCCTCAAAGGCCTGACAGTGGAAGAAATTGTGCCCCAGGTCACTCAGCCGCAAGCGCTCCGGGTCAGCATCCCCTTGGAGAATCCGCTGCTCAATAAAATCCAACAGGGTGAAAAGGTGCTGGCGGTAGAGCTGGACCCGCCTATCGACACCGACATAGCTTTCTTTATGGAAGGAGCGCGGCTTCTCAAACAAGCCGGGGTGGATGCCATCACCATTGCCGACTGCCCTCTGGCCAGAGCCAGGGTAGACAGCAGCCTGATGGCCTGCAAATTAAAAAGAGAACTGGATATTACCCCGATTCCTCATTTGACCTGCCGGGACCGCAATATCAACGCCACCAAAGCCCTCTTGCTGGGTCTTAGCATCGAGGGCGTCAACAATGTTTTGGTAGTCACCGGCGACCCGGTTCCCACCGCCCAGCGCGACGAAATCAAGGGGATCTTCAGCTTCAATTCAGCCGTACTGGCAGGCTATATCCGCAATCTGAACGAAACTGTGTTTTCGTCTCCTTTTAACATTTGCGCGGCTTTAAATGTAAATGCCAGAAATTTCGGCAGCCAGCTGCAGCGCGCGCAAAAGAAAATCGCTCAGGGCGTGACCATGTTCCTTACCCAGCCGGTGCTGAGCCGGCAGGCGGCGGAGAATATCAAAACAGCCCGTGAGGAATTGAACGCCAGCATTCTGGGAGGCATTCTGCCTATCATGAGCCATCGCAACGCCTGCTTTATGAACAATGAGGTGGCGGGCATATATGTGGCGGAGGAAATCATAAATAAATACCGGGATATTCCCAGGGAGAAAGCCCACCAGCTGGCGGTGCGGTTATCCATAGCTATAGCTAGCCAGATATATGATTATGTAGACGGATATTATCTTATAACGCCTTTTAAACGCGTAGATATCATCACCGCCATAATCGCCGGGATACGCAAGAACAAGGGGACGGGGGCCTCGTTCTTTGATCCTGACGCATAGGTTAGTTGTTGCGGAGCTTGCTCACAGCGATTTGGATAATATCGTCTCGTATATTGCCATTCAGCTCGCCAATCCCCTAGCAGCTGCCACTTTCCTTGATGAAGTGGCAAAATGTTATGGCTATTTGAAAAGCAATCCGTTTATGCCTACAAAGGTTATCGCCAGCTTCTCCTCAAAAAACTCCACCTTGATTTACCGTGTAGACGAATTTAACAAACAGGTCGTTATCGTGACGGTACGATATTCCAAAAGCCAATTGAGACTTTTGCATAACTCTGAAAAATGCTGTTGATTGTGTAAGACATGCTACGAGCCGTAAATGGCAATTACACTTATTGCCATATTAGTCTTTAAACCACG
>DHGD01000140.1 GCA_002402575.1 Syntrophomonas sp. UBA4807
TCGATTCCCAGGCCGTCCAGGCGCTGTTCTTCGCTCATGCCGCCCAGAGTGGTCACTGACAGCACCTGAGTCTGGCCGCGGGTGAATAAACCGGAGCCATGCGGTCTGGGCAGGAAACCCACCTCACAGCTGACCGGCCTGATTTCTTTTAAGGTGCGCCCGTCTACCCGTTCTCCATCCTCCAGGGCCATCTTGCGCACGATCTCTTTCAGCATGGCATCGACTAGTGATCCCACCTGTTTGAGCTGTTCCGGGTAGATATCCGCGAAATGCTCGATGATGCTGGAGCCAGCCTTGTCCATATCGGCTTCGCGGGCTTTTTTGTCGGGGTTGCGCACCGCTTGATTCAACAGTTCATAAGCGTAAGCACGGACGGCTGCTTCCAGCTCTTCGTCAACCTTGGGGGCAATGACCGCCATTTTGGGCTGTCCCAGAGCGGCGATGATGGGCTCCTGGAAGGCCACTATCTTCTTGATTTCTTCATGAGCGAAGAAGATGGCGTCTATCATGGTCTGTTCAGGCACCTCATTGGCGCTGCCCTCCACCATCATTATGGCCTCTTTGGTTCCCGCCACCGCCATATGCAGGTCTGACCGGCGTGACTGTTCCACCGTGGGGTTGATGACCAGCTGTCCGTCTACCAGACCTACAATGACCGCCGCCAGAGGGCCATTGAAAGGAATGTTGGATATGCCCACTGCCAGCGAGGCACCGATAATAGCAGTAACATCAGGGGTGTTATCCTTATCCACTGACAACACCGTGGCTACTACGTGGATGTCGTTCTTGAACCCTTTGGGGAACAGGGGACGGATGGGCCGGTCGATCTGGCGGGCCGACAAGGTGGCCAGTTCGGTGGCGCGGCCTTCGCGCTTGATAAATCCGCCGGGGATCTTGCCAGCGGCGTATTGCTTTTCTTCATAGTCTACCGTGAGGGGAAAGAAATCAATGCCCTCGCGGGGCTCTTTTGAGGCTGTGGCGGTAACCAATACCACGGTGTCACCGTACCTGATCAAGGCTGCGCCATTGGCCTGTTTGGCTACCTGCCCGATCTCTACGACCAAGTTCCGGCCTGCAATTTCTGTTGTATATCTGTTGACGATTGTCTTTTCCTCCTTCCTAATATGCCAGGCATATATAGTGAAAGAGCGGCATGCCGCTCTTTATCTGCGTAAACCCAACCGGGTAACGATGGCACGATACCGGTCAAAATTCTTGTTCTTCAGATAGTCCAATAGAGACCGCCTCTGGCCTACCATTTTAAGCAGTCCGCGACGGGAGTGAAAATCTTTTTTATTGGCCTTAAGATGTTCATTAAGGTAGTTGATACGCTCCGTTAAAATGGCAATCTGCACTTCCGGGGAGCCAGTATCGCTTTCATGCACCTGAAAGGTCTTGATAAGTTCCTGCTTTCTTTCCGGCGATAGTGACACGTGTTTCACCTCCTTTTTTCGCTTAATCGCCATAAACCAAGCTCAGCGTCGGTGACTCGCCGCCCTAGCCTATGGTTCCGTCTCACTGTAAATACTATTGCTGCCTGCAGGCACTGACACACCTGTTTTAGGCTCTTATTATGATTATTCCAGTGAGATACCATATTTATACCTTTGGCCTGATGACCAAGGTAAATTGTAGCACAGTGGTTTTAGATTGTAAACGCACCGTCATTGGGGAAGGACTTCAGTAATTTTGCGGCCTCATCCCGGTCGGTTCCGATCTGTCGCACCAAAGCGTCGACACCCGCGAATTTCTGTTCATCACGCAGTCGGGTGGTGAAATAAAGCCGGAGCGGTCTGCCGTAAATATCCCCTTCAAAATCGATCAGGTGGGCCTCAATAGAAACTGGATATTCTGGGTGAAAGGTCGGTTTGCTGCCGATGTTGACCACTGCTTTTACCATCTTGGCCCCCATCCGCGCCCAGGCGGCATACACCCCATTACCGGGTATGACCAAATCCGGGCAGACTCCCAGATTAGCAGTGGGAAAGCCGATCTGCCGCCCCCTTTTCTCACCCTCGATAACCACCCCTTCCACCATGGGCAGATAGCCCAGCAACTCGGCGGCGTATTCGATATCCCCAGCTTCTATGGCCTGGCGGACCAAAGTGCTGGAGATGACTTCGTTGCCCTGTTTTACCGGGGGAATGACATACACTGCGAACCCGAATTTTTTGCCGAAATCCTCCAGCAATTCCGGGGTTCCAGCGCCTTTGAAGCCAAAGGAGTAGTTAAAGCCCACAAAAACAGCTTTTACCGCCAGTCTTTCTACTAAAATGCCCTTGGCAAAACTTTCCGGGGCCAAATGGGCTATGTCGACTGAAAAGGAGTTGTATATTAACATATCCAACCCCAGGGCTTCCAACAGCTCTGCTCTCATTTCGGCAGTAACCAGCAGTTTCAAGTCTCTATGGGGAAACAAAACCTTGACCGGATGCGGTTCGAAGATAAAGGCGGCGGCGGCGCCATTATTATCCCGGGCGGTTTTTACCACATTTTTCATCAATTGCTGATGACCGCGGTGCAGACCGTCGAAATTGCCCAAAGCAAGATACAGCGGTCGGCCGTCGCTTTTATAATTTTCGATCTCTCTTATGATCTGCATAATCCAATCCCTTCCCGGTCACGATTTCAATGGAATACCCGCAATGGAATCAGCCAGGCCTGGCCATGGCCGACTTCAATACGCCCGATTCCGGCCAGTTCGCCCTGGCGGTTATGGATGCGCAGCTGCGGGATGTTTTCGTAATAATCCACGGCCAGGCTCCTGCCGTGCCATAACCAGTTCTCTTCCTGGTCGTTCTGCAGCCGGTACAACGGCCAATCTCCTAAGGGGTAATCCACGGGCAAAAGTACTTTCTGCAATTCTTGTTCCCCCGACAGCAGGGTTTCTAAAGCAACTGCTCCATCGATTCCGAACGGTCCGTCCTCAAGCCGGCGCAGGCTGTTCATATAGGCTCCGGCGCCCAGTTGCTCACCGATATCCCGGCACAAGCTGCGGATGTAGGTGCCCGGTGAGCACGAGACATCAATTTTTATCTCCGGCAGGGTCCCAGTAAGGTTGATATCTAAGAGGGTGAGACGGTATATATTGACCTTGCGGGGAGCACGCTCCACAACTTGGCCTCTCCTAGCCAGATCGTAAAGACGCCGTCCTTGATGGTGCAGGGCTGAATACATCGGGGGCACCTGTTCTATCTGGCCGGTAAATCCCTGCAATATTCCCTCCAGGGCAGAGATAGCAAAATCGCTGCGGCCGGTCAGGGTCACATGTCCCCAGGCATCCTCGGTATCGGATACCCCTCCCAGGCACATCCCCGCCAGGTAGCGTTTGCGATTTTTCTCCATTAAACTGATAATGCGGGTGGCATTGCCCAGGGCTACCGGCAGGACCCCGGTGGCCATCGGGTCCAGTGTGCCCAAGTGTCCGATTTTGTTCTTTTTGGGCAATAGTTTTTTAAGGCGCCTCAATACATCGGCGGAGGTAAATCCGGCCGGTTTGTCGATATTCAAAAAGCCATGCCAGCTCAGCATACATCCTTAACCCGGGCCAGTATCCGGGCCGCCGCTTCCTCCAGGCTTCCCTTCAGACTGGCTCCTGCGGCCAGGCGATGTCCGCCGCCGCCAAACTCGCGCGCCAGGCTGGCCACGTCAACCCGGCCCCGGGAACGAAAGCCCACTTTCACCTGCCCGGGGGCCACCTCTCTGAATAGCAGTCCCACTTCCACTCCGCTTATCATGCGGGTGTAGTTTATTATCCCTTCGGGGTGATAATCGCGGGCATCGGCCTGGACAGCTTCATCCAGGCTAAGGCACATCCAGGCTACCTTGCCGTCTTCGCTTAAGCCCAAATGCTGCAGGGCGTACTTCAATAGCACCACCTCTTTGAGGGGTTTGGACTCAAACAGATTGTTGCGGGCCAGTTCCACACTGGCCCCGCTTTTAAGCAACTCGGCTCCGATCTGCATGGTGAGGCTGGTGGTGTTGCTGTTTAAAAAGCGGCCTGTGTCCATAATGAGGCCCGCATACAGGCAATTAGCGATGTCCGCGGTTATGGGCACGGCCATTATATTCAAGAGCCGGTATATTATTTCGGCGCAAGCGGCCGCCTGCGTATCCACAAAATTGTAGTCTCCAAAAAGGCTGTTGCCGGGGTGATGGTCAATGTTTATCACCAGCTGGGCCCCAGCCAAGGCCTCTCGCACCACCTGGTCCACCCGGCACTGATCAGAGCAATCCAGCCACACCGCGGCAAAGCCGCCCCGTTCCACCTTCTGAGGCGCCTTGATGTCCTTCCACGAGGGCAGGTAGTGGTATATTACCGGCACCGGGTTTTCCAGCATCATTTCCACCCTTTTGCCTAGGGCGCGTAAGGCGCAAGCCAGCCCCAGCATGGAGCCGATGCAGTCCCCGTCGGGTATGGCATGTCCCACCAACACCAGATCCTGTTGTTGCAGCAATTGGCTGGCGATATCCTCAAGCTGGTTCATCACTCTTTTGCAGTGCCTTCTTCCTGTTTGATTTCATCCAACAGGGATGAGATACGGATGCCGTGTTCAATGGACTTGTCCAGGCGGAACTCCAGCTCCGGGGCGTGGCGCAACTGTACTCCCCGGGCCAATTCGGTGCGCACAAAACCTTTGGCCTTTTCCAGCACCTTCATGATTTCCTGCTGTTTTTCTTCATTGCCCAGGATGCTGATATTGACCCGGGCATGGCCCAAATCGGGGCTGACATCCACCCGGGTGACTGATACCGTGGAAAAATCGACCCTGGGGTCTTTGATCTGTTCCCGCATAATCTGAGCCAGAAGTCGCTGTATTTCCACCGACATTCTTTCCTGGCGTCGTTTGCTCATAACATTTCCCCCTGTAATGACACTCCCTCGGCTCGGTTCTTTATAGCTCGCGGGGTATCTCTTCGATAGTGTAAGCCTCGATGACGTCCCCTTCTTTGATGTCGTTGAAATCCTTGATGCCCATGCCGCACTCGTAGCCTTCCGCTACCTCTTTGACATCATCTTTGAAGCGCTTCAGGGAGGACAGTTTGCCTTCATAGATGATGACACCGTCGCGCAAGACCCGCATTTCAGCATTGCGCAGGAATTTGCCCTCATTGACGTAGCAACCCGCAATGGTACCCGCATTAGGCACCTTAAAGGTAGCCCGCACTGCGGCCCGGCCCAGGAATTTCTCGCGGTATTCCGGTTCCAGAAGCCCTGCCATGGCCTTTTTGACCTCGTCGATGGCCTCGTATATGACCCGGTAAAGGCGCACGTCAATCTGCTCATCCTCGGCATATTTGCGGGCTTTGGAATCAGGACGCACGTTGAATCCAATGATAATGGCGTCCGAAGTTGAAGCCAGCATGACGTCGCTTTCAGTGATGGCGCCCACCCCGGAGTGCAGTACGGTGACCTTGACCTCATCAGTACTCAGCCGCAGCAGTGAACTCGACAGAGCTTCCACAGAGCCCTGCACATCACCCTTGATTATAAGGCGCAGTTCTTTGAGTTCGTGTTCCTGAATGTGCTTGAAGAAGTCATCCAATGAAACCCGGCTGCTTTGGCGCTGCTCCTCAATCTTCTTTTCGGTGAGGCGCAGGCTGATGACCTCTTTGGCCACTCTTTCATCGCACACCTGCACCCTGCCGCCGGCTTCAGGAGGCTCAGACCATCCGGTGATCTCGACCGGCATGGAAGGATAGGCCACCTCTACCCGCTCACCGCGGTGGTCGTTCATAGCCCTAACCTTGCACAAGCTGCTGCCGCTTAATATATAATCCCCAATTTTCAGAGTACCCTTCTGCACCAAGACGGTGGCCACAGGACCCCGGCCTTTGTCCAGCTTGCTCTCGATTACTACCCCTTCCGCCGCCCTATTGGGGTTGGATTTGATATCGTTCATCTCCGCCACCAAGAGCACCATTTCCAAAAGGTTGTCGATGCCCTCCCCGGTCTTGGCCGAGATGGGTACAAATATGGTTTCTCCGCCCCATTCTTCAGGCACGATGCTGTATTCGGTGAGCTGCTGCATGACCCGGTCGGGATTGGCGCCGGGCTTGTCAATCTTATTGACCGCTACCAGAAAAGGCACTGCGGCAGCCCGGATGTGGTTAATGGCTTCCACCGTCTGTGGCATCACGCCATCATCGGCAGCCACCACCAGTACGACTATGTCGGTCAGGTTGGCACCCCGGGCGCGCATAGCGGTAAATGCCTCATGGCCGGGGGTGTCAATAAAGGTTACCCGGTTGTTATTGACCTTGACCTGGTAAGCCCCAATATGTTGAGTGATGCCGCCGGCCTCTCCGGAAACCACGTCGGAATGACGGATCTTATCCAACAGTGAGGTCTTGCCATGATCAACATGCCCCATTACGGTGACTACCGGCGGGCGTGAGACCAGACTCTCTGCGCTGTCCACGATCTCTTCCAATATTTTTTCTTCTTCTGATAAAGCCTTTTCCACCCTGACCTCATAAAGACTGGCCAGGATCTCGGCAGTCTCAAAGTCTATGGGTTGGTTGATAGAGGCCATTACCCCCAGTTCCATCAGCTTTTTCACTATGTCGGCAGAACTGCGCCGAAGCTGATCAGCCAGTTCCCTGACGGTGATGGGAGCCTCTATGGCGATGACTTCCGGCGGCGGCAGAATGGTTTCTTCCTTCTTACGTTTATGTTTGGATTTTTTCATGGGACGGCTGTAATCCCGCTTAGGCTGATTCTGTCCAAAGCGGTTGGCGTCGCGGTCCGATGTCTTTTTAGGCGGAGCCTGGCCAGATTTGAAAGCTCCCGGTTTGCCTCCCCGGGGAACGCCTTTTTCTGTATCCACAACCGGCTTTTTAGGCCACGGTGCAGCAGGCGGGTTATTGCCGGCCTCCTGCGGCCGGGGCTGACCGGGCCGATCCTTCGTCTGTGGTCCGGCCTGCGGGCGATTGAAAGGGGGCCGGCCATCCTGCGGCCTTCCACCCTGGCTTTGCGGATGGGGGCGTTGTCCAGGCTGCTGCGGTCTGCCGCCTTGACCCTGAGGGCGCTGTCCCTGATTTTGGGGACGGCCGCCCTGGGGCTGACCCTGCTGCTGCGGTCTGCCGCCTTGACCCTGAGGACTTTTCCCCTGCTGCTGCGGTCTGCCGCCCTGAGCCTGACCGGACTGCTGTGGGCGTGCCCCTTGCTGTCCGGGCATGGGCTGGGATTGGTTTTGAGGCTGGGGACGCTGCCCCTGCGGCTGCGGGCGCCCCCCTGACTCCTGGCCTGGGGCTTGGGGCCGTGGTTTCTCAGCGGCAGGACGTCCTGGCTGAGATTGAATTCCTTTGGCTGCCGGTCTCTCCTCTTTGGTGGCTTGTACGCCCTCGCCACTGCTTCCGGGAGGCCGCCAGGTTTGAGGAGCGCGTTCGGGCTGGGGAGGCTGCTCCTGGGTCTGTTGGGGAGCAGCACCGCGAGTGGCCGGTGGGACGGAAGTGTCGCCTTTGGTTTTCGGTGGTGCCGGATTGCGTTGTGGCCTGGTGCCTTTATCCGGTTGTGTCAGTTGTTTCCTTATCCAACTGGCCTGAGAATCCTCCACGGTGCTCATGTGGTTTTTTACATCCACCCCCATTTTTTGGAGAACCTCGACCATTTCCTTACTGGACTTGCCCAGTTCCTTCGCTATTTCATGCACTCTTATTTTGGCCATTCATCCACCCCCGTTGTATTTGGCTCGTCTCCCGCAGCATAGACTTTCATGATTTGCCTGGCTATGCCTTCCTCATTGACTGTAACCGCCACCCGATAGGCCTTCCCTACTGCGTTGCCGAGGCCGTACTTGTCGCCCGCGGTCAGATAAGGGATGTGCTGCTTCTCACACCAGGCTATCAAGGTTTCCTTAGTATTCTTCGCTATATCGTCGCTGACGATTAACAAACAGGCTCGATTGCGAAGCAGGCTATTTTTTACTGCCACCGCCCCCGAAGAAACCGCTCCCGATTTCATGGCCAGGCCGAGCAGATTGTACATTTTGAGCAATAACTCACATCCTAACTATTCATCCCTGCTATCTGGCCTTCGATGGTAGCCAGGATATCCGCGGGAATTTCATGCTCCAGGGCTTTTTGGATGCTCTTTGATTTCACCGCTTTGTTGAAGCACTGCAGGTTGGGGCATATATACGCCCCGCGCCCGGCCTTTTTCCCGGTACTGTCCATAAAGACCTCACCGTCAGGCGACCTCACGATGCGGAGCAGTTCTTTTTTCACTTTCATCTCCCGGCACCCTACACACATGCGCAGGGGCGGTTTACGCATCCTCACCATTTTCCTCATTCTCCATTACTTCATCGGACTCCATTACTTCATCGAAGGAGGTGTCGTCCTGCTCGGAATCATAGTCCTCGAATTCCTCCAAGTACTGGCTTTCGTTCTTGATATCCACCTTCCAGCCGGTCAGCTTGGCAGCTAAACGGGCATTCTGGCCCTCTTTGCCGATAGCCAGGGAAAGCTGGTAATCAGGTACTATCACCCGGGCCACTTTGTCTTCCTCGCTGGGAATCACGTTTATCACTTTGGAAGGGCTCAGGGCATTGGCAATAAAACGTTTAGGGTCTTTATCATATCTGATGATATCTATTTTCTCCCCGGCTAGTTCGGATACCACATTCTGCACCCTGAAACCCCGCGGACCTACACAGGCCCCCACCGGGTCGACCTTGTCATCATATGAATGCACCGAAATCTTGGATCTGGAGCCGGCCTCCCGGGCAATACTTCGTATCTCCACAATACCGTCATAGATTTCCGGCACTTCCAGTTCGAACAGGCGCTTCAAAAAGGAGGGGTGAGCTCTGGATACGAAGATATTGGGTCCCTTAGGGGTATCCTTGACTTCATAGATATAAGCTTTGATGCGCTGCCCCACTTCGTATCTTTCCCCGGCGATCTGGTCCGAGGGCAGCATGATGCCTTCAGTGCGTCCCAGATTTACATAGATGGTCTTAGCCTCCATGCGCTGCACCATGCCGGTAACGATTTCGCCTTCTCTTTCGCGGAACTCTTGGTAGATCAGGCTGCGTTCCGCCTCGCGCAGCTTCTGTATCACCACCTGCTTAGCGGTCTGCGCGGCGATGCGCCCGAAATTGGTTGGTGTGGCTTCAACATAAACCATATCTTCCACCCGGCATTCGGGGTAAAGTTCCTGGGCTTCGGGCAAGGTTATCTCCAACCGGGGGTCTTCCACCTCGTTTACTACCTTTTTCTGGGAGTATACATGCACATCCCCGCTTTTCTCATTGAATTCCACGCTCACGTTCTGGGCCACGCCAAAATTCTTCTTGTAGGCGGTATTTAAAGCCGATTTGATGGCTTCTATCAGTGCCTCTTTGGGAATACCCCGTTCTCTCTCTATTTCGTTCAGGGCTTGGATCAACTCGTTGGACATGGTGCTTCCTCCTCTAAAATTCTGGGTGCAACCTGATTATCGAGATCATGTCGCGTGGGATGGAAATCAGTCGGTTTTCCTGATTCATTATTTTAATATCAGCAGCGCCGAAGCCCTGCAGACGGCCTACTATTTTGCGCGGCCCTTCATAAGCCTGCACAGTCTTGATTGAGACATTTTCCCCATTAAATCGCTGCAAGTCGCGGTCAGTTTTAATAACCCGGTTCAGTCCCGGCGATGAAACTTCCATATGGTCGTAATCGATTTCGGTTTCGTCGATGAGGGCTTTGACGGCCCGGCTGGCATTGCTGCAGGTTTCCAGGTCCACACCTGCTTCGCGGTCTATGTAAATGCGCAACATACGGTCCCCGGCTTCACGCTGATATTCGACCTCAACCACTTCCAACCCCAGCTTTTCCAACGGTTCTCTCACCAGGGCCTCGATTATGCTGGCTTTGCTCATGATCCTGCAATTCCTCTCTATTCTTACCCGGGTTGGACAGCAAACAATAGAAAAAGTGGGCAAGAACCCACTTGAGTAACATACTATTACCAGCTCATTAAGAGTATAACACAATCTCTAGATTCTATTCAACCGCTTTAAGGTCTAAATTACGGGGGCAGCCCTTCTTTAAGCAAACAGGTTCAATTGCGCGCTCTCCGGCAGTCCATCCAGACAACCGTATTTCCTGAGCATATCCAGGGTGGTCTTATTCAGGTGGGTGCGCAGCTGCATTTCTTGCACCGATAAAAAGGGCGTGTCACCACGCAGTTTGACAATGTTCTGGGCGGCTGCGCCGCCTACTCCGGGAAGGGCCGAAAAGGGCAGCAAGAGACCGTTGTCTTTGATCAGATACTTGCTGGCGTGGGACTGATAAATATCAACAGGATGAAAACGGAAGCCCCGGGCATACATTTCCAGAGCCACCTCTAAAATGGGCAGTAATTTCTTTTCCTTGCCCTCAGCCTTGTTCCCCTTTTTCTCTATCTCCTTTATGCGTTTTAAGATGGAGGTGTATCCTCCCAACATGCTTTCCGCCTCGAAATCCTGGGCGCGCACACTGAAAAAGCTGGCATAGAAGGCCAGCGGGTAATGAACTTTGTACCAGGCGATGCGGAAGGCCATGGTCACATAGGCGGCAGCGTGCGCTTTAGGGAACATATACTTTATCTTGCGGCAGGAATCCACATACCAGGCCGGGACGTCACAGCACAGCATTTGGGTTTTTTCTTCGTCATTGACTCCTTTGCCTTTGCGCACCTTTTCCATTATCTTAAAAGCCTTTTTTGGTTCCATCCCCAGTTGGATGAGGTAAAGCATGATATCGTCGCGGGTGCAGATCACGTCATTCAACTGCGCCTGGCCGGATTGCACCAGATCCTGAGCATTGTTGAGCCACACATCAGTGCCATGTGAAAGTCCGCAGATCCTGATCAATTCCGCCACGGTGGAGGGTCGCGTGGTCTCCAGGATCTGGCGTACAAAGCGGGTGCCGAACTCTGGAATGCCGAAGGTGCCCACGGTGCTGTTGATGTCCCGAGCCTCCAGTCCCAGGGGTTTTAGCCCGGAGAAAATCTCCATGGTGGTCTTATCGCCCAGCCTGACAGAATTTGCCTTTACTCCGGTCATGTCCTCCAACTGCTTGATCACGGTGGGATCGTCATGGCCCAGTATATCCAGTTTCACCAGTTGATCCCCGATAGCGTGGTATTCAAAATGAGTGGTAATGATCCCCGATTCTTTGTTGTCGGCGGGGTGCTGCAAAGGGGTGAACTCCAGTATATCATGGTCTTTGGGTACAACGATCAGCCCTCCGGGGTGCTGTCCGGTGGTCTTGCGCACCCCGCTGACACCTTTAACCAAACGGTTGATTTCGGACATCTTGAAATTGAGGTCATGCTCTTCACTGTATTTTTTGACATAGCCGAAGGCGGTCTTGGCGGCGATGGTAGATACTGTACCAGCCCGGAAGACGTTCTCGCTGCCGAACAGTTCTTCCACGTACTGATGGGCCTGGGCCTGGTATTCTCCAGAGAAATTCAGGTCGATGTCCGGTACTTTGTCCCCCTCGAATCCCAAAAAGGTCTCAAAGGGGATGTCGAAACCGTCCCGGGACAGTTCCTTGCCGCAACGGGGACATTGTTTATCAGGCAGGTCGGCCCCGCAGGATACCGCTACCGGGTTGAATTCCGAATAGGCACAGGCCGGGCATAAGTAATGCGGAGCCAGTGGATTTATCTCTGTTATGCCGGTCAGATAGGCCACCAGGGACGAGCCCACCGAACCGCGTGATCCGACTACATATCCATCCTGATTTGATTTACGCACCAGCCTGTGGGCAATCAGGTATAAAACGCTGAAGCCATGTTCGGTAATGGAATGCAGCTCTCTGTTGATGCGGCTTTCCACCGCCTCTGGCAGTGGCTGCCCGTAGATCTCCCTTACCCGCTGCCAGGCCAGAGCGGTGATCTCTTCGCTGGCGCTTTCGATGTGAGGAGGATAGAAGCCATCCGGAACCGGCTGCACCCTTTCGATCATGGCGTTTATCCGGCAGGGGCCTTCGATGACTACCTCCCGGGCGGTATCTTCGCCCAGATAACTGAACTCAGCCAACATCTCTTCAGTGGTGCGCAGGTAGAGGGGCTTGTCGGATTCAGCGTCATCGTAGCCCTGCCCGGCTTGTATGATGGTGCGCAGGATGCCGTCATGGGGATCTAAAACGTGTACGTCTCCGGTGGCAACTACTGGTTTGCCTAGTTCCCGGGCCAGTTCAACGATGGCTCGGTTCATGTCCATGAGGGCCTTCTGATTGGCTACCATCCCTTTGTTGACCAGAAATTCGTTGTTGCTCAACGGCTGTATTTCCAGGTAATCGTAATAATCCGCAATAGCGCGCAGCTCTTCGGCACCGGCTCCCCGCAGCAGGGCTTGGTAAACCTCCCCGGCCTGGCAGGCGCTTCCCACCAATAGACCTTCGCGCGATCGGCTCAGCTCGGCTTTAGAAATGCGCGGACGGTTCTTATACATGTTGTTCAGATAGGAATTCGTAACCAGGGTGTAAAGGTTTTTCAAGCCCACTGTGTTCCTGGCCAGGATTATCACATGGTAAGCCCGTTCTTTTACATGATTGATAAACAGATAGCCTTCAACCCCATATATTACCTTAATTTCATGCTTTTGGGAGGCGTGATAGGCGTCAGGAAACGCCTGCAAACAGCCGTGGTCGGTTATGGCGATGGCGGGATGTCCCCAAAGCGCAGCCTGGGCCACCAATTGACCTGCTTCGACCAGGCCGTCCATAGCGCTCATTTTGGTGTGAGCATGCAGTTCCAGCCTTTTTAAGGGAGCTTCATCGAGGCGCCGGGTTGCTTCCGCGGTGTCAATGGAAGCTACGAACAGAGCCGCCTCTTTAGCAAAGGGGTCGTAGCGAATGTCCCCACAGGCAGATATCCATTGCCCTTCCACGAATTTATCCTGTTCGGGTTTATCCAGAAATTGCTTGGCAATCACACTGCCGGAAAAATCGGTGAGATAGTATTCCACCGCACAGCGCCCGCCGCGAATGGCGCGCACCTCTTTGTGCCACAATTGGCCGCATACCCGGACATTCTGCTGTCCTTCCTGTAATTCGGCCATCTTCACCGGGGTGAATTTTCTCATTTTTTTGATCGCCGCGGATTTAATACGTGTCTGAGCGGGTCGGCTGTCATAGCTTAGAACCTGGATTTCAGCTGCCGGAATCAATGTCTTGGCCTTGTCCTGGCTTGGTTCGTCAGCCTCTTGCAGTTTAATCCGGGAGATGACCAGGAGTCCGAAATGGTCGCGCAGCCACCCAGATATCTTCTGGCAGCAATCATTTTCCAACATTTCCTGATAGAGCTGCCGGCTCTCGATGAAAAAGTCCAGGCGTTGATTATCTACCAGCCATGTAACCTGATCGGCTTTCGCACCCAAAAGTGCCGTTATTTCCTCCCAGTGCTCACATATTAGAGCATGCAAAGCCCTGTCATCACTGAGCTGTACACACAACTCCACCTGCAAGCCGTCCAGGAGAGCCTGCATTTGCTGTGCAGTATCGTGCAGGATGCCAGCCGACAGGGGCCGGGGCATCTCAACGCTCAGACGCCACAGCCTCTGGGCGGGAAAGACCTCCACCCGGTTTATAACAGCACCCTGCCAGGCCTCAGCCTGGCAGAAGTCCACATGCTTATTTAATAGCGCAAAAAAGTCTGCGCTCGAATCCACACTCTCCATCCCCTTTAAAAAATCAACTGTGCCTAAATTTTAGTTTAGGCGATAGATACTCCTGATGTCCTGCAGCTCGCCCAGGCGGTCCACCACCTGTTCGACGGTGATGTTGGAGGGGATCTGCAGAAGCAGCTCTATTTCCAGATCATCGCCCTCCAGACGGTTGAGCTGTATGTTTTTAATCAATACGTTCAAGTCACCCAAAACCGAACCGATGATGCCCACCTGCCCAGGTCGATCCTGCACTACCATAACGATGCCTTTAAACTCCCGCCTGCCGGTGAAGCGATGTTCAAAGCGAATAAAGTATATCAACACGAACAGTATCATAAGGGTTGTAGCTATAGCGGGGAGATAAAGCCCGGCCCCTACCGCCAGTCCGATACAGGCCACCACCCACAGCCCGGCAGCGGTGGTCAGTCCCTGCACCGTAGAGCCTTCACGCATAATGGTGCCTGCCCCCAAAAAACCGATTCCGCTCACTACCTGGGCGGCGATACGGCCCGGGTCGGCATTGACAGTGTGGTAGTATTGCAGATAGATATCTATGGATACGATCATAGCCAGGGTGGAGCCCACACACACCAGGGTGTAGGTGCGCAACCCGGCCGGGCGGCTCAGGCTTTCACGCTCCAGCCCGATTAATCCCCCCAGTATCCCAGCCAGGGCCAGCTTAAAGACGACCTCATAAATGGTCATGCTTCCACTTCCATTATTATTTATTGGTTAAACGATCTCAACCTGACTGGTCTGTTTGACAATGGCGACCACTTCGGCGGCTACCTGGTCAATAGATATCAGATGGGTGTCGCTTTCCCATCTCTTCTTCAACTCCACCTGCTTTTCCTGCAAGGATTTGGGGCCGATGGTAATACGCAGGGGGATGCCTATCAGGTCGGCATCTTTAAATTTTACTCCAGCACGCTGGTCGCGGTCGTCGAGCAAGACTTCCACGCCCAGTTGCTGCAGCTGTTGATAAATCTTCCAGGCGGCCTCCCACTGCTCGGCCTTATTGGCGTTGACCGGCACTACGATAGCATGATAAGGAGCAAGGGGCATAGGCCAGATTATTCCGTCGGCATCGTTGTTCTGCTCCACCGCGGCAGCCATGGTGCGCGATACCCCAATGCCATAACATCCCATCACGAAGGGCTTTTGCTGCCCGTCTTTGTCCAGGTAGGTTGCCTCTAAGGCCTGGGAATATTTCATCCCTAACTGGAAGATATGACCCACCTCGATGCCGCGCATTTTCAACAAATGACCCTCACAATGGGGGCAAGGGTCCCCGGCCTCAGCACAGCGCAGGTCCAAAACCGCAGTGGCCTCGAAGTCACGGCCATACCTGACCTGGGTGTAATGGAAATTATCGCGGTTGCATCCGCAGCTTAGGGAAGCCATATGCGGAACTTCCAAATCCACATACAGGGGCACGCTGAGTCCCACCGGTCCCAACGAACCGAATCCGGCTCCGCACGTTTCCCTGACCAGCGCTTCATCGGCCATGAGCAGTTCATTACAGCCCAGAGCATTTTTGAGTTTTATCTCATTCAACTCCCGGTCGCCCCGCACCACTGCCGCCACCAGCTTGTGATCGGCGCTATAAAACAGGGTCTTGACCTGTTCTTGCGCAGGGATATGCATATGTTCGGCCAGATCGTTGATGGTCCTTAGTCCCGGAGTGCTGATGGTTGTCATTTCCCCGCATTCTTCTGCGGCTGCTCCGGCTGCCGGGTTGCATACCGCTTTTTCTACATTGGCTGCATATTCGCAAGCATCACAATAGACGATCTCCGATTCACCGGTTTCGGCCAGGACCATGAATTCATGGCTGGCGCTGCCGCCGATAGCCCCGCTGTCGGCCTCCACCATGCGGTAGGAGAGCTGAAGGCGCTGGTAGATGCGGTTGTAGGCCTCTCGCATTTTTTCATAAGATATCTGTAAGCCCTGATAGTCCACGTCAAAGGAATACAAATCTTTCATAATGAACTCCCGCCCCCGCATCAGCCCAAAACGAGGCCTAATCTCATCACGGTACTTATTCTGAATCTGGTACAGCAACAAGGGCAGGTCGCGGTAAGAATGCACATCGGCATTGACCAGGGTGGTGATTATCTCCTCGTGGGTCGGTCCCAGACAGTAGGCGCGGTCATGACGGTCGCGAAGACGCCACATTTCATCCCCGTATACATCCCAGCGTCCCGACTGTTGCCACAGCTCCGCCGGCTGGACAACAGGCATCATAACCTCCTGTCCTCCGGCGCGGTCCATCTCCTGGCGCACGATTTCTATTATCTTCTTAATAACCCGATATCCCAAGGGGAGGTAAGTATACACTCCGGATGTGGTCTTGCGAATAAACCCGGCTCGCAGCAGCCATTGGTGGCTGACCACGTCAGCTTCGCTGGGAACCTCCCGCAGGGTTGGATAGAACAACTGTGAACAGAGCATGGTTATGCCTCCTCCTTATCAACCGATGGATCGTCTATGCCTCTCTGTTTTAAAAGAGCATTAATTTCATCCAATAGCACTCCGGTCAATTGACCTTCCGGCACCTTGCGGACAATCTCGCCTTTCCTGAACAACAAACCCGATCCTTTGCC
>DHGD01000055.1 GCA_002402575.1 Syntrophomonas sp. UBA4807
TCTCTGCGGAGATAGGGTCCCAGGTCACAGAAAAAACCGACTTTTCGACGGGATCACCGATCAAATCGGTAATAACCACCTCGTCCGCTTTGACTACCGCAAACTCGTTATCCTCCAAAATATAGACCTCGGTAGTGCGTCCCAGAATAGCCGGAATGTCTGAAGCTACATAATTCTCACCATCACCCAGCCCGATGATTAGCGGACTGTCCTTTTTGGCGACTACAATCTTATCCGGTTCATCTTGATGTATCACCGCCAGGGCAAAAGAACCGTGAACAACAGCCAGAGTCTGGCGCACCGCCGCTTCCAGTGAGTGCTGATAATACTTTTCCACCAGGTGAGCTACTACCTCGGTATCGGTTTCCGAAACAAAATCATGGCCCTCCAGTATCAGTTGTTTGCGTAAGGCTGCATAGTTCTCGATAATGCCATTATGCACCACCCCGATCCGCCCGGAACAATCACTGTGAGGATGGGCATTGCGGTTACTGGGAACACCATGGGTAGCCCAGCGGGTGTGCCCGATACCCAATGTGCTGCCAGGAAAATCCTGCAAGCAGTCAACCAATTGACTGAGTCGGCCTTTACGCTTAATGACCTCCAGACTGGTCAGATCCCCAGGGCGATATACAGCGATACCGGCCGAATCATACCCCCGGTATTCTAGTCGGCTCAATCCATCTATAATTACCGGCACAGCATCAGACTGGCCGATATAACCCATAATTCCACACATTTTTTTGTATTTAACCTCCATCAGGTATTCATTCATTTTCAAAGGCATCATAAAACAGGCCGAAAACACAATTCCGTAATTTGCCATTATATGGTACTGCCACATGGAAGCCTCTTTGTGACAGGCATTGCTGCCTGTTTTTGCCGACCTCCTGACGATGATGGGCACCGGGGGGTATCCGCCGACAAATTCGATAAACCCCCTCCTCGTCAACCCGTCCGCTATACTGACGGGTCCAGGCGCTTTACAATATCAGTATGCTACTTGTTCAACCGCTTTTTTGATATCATCGATCACTTCCTTTAACAGATAATGATCAGGTCCTTGAGCCATAAGCCTAACCAGAGGCTCAGTTCCTGAGGGTCTTACCACCAGTTTGCCCCATTCCCCCAACCGGCTTTCAGCGTTGGCCAGAGCGGCCCGCACCAGTTCATGGTTAAGCACCGCCTCCTTGTTTTCGATGCTTACATTGACCAGTAATTGAGGATATTTTTCCATCTCCCGGCCCAATTCGGACAGGGTCAAACCAGTCCGCTTCATCACCTCCACCAATTTCAAAGAAGTCAACAGACCGTCCCCGGTGTTGGCATATTGTTTGAAAATAATGTGCCCCGACTGCTCTCCGCCCAGAAGGGCACCGGTTTCCACCATTTTCTCCAGCACATAGCGATCCCCCACCTTGCAGCTGTCTACCCGCACGTTCTCCCGGCGCAGTGCGATCTCAAAGCCGATATTACTCATCACCGTAGCCACCACTGAGGCCGGCCGCAGCAGGTTTTGGCGGTGCATGTCCAGAGCACAGATCAGCATGATATAATCGCCGTCCAGTTCATTGCCTTTTTCGTCTATGGCTATGCAGCGGTCAGCATCGCCATCATAAGCTATGCCTATATCCGCATTGTAATGGCGCACCGCCTTTTTCAGCGGTTCGGTATGGGTTGAACCGCAACGGTCGTTGATATTGATGCCATTAGGCTTATCGCCAATACTGATAACGCGTGCGCCCATACATTGCCACAACTCAGGTCCTACATGGTAAGCCGCTCCGTTGGCACAATCCACAACTACGGTCATGCCCCGCAGGTTCATGCCCTGCCCGCAGCAGGAGCACAGATACTGTAAATATCTCTCATTGGCGGCTTCAATATTATAGACCCGGCCAACATCGGCTCCCTGCGGCCTGCTCAGGCTGTCAGTCCCCCGGCATACCAGGTCTTCTATTCTGTCTTCGATTTCGTCGGGCAGTTTATATCCCGCCGGGCCGAAGAATTTGATGCCATTGTCTTCAACCGGATTGTGTGAGGCAGAAATAACTATACCGCAATTAGCCTGGTATTTTTCTGTCAAATAGGCCACGGCTGGAGTAGGAACGATTCCAGCTGTTAAGACATCGGCGCCGGTAGAACATATTCCAGCTATTAGGGCGGATTCGAGCATATCCCCCGATATGCGGGTATCTTTGCCCACCAGTATGCGCGGCCTGCCAGCAGGGTTCTGCTGCGCCAAAATATAGCTGCCTGCCCGCCCCAATTTAAAGGCTAATTCCGCTGTCAAATCCAGATTGGCAATGCCTCTTACTCCGTCTGTACCAAATAAACTCCCCACTTTAAAAGCCCTCCTGCGTGAACATCAGTTTGATTGCTAGAACATAACCTTATTATACTTTTTTGTCAATACGCTCTAACCATCCTGGTCTTGCAGTCTCCGGGCCGGATACAGCGATTCATGCTCCAGGTGCAGCGCTTGCCCGGGTGGTTTGTAACCGCCGATAATAGTTTCCGCAGCCTTAAGGCCATCCACCGCCGAACTGATGATGCCCCCCGCATATCCTGCCCCTTCACCGATGGGATAGAGATTGTCAACATTAACCGAATGCATAGCGGCAGTCCTCAATATGCGCACAGGTGCTGAGGTACGAGTTTCTGCCGCAGTCAATACGGCCTGGGGGTGAACAAAACCAGGCATTCTTTTATTCCAGCATGACATCGCCCTAACCAGGCTGCTGCACCAGGAATGTGGCAACAGTTGCCACAGATCACACGGGGTCACACCAGGCCGATAGGTGGCGATAGATTCCTGCAGAGAGCTGCCGGGCTGGCGAGCAATGAAATCAGTCATCATTTGCGCCGGAGCCTTATACCCTCCCTGACCCATTTGATAGGCGCGTCTCTCCAGTTGCTCCTGCAGCTCCATCCCGCCCAATGCGCTATATTCCCAGTCCGCCGGGTTGACAGTCACTACCAGTGCGGAATTGGCAATGCCGGAGTCACGATTACTGTAGCTCATGCCGTTGGTTACCACCTGCCCGGGCTCCGAGGATGAAGCCACTACCAGTCCGCCGGGACACATGCAAAAGGTATATACCCCGCGGTGATTGTGCTCATCCTGAAAGGTGAGATGATAATCAGCCGCCCCCAACCGGGGATGGCCGGCATAATCTCCATATTGGGTCAAATCCGCCCATGCCTGGGGATGCTCAGTACGCAAGCCGATAGCAAATGACTTGGGCGCGATGGACACTCCGTTTGCCTGGAGCAATCGGTAAGTCTTGCGGGCGCTGTTGCCTACCGCCAACACCACGAGGGAACAAGCCACCTTTAAGCAGTTATTTATTATTATGCTCTCC
>DHGD01000125.1 GCA_002402575.1 Syntrophomonas sp. UBA4807
GAGGCGGCGGTAAACCGGGGGATGGAGCTCTTGGGCGGTATTGAGCAGTTTGCCCGTCCCGGGGAGAAGGTTCTTTTGAAACCCAATCTGCTGGCCGCCGACCCTCCGGAGCGTTGTGTCACCACCCATCCGGCGGTATTCGAGGCAGTTGCCCGGGCCTTCATCGCTCAAGGGGCTTGTCTCTCCTATGGAGATTCCCCCGGTTTTGGCAGTTTGTCCAAAGCCGCCAAAAAAGCGGGTTTGGCCGAGGTGTCCGAACGGCTCAACATAGAAACTGGTAATTTCGAGACTGGAGAACGGGTGGCTTTCGAGGCCGGGCAGCAGCATAAAAGCTTCGTCATCGCTCAGGCTGTAGCCCGGAGCGATGCCGTAATCAGCCTTCCCAAGCTAAAGTCGCACGCTCTTACCACCCTTACCGGAGCAATCAAAAATCAGTTCGGCTGTATCCCAGGCCTGTTAAAAGGGGAATATCACGCCAAGCTGGTCGATATAAAACATTTTGTCACTATGCTCGCAGACCTGACCCGATTAGTCAGCCCGCGGCTTTATGTGATGGACGCGGTCATGGCCATGGAAGGCAACGGACCTCGCAATGGTAAACCCAGAAAGATAGGAGCTTTGCTGCTCGGTTCTGACCCGGTGGCGATTGATGCCAGCGCTGCTCGGATGGTGGGTATTGTGCCGGAAAACTTGGAAATAATCCGCATTGCCCATGAATTGGGATTAGGAGTGCTGGATAAGCAGGCTATTACTCTCTTAGGGGACAGTCTGGCTGCGGTAACCGCAGCTGATTTCGAGCTGGCTCACTCCCGGAGTGCGCTTCAATTAAAAAGTCGCCGATTGCGCAACGCGGTGATAGAAAGGCCGGAAATCAAGGAACCCGCCTGCATTCGTTGCGGGATCTGCGTACAGGTATGCCCTGTGACCCCTAAAGCCTTAGAATGGCGCCAGGATAGCGACGAAAATGATCGCAAAGTGACGCCCGGCTACAATTATGCGCGATGTATCCGCTGCTATTGCTGCCAGGAGCTGTGCCCGGAAGGGGCCATAGAATTGCGCACCCCTTTATTGGGGCAGGCATTTAATTATTTAAAACCGCCGGTTTTATAATATATTGTTATTAGGGAATATCAGGAGGTCGCCGTGTTAATCAGAGATGCCAAATTATCCGATGCTGCCGGAATTGCCCGGGTTAATGTGGATACGTGGTACAGCACTTATGAAGGTATATTGCCCGAGCAGCAACTGGCCTTGGTAACGGCACCGGACCGGCTTCGCTATGCCCGTGAAGTCATAAGCGCACCCAATAAAGGGATGGTGGTGGCTGAAACTGAAAACGGGAAATTAGTAGGTTTCGCAGCCTTCGGTCCTGAACGGGTAGGTAATTTACCCTATAAAGGCGAACTGTATGTGATATATGTATTGAAGCCTTTTCAGCGCAAAGGTATTGGCAGTAAACTGATGGCCGCGGTTCGAAACCGGTTGCATGAGGCGGGCATAAATACCCTGATGGTATGGACGCTGCACGATAACCCCTATCAGCGTTTTTACCAGTCGCTGGGGGGCGCTATAGTATATACCCGTACACTGGAAATCGAGGGTTTTAAAACCCTGGAACGGGCATACGGCTGGTGGGATACCCTTAAGATGTTTGGGGAAGAGCAATATCGCAATCAAATGCTGTAGATAATATGGTATAGCAATTATACACTAAAGTAAAATATATCAATCCAACAAATTCTTAATCAATTGTGGAGACAATTCAGTTATAATTATTTTAATCACTTTTGGTCTGCATACTCCACTAGACAAAATCACTTCGCAACAGCAGTAATGCTACCCGGGCTTAAGGTGAAAGGCACATCATTTCAGGCAGTATTAGACGGAGGTGATTTTTGCTTGTCTGACCCATCCTTTGAATTCAACGAGATTGTGGAAGTATTAGACGGCCTTATTGAAAGCTGGTACATGTTCTATGTTATCGTGGATAAAGAGGGCTACATAAATAATATAAACCAGACCCTGCTGGAGGCACTGGAACTCAGCAAAGAAGACGTAGTAGGGAAATACATTCTGGATGTTATCCCTGATTGCCAGTTGCCCAAGGTGTTAAAGACGGGGCGGACAGTGAGCGCAGACATTTGTTGCATTAATGGCAAAGAGACTATCGTTACGGCATTGCCGATTATGCACAAAGGAGAAGTTGTAGGCGCCCTATCCCGCAGCATATTTCTTGATATTTCTGCGGCTCAGGTGATATTGAAGCGCCTTGAACAGACTGAGCAGGAATTTGCCGTAATTTTAGACACCCTTTTTGAAAATCCCCACCTGGGTTTTGTAATGGTAGATAAGAAAGGCATGATAACCCACATCAATACCCCTTTTCTGCAATGTCTGGGTAACCTTCCCAAGGAAGCAGTAATCAACCGCTACATCCTCGATGTTATTCCCAATTCTGAATTGCCTGAGGTGCTTCGCACCGGCCGCATCGATAAAGCCAAATTATGGTATATCAATGGACAAGAAACCCTGGTTTCACGCATGCCAATTAAGATGGAAGGCGAGGTAGTGGGAGCTATCGGGCATTATTTCATGCTTGATATGTCGGGTGCCCGGGTGTTAATGGATATGCTCGAAGAAAATGAACAGCGCTTTGTGACGGTAATCAACGGTTTGATTGAAAGCCCCTATGCAGCTTATGTGATAGTCGATAAAGACGCCACCGTCACCTTCATGAATCAAACCTATCTCGATATCCTGGAAATGAAACGCTGTGACGTGATCGGCAAGAACATTCTGGAAATTACCCCTGAATCCAAACTGCCCGAAGTACTCAAAACCGGCAAAGTGTATCAGGCCGATTATTGGCCCATAAATGGCCACGAGACTGTGGTTTACCGCCAGCCTATCGTGAAGAACGGAGACATTATCGGGGCTATAGGCCATAGCGTGGCCTTAGACATGACAGGCGCCAAGATTATGACCCGGAAATTGGAACAGATTGAAAAAGAATTAAACATTTACAAAAAAGAGGTTTGGTCTATGTATCGCACCCGCTGGCAGTTTTCCGATCTGGTTGGCGACAGCACTGAATTCTCCATGACCAAAGACATGGCCCGCCAATTTGCGGCCACTTCATCAACTTTGCTGATCACTGGTGAAAGCGGCACTGGCAAAGAACTGTTCGCCCAGTCCATCCACAATGCCAGCAGCCGTTGTTCTGGTCCCTTTATTCGCATAAACTGTGCGGCTTTGCCTGAAAATCTATTGGAATCTGAGCTGTTCGGTTATGAGGAAGGGGCTTTCACCGGGGCGAAAAAAGGGGGCAAGCCCGGAAAATTTGAATTGGCCAAAGGCGGCACCCTATTTTTGGACGAAATCGGCGATATGCCCATTACCATGCAGACTAAATTGCTTTCGGTGCTGCAGGAAAGGATAGTGGAGAGAGTGGGCGGCACTACGCCGATTGCTATCAACGCCAGAATAATAGCGGCAACCAATCGGGATCTGGAAGAATTGGTGGCCAATCACCAGTTCCGCGAAGATCTATATTATCGGCTGAACGTGGTTCGTCTCAGAATACCTCCGCTACGCCGGCGCCTTGATGACATGCCTTTGCTGGTTAGGGATCTGCTGCGCCGCATTAACAGTACTTTGGAAACTAATGTTCCCCATGTATCCGCCCAGGCTTTACAGCTCCTGCAGGAATACTCCTGGCCCGGCAATGTGCGCGAGCTGGAAAATCTATTGGAGCGGGCCGTAAATCTGGCCAGCATGGAAGCCAGCGACTGTTTGCTGCCCGCTCACTTCCCGTCTTTGTCACCGACTGATGCGGCCTTGTCTGCTCTTCCTCAACAACTGAATAAAGGACTCGCCGAAACTGTGGAGATGATAGAAAAGGAGATTATCGTCCGGACCTTGAAACAGACTGGAGGAAATCGCAGCAAGACCGCCAAAATGCTGGGTATTCACAGCTCGGCCTTATACCGTAAACTAGAAAAATACGGACTTAATCGTTAATCAAGCTGATGTTCAATCCTCTTATTCAAATTTGGCGCGCTACGGAGACAATCCGGCACAGAACGGCGCGCCTTCATTCTCCTGTTTTGGAGGACTAGTTTTCCTACAACAAAACCCCGATAAAAACGCCAATCATAAATCAGCTCACCTCATTTGCTTCTAATACTCTAACCCATAATAGGATAACTGACGCCGTCTCGGCAGGAGCCGGAGCCGGCTCCTCAAGCTGCGGAGCCCCGTAATTAGGGGACTTTGCCCTGGAAGGTCTTTGTTGGCACGATTATTGCTGTATTTACGACCAAAAGGATTAGGAGGAGGAT
>DHGD01000053.1 GCA_002402575.1 Syntrophomonas sp. UBA4807
GAGGGTGTCTCTTAAAAGCGGAGACTGTCTCTGAAGAAGTAGCCGGGCCAGCCCGGGGTAAACACGGGCTAGCCCCAACCAAGGTAAGGGTATAGGGAATAACCTGGAGACTTAGTAATTGAAACACTCGCTGGGGATATCCAAGACTGAGGTGTCAGCAGTGGCCAGCATCTCAGCTGTTATCCATACATTGGGCACTACATTGAGCAGATAGTATCTGGCTGCCTCCACTTTGCCCTGATAAAAAGCGGTGTCAAAATGACCGGCGGGCAGTTCCCGCAGGCGCTGCGATGCCAGCAGGGCTTGATCCAAAATAAGGCGGGCGCCGTACAGTTGGGCGGTTGCTGTAAGAATGCGCCGCGCGTAAACTGCCACCATATCCATCTTCTGCCGGGTAGCGAAACCGAGCAGTATTTTCTGGATTTGCCGGTAGGCGTCCAGGGCTTTGCCCAGGTGGGCGAATTCCCGTGCAAATAGTTCTTCACTGCGCCGGGCATCGTAGAATTGGGAGATTTCATCTATAAAGGCCGCAAAAACGCTTCCTTTTTTCATGGTCATCTTACGCCCCACCAGATCCAGCGCCTGAATGTAATTGGTTCCCTCCCAGATAGAATAGATTTTTATGTCGCGAGCAATCTGTGCCACCGGGTAATCCTCGCAGTATCCATAGCCGCCGTAAGCCTGTATGGCTTCCCCACACAGCCACCAGCCTTCATCGCTGGGGTAAGCTTTGCATAATGGGGTGGTTACCTCGATCAGGTCATTGGCTTGTTCGCGCCGGACCGGGTCTGTATCATGGCGACGCACATCAAAGGCAAAATAGGTCTTGTAGAGCATGGCCCGCATCACTTCAACATGGGCTTTGCCCATTAACAAGGTGCGTTTGATGTCTTCATGCTTAATAATTGGTACCCGGCCGGATTTGGGGTCAGTCAGCAAGCGCCCCTGAATGCGTTCCTGACAGTAGTCACGGGCATTATAAAAGGCATTGGCTATGCAGGACAGGGCCAGATGCCCGGTTTCAAGGCGCGCCATATTCATCATCTGAAACATCTGCGCCATACCCTGCCCTTTGCCCTCGTTTTCCAGGGGATTCTTGCCCAGGATCCAGCCCCGGCATTCATTATTTTCCCCGAAACTGAGGGCTGCCGTCACCGACCCGGCTTGCCCCAGCTTATGCTCCACGCCGGTGGTTTGTACATCGTTTGCGCTCAGACTGCCGTCCTCATTGACCCAATATTTGGGCACCACAAATAACGATATCCCGCTTGTTCCGGGACGCGACCCTTCCACCCGGGCTAAGTAGAGATGGATGATATTCTCGGTGAAATCATTATCCCCATCGGTGATAAATATCTTTTGTCCTTTTATCTTGAAAATCTGCGGGTTTTCAGTGGGATAAGCACGGGATAGTATGTCACCCACATCCGAGCCTGCGCTCGGTTCGGTCAGGCACATGGTCCCCGACCAGGTTCCATCCATCATCTTTGGCAGAAACATATCCTTGAGCGCTTGGCTGCCGAAACTTTGAATTAAGCCTGCCGCGCCGCTGGTGAGAATTATATAAGGACCGAAGGTGGGGTTGGCGGCATTGAACATCTCCCAAACCATAGCCTGCAGAATGTGGGGCATAACCATGGCGCCTTCAGATTCGTCAATGTTGCTGGTACCCCAGCCTTCCTGCTGAATTTTGTGAAAAAGCGGCCCGATGCTGGGCGGGGTTTTGACCTGTCCGTTTTCAAACCGCACCGGATTTTTTTCTCCGTCTGTATTGGTCGGCTCGATGATTTCTTTGGACATTTTGAGGATTGGAGCCAAAAAGGCTTTTACATCATCCTTAGAGTAGTAGGGTGCAAATTGGGGATAATTGAATATTTCTTCTGTGGGAAGCCATTCCTGGAGAATAAACTCAAAATCCCTAGTATTCTGATAAGCAAAATTCGCAGACATATTGATATTCCTCCGTTTCAAGCCATCAGTTCATACCTCGGTCCTCATGCGGGGTTCTGCTTTACCGCCGGGGGTGGTGGCAGCTCAGGCTAGCTGCCACCACCCGCACGCACGAAGAGGAGAGGTATTTAGTTAGGGCCTTGATTTGTTTTAAACATAAGCCTAAGAAGCCATTTACTACACATCCCGGGTCCACAGCGAAGCCATGGCTGAGCCTCCGCCCACACACAGGGAAGCACCCCCTACAGTCAGATTCAGTCTTTCCATCTCATAGTAGAGACTGACAATAATGCGCAGGGCGGTGCATCCCACCGGATGCCCCAGGGCAATTCCGGAACCGTTATGATTAGTCTTATCCAGGTCGATCTTGAGGCCGAATTCCTCACTGATCATGCGGTCTACGCCTATGAACTGAGCGGCAAACGCTTCATTGATCTCCCAGTATTCCACATCTTCATAAGCCATTTTGGCCTGTTTTAAGCACTTGGGTATGGCTACAGCCGGGCCCAGGCCCATAACTTTGGCTTCCACCCCTTCGGTGCAGACATTGATCAGCTTCATCAGCGGTTTGACACCCAGTTCCTCAGCCTTCTGTTTGGTCATAAATATGGCCGCCGCCGAGCCGTCGTTGATCCCCGATGCATTGGCCGCGGTGACCACACCGTCCTTTTTAAAAGCCGCAGGCAGTTTGGCCATGGCTTCAAGATTGGCCCCTGAAATCGGATGTTCATCATTTTCAATGCTGGTAGTGCCTTTTTTGGTCTTGATATTAACCGGCACGATTTCCCGTTTAAAACGTCCTTCGGCTATGGCCTGAACAGCCCGGCTGTGACTTACTACTGCCAGTTCGTCACATTCAGTTCTGCTGATACCGTATTTCTCAGCCACGTTTTCTGCGGTTAAGCCCATATGCCCACCTGCCAGAGCACAAATCAGTCCGTCCGAAAGCATGGCATCCTGGGCCTTGCTGTCCCCCATACGAAAGCCGCTGCGTCCCTGCTGTAATATGTAAGGAATGTTGCTCATGCTCTCGGTCCCCACTACCAGAGCTATCTCAGTCTTGCCCAGGGCCAGGCTATGGGCCGCTACCTCCACGGCTCTCATGCCAGAGGCGCAGTTCTGGCTGAGCATGGTCGATCCTGAACGGGGGTCCATCCCCACTGCCATAGCTACCTGCCGAGGCGGCAAAGAACCGTTACCATGATGCAGGCACATCCCCATTACTATCTCATCAATCATCTGGGGTTCGATGCCAGCCCGCTTTATGGCCTCGGTTGCAGTGATAACCGATAATTCATTGGCCCTGACGGATTTTAATGATCCCAGAAAGTCTCCAATAGGGGTGCGGCATGCGCTGACCATTACAACTTCGTTAATTGCTGACATGCATATCCTCCTCCTAATCCTTTTGGTCG
>DHGD01000098.1:0-2216 GCA_002402575.1 Syntrophomonas sp. UBA4807
AATTTGGCACTGTATTCATCGCGGAAATGGTTCAGAGTTGTCAGTACCGGAGCAGGAGCGGCCTGGCCTAGGCCGCACAGACAGGCCTTGCACATTACCAGTCCCAGCCTCTCCAGATTCCCCAGATCATCGCCAGTACCCCGGCCGTGATTAATGCGCTCCACCATCTCATGCATACGTTTGGTGCCTTCCCGGCAGGGGATGCATTTGCCGCAGGATTCATGTTCAAAGAACTTGGCTATCCGCTCCACCACATCTACGATGTCGCGGGTCTCGTCCATGACGAATACCGCGCCGGAACCTAGTACCGCGCCTATGGCGTTCATGGAATCAAAATCGATGGCCGTGTCCAGCAATTCCTCAGGTATGAATCCGCCTGAAGTACCGCCGATCTGTACNNGCCTTGAACTTCTTGCCGGCTCTGATGCCTCCGCCAAAATCATATATTACCTGGCGTATGGTCACATCAGTAGGCACTTCAATGATCTTCCGTTCCGCCACATCCCCGGTCAGTGTCAACAGCTTAGTTCCGGGGTAATTGGCCGCTCCTATGGATTTAAACCATTCTGCCCCTTTGTCAACTATCAGGGGAATGTATGCCAAAGTCTCCACATTATTGACTATACTGGGTTTGCCCCACAGGCCGGTCACGGGCGGGAAGGGGGGCTTGAAGCGGGGCTCGCCGCGATGGCCTTCGATAGATTCGATCAGGGCGCTCTCCTCTCCGCACACATAAGCTCCGGCACCCATACGCACTTCGATATTGAAGTCNNCCCAAAGCTCCGCTATCTTGGGCCTCTTTTATAGCCTGATTGAGCGCTTCCACTATAAAGGGGTATTCGCCACGACAGTAAATGTACCCCTGGCTGGCGCCGATAGCGTAGGCACAAATAGCCATACCCTCCAGTACCCGATGGGGTACGGTTTCCAATAGTATGCGGTCTTTGTATGTGCCCGGCTCGCCTTCGTCAGCATTGCAGATCACGTATTTTGCGTCGCTATCAACGCTGTATGAGAATTGCCATTTCATCCCAGCATTGAAACCTGCTCCGCCCCTGCCGCGCAGTCCGGATTTCTTGACCGTTTCGATCAAGTCCATTCTATCCATGCCGCGGGCTTTCTCTAAGGCTTTATAGCCTCCCGCATTGGTATAATTTTCATAAGTTGTCAGGTTTTCAGATTCACCTGGCAATAGAACATGCATTTCTTGCGCCATTATTTNNNNGGTATGGAGTTAATGGTGATAACCGGAGTTGCCTGGCATTGGCCCACACATTCCGTGAATTCGAGAGTGAACTTGCCGTCGGCAGTGGTTTCCCCCATCTTTATCCCCAGTTGTCGTTCCAGTGCGGCCACCACTTTATCCGCACCAGCAATATGACAAGGGGCGCTCTCACATATCCTGATGATAAACCGGCCGCGCTCTGCCACCTTGAAATACGAATAGAAGGTGGCCACACCCCAGGCCTCAGCCTTGGGCATACCAAACGCCTGCGCGGCAGCGGCGACTGCCTCCTCCGGGATATAATTATAGGCTCTCTGGATTGCGTGGTAGGCTTCGATTATGCCACCCGGCTTATCTTTATAACTGGCTATAATTTCGGTATAATCTGGTTTCACAACTTCACCTCCTCTTAGTTGNNTCGGGCCTGATTACAGCAGTATAACCTGTACGCCACTGCCAGGCTCTAACGCAGGACTCCCTGCGGGGATATCGATAAGTGCGTTGCAATTCAATAGTGATCTGACCATGCTTGGCTTCTGCCCGGGAAGCACTGTCACTTCCCATCCGCAATTACTACATCTGGCATGCCCTCGCACCATTCGCCTGGTGCCGGCGGGTTTGCTGAACCCGTTTACGCACCGGGCNNGGTCTCACAAATAGATGGTAGCCGACAAAGCAAGCTGCTGGATTACCCGACAGTGAGAACAACAACTGTGAGTTCATACTCGCCGCGCCGGCATGACTACCGGGCTGAATGGCCACGTCCCGGTATAAAACCCGCGCCCCCAGTTGGGTGAACAGCCTTTCGGCTTCACTGTCGTTTTCCTGGTAGCTGCCACCCGTGCAGATCAGCAGGTCAATACCCCCCAACAACTCCGGCAGTTGTCCGCTCAGTTCGCTATCCGCAGCGGTTGCCGCAATGAGTGCGGTTCCTCCGTCCTGCTGCACCAGCGCTGACAGCATGGGGCCATTGCTGTCCCAGGTCTGTCCC
>DHGD01000098.1:2228-2819 GCA_002402575.1 Syntrophomonas sp. UBA4807
ACCGCATTGATGCCCAACGCTGCCAGCAAAGCGATTCCGCCTGCCGTCAGCCTGGATTTGGCCTTGAGGACAACCTCATCCTGAAGAAAATCCTCGCCCTTTGCTTTGATGTTTTGTCCATCTTTAATTTTTTCATCGACTAAGAGCATTTGATTTTCATATCTGGTTTTTTCGTGGGGAACNNACCGCACAGGTTCCAGGCGGCAGACCACCGCCGGTTTTAACCTTTACGGCATCATTGCTTTGCAAGGGATGCGGGGGCAACTCTCCCAGCTGGCAGCTACCGACTATTCTGAAGAGGCTCGGCGCCGCAGGCCGNNTGCTCGCAATCCGGCAAACTCCGCGGAGCGCTTATGTCGCGGGCCAGAACCCGGTTTAAGGCAGAGTTTAAATATACTATCTCTGTTTTCAGGTCGGGCAAAATATCCAAGAGGATCTTTTGCGCTTGCTCCAGACTGAGATCTTGCATGGCTTCTTTAGCCTCCTTGCAGAAAGCTGTTTTTGCCGAAAGGACACTGCGGGTAATTACAGACCGGGCAGCCTTCACATAAGCCTCCATGGGCCAGTGCTGCCAGATCGGCTTTTTCGATT
>DHGD01000098.1:2926-3791 GCA_002402575.1 Syntrophomonas sp. UBA4807
GCCCTTATGCCCTGCGGAGTGGCGTCATCAGCATCCACTGACATACCCCCGGTCAATAGTATCAGTTGAGCGCCTTCAGCGAGGGCGTTTTGTATTTCCGCGGCGATAAGTTCTGAGTTGTCAGGGACGATTATCTGCCCCATCCAGCGGCCGCCGAATGGTGCGATTTTTTTCCTGATAACCTTGCCGAAACCGTCCTGAATACGCCCGCTATTGACCTCACTGCCGGTAGTTATCACCGTCACCCACAAGGGTTGAAACGGTTTTACGCTCACCAATGGCCAGGGCGCCCGGCACAGCCTTTGGGATTTTTCCATCAACTCCCGCTCCACTGCCACCGGTACTACTCTGGTTCCTGCGACACATTGCCCTTTAACCACGCTGCGGCAATTGTGCAGGGTAGAGAAGATCACATGTTCAAGACTGTTGAGTTGTTGCAGTTGCGCCAGCTGCACCCGCAGCAAGCCGTCGTATTGCGCAACCAGGTCCACCCTGCCCTGATTGGGGCGGGTATAGGCTATTCCCGCTCCGGCTGCGCTGGAGGCCAGCAACAAGGCAGCATCATCCTCATGAATCAACTCGTCGTCAGACTCCCATATGAGGACATGTTCTTTGCCCAGGTCTTTTAACAGGCTGACATCCTCGGCCGCCACAATATGTCCCCTTTTAAAGGCGCGATATTTTTTCTTGCCTGGTATTATGCGGGTAATATCGTGTCCCAGAGTTAAGCCGATGGCCTGCTCCACAGCAACCTTGCGCATAGCCGCCTCCTATATGGCTTCGATCTTCACAGCGCACACCTTGTACTCACCGGTTCCAGTGGTCGGGTCCAATACAGCGCTGGTCAGTTCATTGGTGGGCGTTG
>DHGD01000098.1:3851-4261 GCA_002402575.1 Syntrophomonas sp. UBA4807
TCCGCATCTGCGGGATTGATTTCAGCCATTTCTTTGTCCCACACGCTGCTGATTCCGCCCGAATAGGGGGTAGTCACATTGTAATGGAACAGAATGCGGCCGGTTGACAACAGGTAAGGATATTCCTGATCAGGCACTTCACCGGGGGGAACATGTTCAGAAGGCTGGAACAGCCCCAGTCCGCGAGTGAACTTGCCGGCATGCAGGAAGGGAGTGCCGGGGTGGTCTGTGGTCGGGCAAGGCCATTGCAGGGATTCGTTTTCCAAACGGTCGTAGTTAATACCGCTCATAGAAGGTGTGTTGGCCGCCATCTCTTTCCAAATATCATGGGGGTGAGCGTAGGCCATGGGATAGCCGACCCTGGTCACCATCTGGCAGATGGTCTGCCAGTTAGCCTGGCCGGGAATGGG
>DHGD01000070.1:0-12318 GCA_002402575.1 Syntrophomonas sp. UBA4807
CTCTACCAACTGAGCTATAGGCCCGTGGCGCGGCAACCCCGCAAGAGTTAGTATATAAAATATCCTACCAAAGGTCAAGGAAAATTATCTCCTTAGGGCTGATTTTACGCCTTTTTAGCTTTTCCTCGAACTGATGGCATACAAAAGGCGGTTCCCTATTGCGGCAGCCGCCTTGTAGTATTCTTTGGCTCCCCGAGTAGGATTCGAACNNCTACAACCCTCCGGTTAACAGCCGGATGCTCTACCGTTGAGCTATCGAGGATCATCCCAACAGGGATTATTATATATTGCTGTCAGGCGGTTGTCAACCAATAGACCGCGCCTATTCGATGTAGTCTTTCAGTTTTTTGCTGCGCGACGGATGCCTGAGCTTTCGCAATGCCTTGGCTTCGATCTGCCGGATGCGTTCCCGGGTCACCCCGAATTCCTGGCCGACTTCCTCCAGAGTACGGGGCCGCCCGTCATCCAAGCCGAAACGAAGTCTTAAGACCTTTTCTTCGCGATCGGTAAGAGTATTCAAAATGCCGTCCAGGTGCTCGCGCAGCAGCACAAACGATGCCGATTCCTCAGGAGATTCAGCATCTTCATCAGTAATAAAATCGCCCAGATGGCTGTCGTCTTCTTCTCCGATAGGTGTTTCCAAGGAAACCGGTTCCTGAGCTACTTTCATGATCTCAATCACCCGGTCCACGGGAATATCCATTTCTTCCGCTACTTCCAGCGGGGTAGGCTCCCGGCCCAAAGTCTGCAACAGGTTGCGCTGCACCCTGGAGAGTTTGTTAATGGTCTCCACCATATGCACCGGAATCCTAATGGTACGGGCCTGATCGGCTATGGCCCTGGTTATGGCCTGCCTGATCCACCAGGTGGCGTAAGTACTGAATTTATAGCCCTTACGGTAGTCAAATTTCTCGACCGCTTTCATCAGCCCCAGGTTGCCTTCCTGAATCAGGTCCAGGAACAGCATGCCCCGGCCTACATAGCGCTTGGCGATGCTGACCACCAGTCTGAGGTTGGCCTCTACCAGCTGCCGCTTGGCATCTTCATCATTGGCCTCAATGCGCTGTGCCAGGTCAATTTCCTCTTCCGCCAACAACAGCCTTACCCGGCCAATTTCCTTTAAGTACATACGCACCGGGTCATCTATCTCAATGCCGTCAGGCACCGTGATCTCTTCGGTTTCCAAACTTTCGCCTTCCAGCTCCTCTTCGCCTTCCAGCTCTGATTCAGTTCCAACACCAATACCCAGAGATTGGAGATGTTCCAGTATATCATCCATATTGTCAGAATCCAGGTTGAAACCCTGCAAATCATCGATGATCTCATCATAGGTAAGAATTTTTTTCTTTTTACCTTTTTCAGCCAGAACACCGACTGCCTCTGCTAATTTTCTGTCCATTTTCATTGTATCCCCCCTTCCCGGGTTTGGTGTAGGAATGTATCAAGATCCAATATTAAACGCAGAACAGAATGAAATCCTCCGTCATCGCGAAGCTGATCCAACCGTTGATGCAATTCCCTCCATTTTGCCTTGTGGCGCTGCCGCTCTACATAGCGGATAAAAAACCATAATTCGGCATCGTTTATATGAATTCCTTCGTGCCATCTGCTTTCCAGACGGGCTAATAATGTCTCCAGTCCTTCTTCCTGAGCGATTTGCTGCCAAACCCCGGGATTGGCGCCCAAATCGCCATCCATTTCATAACATATGGCAGCCAGACGATTGTAATGCCTGGAAGTAAAGCACTGTAGCCCGATTTGTGATACTATGGTATTCGCGATATCCCGGTCATGCAGCATATTTGCCAGTATTTTCTCTTCCATACTATAATTACCGTACTGTATATTATCCCTGTTTACTTGACTTTTATTCCCCGGATGCCGCACTAGCTGCCCTATATTGCTCTCTACCTCTTTTAATATCAAATTTTCTTCTATTTTCAACTGCCTGGAAAGCAGCTTGATATGATTATCGCGTAAAATACTGCTTTCCAACCGTGCGATATCGCCTTTGACGGCATTTATCACCCTGATTTTGGCCTGCAAATCCAAAATATTTTCTGCATCAATTGCTTTTTTTACCTTAAATTCTATATAACTCACTCTATTATTCTGGATATATTGCAATAATTCCTCTTTTCCGTGCTGATCCAGAAAATCATCCGGATCAAGCCCTTCCGGCAAGGACAGAACTTCCACATTGAAGTTTTGTTCGGCAAGCAGCTGTACCGCTCTTAAAGTTTCTCTTTGGCCGGCCTCATCGCCATCATATAACACCAGTATGTTTTCGGTATAACGCCTCAAGAGCAGGGCCTGCTCCCTGGTAAGAGCGGTCCCCAATGATGCCACCGCATTGGTGAAACCGTGCTGATGCAGCTTCAGGCAATCCATGTAGCCTTCCACTAGTATGGCCTGATTGCTTTTGCGCATGGCATCCCGGGCCTGGTACAACCCATATAAATGGTTTCGCTTTACATATATTTCGGTTTCCGGAGTGTTAAGGTATTTGGGGCCCGCATCCTCAAGGGTGCGGCCGCCAAATCCGACAATATTGCCATGATAATCAAATATCGGAAATATCACCCGCTCTCTGAAGAGATCATAATAGGAATCTCCATTTTTACTGCGCTTAATCAGCCCGGATTCTTTCACCCATTCCTGGTCAAAGCCCTTATTAAGCAAGTAATTGGAGATTCGGTTCCATTCGTGGCAGGAATATCCCAGCTGAAAGCGCGTGATGATGTCCTTCGTCAGATGCCGCCGGGTCAGATACCGTCTAGCTGGAGCCGCAGCCGGCTCATGTTCCAAAATGTCCTGATACCATGCGGCAGCTGCCTTATTAACCTCTACCACCCTCTTAAAACGGTCGGCGCCTTTATTGGACGGTGTACTTTGCAGCGGTATACCAGCCCGGCTGGCCAGCATCCGCACCGCTTCAGGAAAATCAACCCCGTCCCGTTTCATGATATAGGTGAAGAGATTGCCGCCTGCGTGGCAACCAAAGCAATAAAACATGTTTTTTCCAGGAGTCACACTGAAAGAGGGGGTTTTCTCGCCGTGAAAGGGACACAGCCCCCAATATCGGTCGCCTTTGCGGCTCAATTTCACCGTTTCTGCGACCACATCCAGTATATCCAAGCGCAAATTTATTTCCGTCAGTGTATTATCATCAAAATAAGCACTCATAGTTTCACCTATATTCTCTGTAAGACAGCAAAATCCTGCCTGATTTTATCGAAATTTGCCTGACCTCTATTTGTGCGGCTCATCCTCAGATGGAATTTTCAGCGTTTCCGGCACCAGTGATTTGGGTATATAGGCATTTTCGAAAATAGCAATGCAATATTCGTCACTCATACCTGCAATATAGTCGGCGACTGCCCTTTCCAGCCCTTCCTGTTCGGCAATTTGCAGGTATGCCGGGGTCATGCGGCCTGGATTCTTAAGAAAATAGTTAAACAGGTGCTCGATTACAAAACTGGCCCGTTTGCGTTCCGCCTGACAGACCGGGCCATTATAAATGGCTTCAAACATGAATTGCCGCAAACCTCGCAAAGCGGCCTCGACTGGCGGCGAAGGCTCTATCAGCGGCACTTCTTTTGCCTTTAGTTTGCTGCGGCTGTATTCTATAGTGTCGATCACCAAGGTGGCGATGCGCTGGCTGTGGCTCTCGCCCAACACTTCGATATACTGCCGGGGCAATTCCTCCAGGCGCAGCAAACCGCCGCGTATGCTGTCGTCAATATCATGCTGCACATAGGCAATCTTATCACTGAGACGGATTACCCGTCCTTCCGCAGTATTCGCCCGCTGTTCCTGTGCTCCGTAACCACTGTGATGCAAAACCCCGTCCAATACCTCACGGGACAGATTAAGCCCCGGAACCCCGTGGTGTTGTTCCACCCTGGTCAATACCCGGATGCTGTTTTCGTTATGACGGAACCCCCCAGGGAGCAGCCTGTCCAATATCTCTTCACCGGCATGAGCGAAGGGGGTATGGCCGACATCATGCGCTAAGGCCATAGCCTCGATCAGGTCTATATTCAGGTTCAGTCCCGCCCCAATGGTCTTGGCGATTTGGTTCACTTCCAGGGTATGGGTCAGACGGCTGCGATAATGGTCCCCCCGAGGGGCGATGAAGACCTGGGTCTTGTGCTTAAGGCGGCGGAACGACTTGGAGTGTATCACCCGATCGCGGTCCACCATAAAACAGGTCCGGATTGGATCGGGGGCTTCGCTGCGCTGACGCCCCCGAGAGTTGATGGACCATGTGGCATGGGCGCCTAACCAGGCCTTTTCCCTATTCTCAATTTCCTCACGAATCAATCCGTTCACCTCCAGTCTCTATGTTTCCATACCCTGTCCTATTACTACAACTAACTGGACATATCCTTTAAACAGGATATGAGGCTGCCCATAAGTTGAATAGCCGACCTCCCGCGGCATCGTACATACCGTTCAGTTTACGGCGCTTTCAAAGTTTTCGCGTTACTCGCAGAGTTACATTCACCAGACTGAGGTATCGGGGAAGTTTGAATCTCTTGTTTTATACGGTCATCAGCAGGCGGGACAATGAACACCCTTGGATCGGGCAGTTTGCTTAGCACTATCAACCCGTACCAGGACTACCGCCGGTCAGACTGCGTCTATCCGGGGTAAGGTGAACGGCTGATGATACCGCCGTACTTGAGGTTTTTCCTCATACGGCTTTCCGATGTTAATCATTCATGCGCGTTGATTAAGCCAGGTGCGGCACACCTTGCTGGTATAGCATCTCGGCCGGCAAGCCGAATATAAAACAGCGGGCCAAGCTTGTCATCTTGACCCGCCGTAATTGATCGGAATTATGGCCATTTTTATTCAAAGCCGCCCGGGCTGCTGCCAGACTTTCGTAACTTCAGCCGTGCTGTTGCTGTTTAGTCTTATTTCGATTGGTCTTTGTTGATTAACGCCGCCTGGGCGGCGGCCAGCCGGGCGACTGGAATCCGGTAAGGCGAGCAGCTCACATAATCCAAACCGATTATATGGCAGAATTCCACTGAACTGGGCTCCCCGCCGTGCTCTCCGCAGATGCCCATGAGGATGCCGGGGCGAGTGCTTTTGGCCTTATCCACCGCCATCTTCATCAAAGTGCCTACTCCTTTGCGGTCCAAGACGGCGAAGGGATTGTCTTTCAATATCTTTTTATCCAGGTACACCGGAATAAATTTACCTTCGGCATCATCACGGCTAAAACCCAAGGTGGTCTGAGTAAGATCATTGGTGCCAAAGGAGAAGAATTCAGCATCCACTGCCAATTCATCGGCCACCACACAGGCTCTCGGCAGTTCCAGCATGGTCCCCAGCATGTATTCCAATTCCACACCGGCTTCCTGGTTGACCGCACTATGCACCGCAGCGATCTCCTCTTTAAGTATGGCCAGTTCAGCCTTGTCGATGACCAACGGTATCTCTATCTCCACACAGGTGGGGATGTTTTCCTTTTTCAGCAGAACCAGGGCCTCAAAGATAGCCCTGACCTGCATGCGGTAGATCTCCGGGTAAGTCATTCCCAAGCGACAGCCGCGATGGCCCAGCATGGGATTGGCCTCTGACAGGCTATGTATCTTTTTGAGCAGGTCTTCTTTATCCAGCAGCCGGCTATCAGTGATGCCCCGATGTTTCATCTCCACGATCTCCACCAGGAGAGCCTCGCGATCAGGCAGGAATTCATGCAAAGGCGGGTCCAAGAGCCGCACTGTTACCGGATAGGGGGACATGGACTTGAAAATTCCGTAAAAATCCTCGCGCTGGAAAGGCAGCAGTTTGAGCAACGCCTTCTCACGTTCGGCCAGGCTCTCCGCCATAATCATCTCCTGAACCACCGGCAGCCTTTCCTGGGCCATGAACATATGCTCAGTGCGGCACAAGCCTATGCCGGTGGCGCCGAATTGTCGAGCTTTGGCGGCATCCTCGGGGGTGTCCGCATTGGCCCTTACAGCCAACCGCTTGTGCTCATCCGCCCATGTCAACAGGGTTTCAAATTCCTCTGAAAGGGCGGGTTCGATCATAGGCACTTCCCCCAGCATGACATTGCCGGTGGCCCCGTCGATAGTTATGATGTCGCCTTCTTTTATAACCTGGCCGTTAACCGTAAAGCAGCTCTGCTCAGCGTCGATTTTGATAGCTTCGCAGCCGCACACGCACGGTTTTCCCATGCCCCGGGCCACCACCGCGGCGTGTGAGGTCATACCCCCGCGAGAGGTCAGTATGCCCTGGGCGAAGATGATGCCATGGATATCATCCGGGGTGGTCTCACTGCGCACCAAGACCACTTTTTCACCGGCTTCGCCTTGTTTTTGTGCCTGGTCGGCATCAAACAGGACTTTGCCGCTGGCCGCGCCAGGTGAGGCCGGCAGTCCGGTGGCGATGGGGGCCGCCTTGTAAGTGCTGTCGATCTGGCGGTGCAAGAGCTGGTTGATCTGTTCCGCATCCACCCGCAGGAGCGCTTCTTCAATGGAAATCAAACCTTCATTGACCATGTCAACCGCAATTTTGACTGAGGCTTTGGCGGTGCGCTTGCCGTTACGGGTCTGCAGCATGTACAGCTTACCCTTTTCCACGGTAAACTCAATATCCTGCATGTCGCGGTAATGGCGTTCCAGTTTCATGCAGGTTTCCACGAACTGCTGATAGACTCCGGGCAGTTCGTCCTTCAATTTGGCGATCGGGGTTGGGGTACGGATTCCCGCCACCACGTCTTCTCCCTGAGCGTTGACCAGAAATTCCCCGTACAGTTCGCGCTCCCCGGTGGAGGGATTGCGGGTGAAAGCCACCCCGGTGCCGCTGTCTAGACCCATATTGCCGAAGGCCATGCTTTGCACGTTCACGGCTGTTCCCAGAGAATCAGGAATTTTGTTCAAACGGCGGTATATGATGGCGCGCTGGTTGTTCCAGGATTTGAATACCGCTTCAATAGCCCGCGCCAGCTGCTCGTTGACATCCTGCGGAAAATCGAAGCCCTTTTCCATCCTGACCAGGTTTTTATAGTCGCTTATTATGCCCTGCAGCTCGATCGCGGGTATTTCATAGTCGAAAATCAGGCTAAGTTTGCGCTTATACTTTTCGACAATGTTGTCAAAGAGGTGATGCTCCACATCTAGGACCACATTGCTGAACATTTGAATGAAACGCCGGTAACAGTCATAAGCGAAGCGCATATCGCCGGTCAGCGCCGCCAGACCCTGAACAGTCTCATCATTCAGTCCCAGATTAAGTATAGTATCCATCATGCCCGGCATTGATACTGCTGCCCCAGAACGGACTGACACCAGCAGGGGATTTTCCCGGCTGCCGAAAACCTTGCTGGTCTTTTGCTCCAAGATCCTCATAGCGTTATAGGCATCTTCCAATAAACCCGCAGGCAACTGTTCTCCTGCCGCCGAGTATTCGTTGCAGGCCTCGGCGGTGATGGTAAAACCGGGCGGCACCGGCAGACCGATCAAGGTCATCTCCGCCAGATTAGCGCCCTTGCCCCCCAGGAGCATACGCATATCCGAGTTGCCTTCTTCAAATAGATAGATATACTTTTTGCCAGACATTACTGACCCTCCCAAATGATTTAATTCCTCTTATTATGTTAAATATTGTTTATTCTACGGTAGTAAATCTCCAGAATCTTGCTGGCTGTCTCTTCCACCGCCCGATTGGTCACATCTATTACCGGGCACCCCAGTTTCTTCATAATGCGAATGGAGAAATCCAGCTCCTCATCTATGCGTCCGGGGTGAGCATAGTTGGCCTGACCTTTTAAGCCCAGTGTTTTTAACCGTTCGGTACGGATGTGATTCAACTGCTCATGGTGTATAGTCAGGCCGATTACTTTGCCCTTTTCCGCTTTAAATAGCTCTTCGGGAGGATTGACTTCCGGAACCAGAGGCACATTAGCCACTTTGATACGCTTATGCGCCAGGTACATGGACAGCGGGGTCTTGGAGGTGCGCGATACTCCCACCAGAACTATATCGGCCAATTCGATACCGCGCGGGTCTTTACCGTCGTCATAGCGCACTGCGAACTCTACCGCTTCTATGCGCCGATAGTACATCTCGTCCACTTTGCGCAACAATCCCGGCTCTCTTCTGGGAATTATATGGCTGATCTGTTTGAAAGCGTCAATCATCGGACCCAGAATATCCACACAGATTACCCCGTGCCGCTCCGCCTCCTGCCGAAGGTGTGCGGCCAGTTCATCAACCACCAGAGTATACGCCACTAAAAAATGGTTGCCGGCGGCCTGATGGACCACTTCATCCAGGGTATCGCAGTCCGAGATATTAGGAACCCGCCTGATCTCCATGGTGCCTGAATTAAACTGGCTGGCGGCTGCTCTGACCACCATCTCAGCAGTTTCTCCGATTGAATCCGATACAATGTAAACCCCTGGTAAATGGTTTACCAAAGTTTACCCCCCTCACGTTGCCTACCGGCCAGATCGAGGAACAATCTGGCGATGTTGGTTTTTGAAATTTTTCCCACAACCTCCAGTTTTTCCTCGCCGTCGTTATTTATGAAACATTTTACCACCGGCATGCTNNTTGGGCATACGGGTCATGATCACACTCACCGGCATCTTGTGGATATCAGCCTGACCCAGGGTGGATTTTAGGAAGTCCTTGCGTGATACCACTCCGGTCAGGAAATTGGAACTGTCCACAATGAAGATTGTTCCGGTATCTTCAATAAATAGTGTTACTATGGCGTCATAAATGCTGCAGGTCTCTTTCATCACCACCGGGCGGGATTGGATGTCCCTGACCCGGTAATGATTCAGTATCTTGCGCATCTCATTCTCGACGCCTTCGGTTTTATAAGTGTAACCTACCCGGGGCTTGGCTTCCAGAAAGCCTGACATAGTCAGGACAGCCAGATCAGGTCGCAATGCGGCACGGGTTACCGATAAGATCTCAGCTATTCTTTCCCCGGTAATAGGTTCATGCTGCTTAACGATCTGCAGGATTTTTTCCTGTCTATCATTCAATTCCATACGGTACACCATCCAATTATGCTATACTGTTTGGGTTTAACTACATAAATTATATATACTATATCAAAGAAAAAAATCCTGTTAATCGTTTATAATTATTGTACTATTTTTGTGAAATCCCCCACTTGCTGACACATACTGGCAATTTCCCCAAGCAAACCCAGCCTTGCTTGACGTAATTTGTTATCCTCGACCATAACCATGACTGCTTCGAAAAACCGATCCACAGCGGGACGCAGTCCGGAGACGAGTCGCAATGCGCTTTGGTATTGGCCTTGNNCTGAGAGCTGCGGCGAATTCCCCGCTTACCCGGTGCAATTCCTGGTGGAGAGCAATTTCGCTGTCGTCAATCAGGCGCTGGTAGTCTGCCGAAACCGCCTTATTGGCTTTGCGGGACAGATTATGGGCACGGTTGAAGACCACCAGCAGATCATTGAAAAAGGCTTCCCCTTTAGATGCCTGAACAGCGTTAACCCTCATCCAGATGTCATTCAGATCAGCATTGGGCACTGCCAAGACGGTGTCAATAACATCATATGAATAGCCCTTTTCCAGCAGAACCCCCCGCATCCTCTGCATTATAAAATCCAACAGCTCCTGGGTAGTCTGTTCACAGCTTTGCTCCAGCTTGAAGTTTACTAGCCCTTGATAAGCCTGTTCGATAAGCCGGGCCAAGTCCAGCCTTAATCCCGCTTCTATGATAATGTTGACTAAACCGATGGCCTGCCGGCGCAGGGCATAGGGATCCTGTGAACCGGTGGGCTTGATATTTAAGGCAAAGAAGGCGGTAAGATTATCGATTTTTTCCGCCAGGCTAACTGCCAGGCCGGTTTCACTGGCCGGAATCCTGTCTCCGGCAAAGCGGGGCAGATAATGCTCCAGTATGGCATCAGCCACTTCGGTTTCTTCCTCACTCAAAAGGGCGTAATAACGTCCCATTACTCCCTGCAGTTCGGGGAACTCATAAACCATGCTGCTCAGCAGGTCGGCTTTGCACAGGTAGGCAGCTCGCTGCAGATAATCGGCCCTGCTCAAGTTGGCTTCTGCTCCGCAGAATACCGCCAGGGCTTGCAGCCGGCTTACTTTATCCAAAATACTACCCAGGCGCTCGTGGAACATCACATTTTTCAGGCCGGGTACGAAATCTTCAACAGGTTTCTTGGTGTCTTCCCGCCAGAAGAAAAGCGCGTCTTCCAGGCGGGCTTTAAGAACCCTTTGATTACCGGCGACAACCGTTTCCAGATCAAAGTCAGTGCCATTTCTGACCCCTATAAAGCCAGGCAGCAGCTTCCCTTCATTATCAAACACCGGGAAATAACGCTGGTGTTCTATCATGGAGGTAGTCAAGACCTCGGGGGGCACATCCAGATAAGCCGGTGAAAAGCCGCCGAAAAATGCGGTCGGGTATTCCACCAAAAAATTCACTTCTTCCAGCAGCTTAGCGTTTGCCATGGGGCTGCCGCCAGCCGCTTGGGCAACCAGTTCCACCTGCTGCCAGATCATTTGAGCGCGCCGCTCCTGATCGAGGATGACATAATTGGCTTCCAGCTTAGAAAAGTAATCCTTGACATCTTTAACTTCCAGGGCGCCTTGGGAAAGAAAGCGATGTCCGTAGGTGAACCGGTCGCTGTTGATGTTTTCAATGGTTACAGGGACAACATCTTCATCCAAAAGGCACAACAGCCAGCGGATGGGCCGCGCAAACCGGGTCTGGTGGTAGCCCCAGCGCATGGAGCGCGGGAAAGGAATGCTCAGTATAATATCGGCCAGAAGCTGGGGCATTATCTCGATGGCGGCTTGGCCTACTTCGCGGCGCACCGCGGCGACATATTCAACACCGTCCGCCTCCAGGGTGCTCAGCTCATCTATATTTAGCCCCTGGGACCGGGCGAAACCCAGTCCCGCTTTGGTGGGATTTCCGGACTGGTCAAAGGCTGCGCTTTTGCGGGGTCCGCGGTTTTGCGCCACCGCATCGCTCTGCGTCTCCGCCAAATCCCGGATTAAGAGAACCAGCCTGCGCGGAGTGCCCATGGTTTTTATCTCTCCGTGGGTGAGGCGGCTTTCCTCTAAACGTCTTTCGGCCAGCCCTAAAAGGTTTTCTAAAGCCTGGGCCATGTAAGCGGAGGGGATTTCTTCCACTCCGATTTCCAGTAAAAGATCACGCTTCATATTCTAGCCCACCTCCTCTTCAGCCAAAATGCGCCGGCGCAGTTCGGGGTCTTTGAGCAGCGGATAACCCAAAGTCTGGCGCTGCCTAAGGTATTCTCCCGCTACGGTGCGGGCCAGATTTCGCACCCGGGCGATATAGCCGGTTCGTTCGGTGACACTGATGGCTCCTCTGGCATCAAGGAGATTGAACAGGTGGGAGCATTTCAAGACATAATCATAGGCCGGCAAGACCAGATGGTGCGCGGCCACATTCAAAGCTTCTTTCTCGCAGATGTTAAACATGGTGCTTAAAGCCTCCACGTCAGCCAGCTCAAAATTATAATGGGAGTGATCGACTTCGCCTTGATGGTGCACATCAGCATAGGTGATGCCTTCCACCCATTCAATATCATAAACGCTTTCTTTGTTCTGAATGTACATGGCAATACGTTCCAAACCATAAGTAATCTCGGCGCACACCGGATGGCAGTCATAGCCGCCGCACTGCTGAAAATAGGTGAACTGGGTGATCTCCATCCCATCCAGCCAAATCTCCCAGCCAAGTCCCCAGGCTCCCAAGGTAGGCGATTCCCAGTTGTCCTCCACCAGGCGGATGTCATGATGAGCGGGGTCAATGCCCAGATCACGCAGGCTGTCCAGGTACAGCGCGATAACATTGTCGGGAGATGGTTTTAAGATAACCTGATATTGATAATAATGCTGCAGCCGGTTGGGATTCTCCCCGTAGCGTCCGTCAGCGGGGCGGCGAGACGGCTCCACATAGGCTACATTCCATGGCTCCGGCCCCAGGCTGCGCAAAAATGTGGCCGGGTTCATGGTACCAGCGCCTTTCTCCACATCATAAGGCTGCTGTATGATGCAGCCTTGCCGGCCCCAAAATTTTTCCAGGCGGAGTATGATCTCCTGAAAATTCATTGGTAACGCCTCCTGTTATTCATATAAACACAAAACCCGCCCCTAAAGACAGGGACGGGCTATTACCCGCGGTTCCACCCTGGTTGGCTGCTAAATCCAGCCCACCTCTTATTTTCGGGTTTTACTGACCTTGACGGCGTTCCTCCCGATGCTCCGGAGCGCCTTTTCTAAGGTTGTCCTGCCGGTTTCCAGCTGCCCCGGTTCTCTTT
>DHGD01000070.1:12399-19484 GCA_002402575.1 Syntrophomonas sp. UBA4807
CGATTATGTGGCCTATAAATGCAGATTGTGTTTTAGAATGCGGATGGTGTTTTTGGTGACGAATTTGCGCTCCAGGTGATACTCCAAATAATCTTCCAGAAAATGCTCCAGCCGCACCAGGCCGGCGGGACTGACGCGCACCCGTTTCAACGCTTGCAAATTACCGTTCAAAAGCAAACGCAACAAGGCCAGGCTATCCGGCTTTAAGATAACGCCGCCCCCCTGTTCGCGGGCACACCGCGGGCATAACAGCCCTCCTTCGGAGAGTTTGAACAGTCCCCCTCCCACCTCGGCGGAATCGCAGCCCACACAATGGGTAAGCGCCGGAGCGTAACCCAGTTCGGCCAGGAGGCGCATTTCGAAGAAGCGCAGCAACAAGGGGTCGGGCCCGTCTTCATCCATAACCCGCAGCACTTTCAGAGTGCTGTTGAACAACGCCGGCAGGGCGACCCCATCCATCAGAGCCTTATCAAGGAGTTCCATCATATATACTGCCTGCATGGTGGCAAACAACTCCTCACGGAGCCTGCCGAAGAAATCAACCAACTGGCCTTGAGTAATAATATCAATGGTGCGGCCTTTGGCCAGGTAGAGCCGCACATGGCAGAAGGGCTGCACCAGAGGGCGAAGGCTGCTACCCGGCTTTTTTACCCCTTTGGCTAGCACCTGAACCTTACCCTTGATTGCGGAAAAAACCGTTACCAGTTTGTCTGCTTCCTGATAATCCAGACTTTTTAAGATAATGGCTTCGCTGTGGAAGTTTATGCTTAACCCTCCCCGCTGGTTGCGGCCTCCCGCAGTTCAGCTTCCACCAGGGCCGCGGCATTGCTGCTGCCGATGCGGTCTGCTCCTGCGGCCAGCAATTGCCGGGCGAAATCCAAGGTTTTAATGCCCCCGCTGGCCTTGATCTTGATAAAACTACGGCGGTGCTCGCAAATAGTGTACAGGTCCTCAAGAGAAGCGCCGCGGCAGTTGATTCCGGTGGATGTCTTAATGAAGTCGACTTCCTGCTCCTCCAGCAGCGTGAGCACATCGATCAATTCCTCCCGGGTGAGCAGTCCCGTCTCCACGATCACCTTTAAAACCATAGGGAATTGTGCTTTGAGCCGCATAACCCCGACCAGTTCTTGTTTGACTGGATCCCATTGGCGGTCTTTGACAGCACCCAGATTTATGACCATATCCAGTTCATCGGCACCGTTTTGCAGCGCCCACAGTGCCTGCTTCCATTTTAAGTAAGCCGGATCAGTCCCCAGAGGAAAGCCTATCACGGTGCAGGCTTTGACGCCTGTGCCCATAAGCGCCTTTTTAGCCAGTGGCAGCCGGTAGGGGGTGACACAAACGGCAGCCATGGAATACCGGGCTGCTTGTTCACACAGGGTAATGATGTCCTTAGTGGTGCTGTGCGGTTTCAAGTTGGTGCTGTCCAGAAATGCGGCCAGCATAATGATACGCCTTTCTTAACAAGTCTCAGCGGGTGTAGCCCAGCTGGTTGAGATTGTTCTCGCTGTCGCGCCAGTTCTTCTTTACTTTTACCCACAGATCCAGATAGACCGGGCGTTCTAAAAGGCCTTCCAGCTCCTGTCGGGATTGTTCTCCGATTTGCTTCAGCATTTGTCCGTTCTTACCGATGATGATCCCCTTCTGGGAATCTCGCTCGATATAGATCACCGCCCGCAAATAGGCTTTGCCGCCATTCTGCTGCCGCATCTCCTCCACGTCGACGGCCAGGGAATGAGGGATTTCATCCCGGGTCAGCCACAAGGCTTTCTCGCGGATCAATTCCGCCGCTTGGAAGGACACCGGCTGGTCGGTGAGGTCGCCTTCGGGATAATACAAAGGCCCTTCGGGCAAATACTGCCAGGTCCTGTCTAACAACTCGGGTACATTGGTGCCCTGCATGGCTGACAGGAAGATGGTTTCGGCAAAGTTCATGTAACCCGAAAAGTCTTTAATATGGTTGGCGGCAGTATCCATATCAACCAGGTCAATTTTGTTGATAAGAAGAAAGACCGGAGCCGAAACCGCCTGCAGATAGTCGATGATGAAGCGTTCCCCGCTGCCGAAAGCCCGGGTCACATCAGTCATATAATAAATGACATCCACTTCGTGCAGGGAACGGGTCGACACCTGCACCATATACTCCCCCAACAGGTGCTTAGGCTTGTGGATCCCAGGAGTATCCACAAAAATGATCTGTCCCTGGCCGGTGGTATAGATACCCTGAATGCGATTGCGGGTGGTCTGCGGTTTTTCTGATACAATGGCCACCTTGTGGCCCACAATATGATTCATCAAAGTGGATTTACCGGCATTAGGCCGCCCCACTATGGTTACAAAACCAGATTTCAACGTTTTATTCCTCCACATTCCATTGAAACTGCCAGGGCAGCAACTCCTGCAGCCGATGTTCTCTATAATTCCCCTGGCCATCAGTCACTACCACCTTCAAGGCGGGGGCGAATTCAGCCATTACCTGCAGGCAGGCGCCGCAGGGATAGGTATACCCCTCACCACTGCCGCTCAAACATATGGTATCCAGCTCCAGGTCTCCGGCATTGACCGCTTTAATAATCGCCGCCCGCTCAGCGCATAAAGTCAGCCCGTAGGAGGCGTTTTCCACGTTGGCGCCGGTATACGCCCCGCCCTGCTTGCTTAACAAGGCCGCTCCCACAGCAAAATGCGAATAAGGGCAATAGGCTTTATTTTTGGCCTCCCGGGCCAGATTGATCAAATCCAGAGTATCCATAGCATCGTTCCTGCCTCATGCTCACCTAATATATTGTGTCATAATCCACCATTGGTCAAACCTTAAATAAATGAGGAATAAATATTATCACTCCCAGCGCCACCGCTGCCAAAGCGCTGACTAGAACCGCACCCGCGCCCATATTCTTGGCTTTTTCCGCCAGAGGATGATATTGAGGGGTTATCAAGTCCACAATCCTCTCAATGGCTGAATTGATCACCTCAGTCACCAGCACCAAGGTGACAGCGATGACCAAAAGCCCCCATTCGGCGCGCTGCAGGTTGAAAATCCAGCCTGCTCCGATAACGGCTGCAGCCGCCAGGAGGTGAATCCTCATGTTGGGCTCCTCGCGTATCACCGCCACCAGGCCCGCGATAGCCCAGGCGAACTTGCTTACTAGGCCCTTTGAGTCCATAAAGGCTACCTTTCCAGTTTAACCTTTTGCATGATCTTTTCTTCCAGGTTTCGCATCAATTCTCTCTCAGTGTCGTCTTCATGATCATAGCCCAACAGGTGCAGCATGCCATGAGCCACCAGATAGCCCAGCTCACGTTCCAGGCTGTGGCCGAATTCCTCGCTCTGCAATTGGGCCTGCTCCAGAGAGATGACGATATCGCCCAAAGCGTTGATCTCGCCTTCCAGGTCCAGCTCGGGTTCGTCATCGGCCAGCTCATTCAGAGCAAAGGACAACACATCGGTAGGCCGGTTCTGCTGGCGATAAATAAAATTAAGCTCTTGGATGTAGACATTATCGACGATCAATATGCTCAACTCGGTGTTTTTGGGGATCTTGGCCATTTTGGCTACCGCGTTGGCCACATTGAGGATGGTTTTCTGCATTACTCTGGTGTAAATAACTTTACTCTGCTGGTTTATGATCAGGGTGTCCATCCTGTTCCCTCCTCTTCTCGAATTCCCTTACTATTATTTCCGGGTATTCAATGCGTTTATGATATATTCCCTCCAGAGCTTTGCAGAAGGACTTGGAAATGGTGTCCAGATCCTTGAAAGTCAGGTCGGCGGTCTCCAACTGGCCCTCACTCAGTTTGTCATTGATGATCATGCGCACCATCTGGCTGATTTTCTGCGGGTTGGGATCCTGCAGCGAGCGCACTGCGGCTTCAACCGAATCGGCCAGCATCACCAGAGCCACTTCCTTGCTTTGTGGTTTGGGGCCCTCATAGCGGAAATTATCCTCATTGACATTGCCGTCCGGGTCCTCTTCCAAGGCCCGGCTGTAAAAATACCTGGCCAGGCTGGTGCCATGATGCTGTTCGATGAAGTCCAAAATGGCCTGGGGCAGATGGGCTTCACGGGCTAGCTCCACCCCTTCCTTAACATGCGAGGTAATAATTAAGGTGCTCAAGGCGGGGGCGATTTTTTCATGGGGGTTTTCAAAGCCACGCTGATTCTCCACGAAATACTCGGGGCGTTTAATTTTACCTACATCATGGAACAAGGCCCCCACCCTGACCAGGAGGGGATTGGCGCCTACCGCCTCGGCGGTGGCCTCCGCCAAATTGCCCACCATCAGGCTGTGATGATAAGTGCCGGGCGCTTCCAGCAATAGGCGCCGCAACAACGGATGGTTGGGATTGGAAAGTTCCAATAGCTTGATCATGCTGGTGAGAGAAAAACCGGATTCCAGATAAGGCAGGATTCCGATCATGAGAACCGCGGAAAGTATGCCGTTGGCAGCCCCCATAAGCACACTGACAGTGAGGGTGCTGGGATTAACCTCCCCGCTGATGAGATTCAGGGTTATAATGGTCACAATATTGGCAATGGCAATGCGCAGGCCTGACTTTGCTAAGTCTGACATCTGGGTTAGGCGATGCACTCCGAAAATCCCCACGCTGCCGCCTATGAAGGCTGTTATCGTGTAGTACAGCTGGTCTCCCTGGGTGAGTAAACCCACATACAAGGCCATTATGGTGGTCATGAAGTAGGCCAGACGATTGTCCAGGAGGATGGCGATGAGCATCGAGCCGGCGGCTACCGGGGCCAGATAACCCGTTAAAAGGTGCAATTCGGCATTGTCGCCGATCTTGATAATAGTTACAAAACGGCTGAAGGCTATGGTGAGGATGAATATCAGTCCGATCAGCAGCAGCAGCATGTCATTGCGGTATATGTCCCGATAATAGCGGCGCAAGAATTGCAGTACCAGCCAGAAGGTGAGCAGGACAAACAAGGCGGTGCCGGCCAGGGTGGTGACATAGCTCTTACTGCGCTGTATACCCAGTTGTTCCAGTATGGAAATCTGTTCAGCGGTTACCCGGTCGCCTTCCCGGACGATAATCTCTCCCGCTTTGACGGTTTTCTGCACCGGCTGCACAGATTCAGTGGCTTCCTTCAACGCTTTGTTGGTAGCTTCCTCATTGTAAATGAGGTTGGCGCGCAGCGAATTGATGGTTATTATCTTAATGACATCCCGTGCCTCTGGGGCATAACCCAGTTCGCTGATTTTGCCGAAAGCCTGTTGATATATGCCATTCAAGGTGTCATCTGTAATTGGGTTGGCCATTAAAGGGCGCACGATCAGTATAGTGCTCTGCCGCATTTTCTCGATGTCCTGGGGGGATGTGGCCAGTAGGTACTCCGACAAACGCGCCGGAGTATATTGCAATTGGAAAAGATCCTTTTTTACGTTGGTTTTAACCAGCAGGTTCTGCATTGCTTCATCTTTGTTTTCTTGCGAACCTGCCAGGATCTCTCCCAAGCGGGTGAAGAACAGGTTGATATCTTTTTCGGTGTTGGCCAGGGCAAAGTTGTCCTCCTGGTAGACCTTCTGCACCTTGCTGGCAGCCTGCTGCCTGAGGATCTCAGTCTGTTTGGTGTCAACAACCACCGCGTTGATGTCGGACTGGATATTGCTGCGCGCCACTTCGTCCTGTTTCAGCCAAACCTGCTTGGGGTTGAAATTGCTGAACAGGATCAGTATGGTGATGCCAAAAAAGAGGAATATGCTGAGCAGTTTTTTAGTTCGGGATTTTTGCAGAAATACATTCAGACGTCTCAACATATATTGCAAAACAGTGGGGATTTTCATGGTATTCTCCTCTACATACTCATACTTGAGAATCGTAGTGGATTCTTAACTGCCATGGGTTTCATAGGCGTCGATTATCTTCTGCACCAGGGGATGACGGATAACATCCTCTTTGGTCAGGTAATCGAAGGCTACCCCTTCAACCCGGCTGAGTATTTTCTGAACTTCGATCAAGCCTGAAAACTCTTCTTTGGGCAGGTCAACCTGGGTGATGTCCCCGGTGATGACCGCCTTGGAGCCAAAACCCAGACGGGTTAAAAACATCTTCATCTGCTGGGGGGTGGTATTCTGCGCCTCATCAAGGATGATAAAGGCATTGTTCAGGGTGCGCCCGCGCATATAGGCTAAGGGAGCTATCTCAATTATATTGCGTTCAATATAGCGCTGGGTCACATCTACCCCCAGCACATCGAATAGTCCGTCATAAAGCGGGCGCAGGTAAGGATTCACCTTTTCCATGAAATCCCCGGGGAGAAAACCCAGTTTCTCGCCCGCTTCCACCGCCGGCCGCACCAGGACAATCCTCTCTACATCCTTGTTTTTCAAAGCCCGTACTGCCATAACCACCGCCAGGTAGGTTTTACCGGTCCCGGCCGGGCCGATGCCAAACACCACATCATTGTCCATGATGGATTGCACGTATTTCTTCTGGCCCAGAGTTTTGGCCTTAACGGCCTTGCCGCGCACGGTGGTAATGATGGTTCCGGACACAATCTCATTATGGCGGGCCTTCTGACCGCGTTTGATGAGTTTGTCCACATAATTTATATCATTGATGGTCAGCTGGCCCTCATGGTCTACGATATCTATCAGGCTGTTTAACAGTTCGGCGGCCTGGTCTACCTCTTCCTCCGCCCCTTTAACATAAATATCAGAACCCCGCGCCGATATATCTGCCGGGCACAGGCTTCTGAGATAGCGAAAGTTCTCGTCTCCAGATCCAAAAAAAGCTGAAGCGACGTCATTGTTAGCGATGGATATGCGTTGTTCTTTTTCGCTCAAACAGCTTTTCCCCCCTGGATATTAAAGCATTGCCTGCTTTTATGCTAGTTATTATAGCATATGTCATCCGGAAGTACACTTTTCATGACCCGGCTGCCGGCTGTGATATGGCTATATCTTCAATTATCTCCACCGAAACCTTGATGCGCATGATAACGTCGCTGGGGGAAGAGAGCACTTCCAGTTTGCTGTCGGTTACCCGGGCCGACTCCCCAATCTGCTCCTCCAGGCTCTGTAAAGCCTTCTGGCGGGCGATCTGGGTGGCCTCCAATTCCGAGTAAG
>DHGD01000070.1:19533-26007 GCA_002402575.1 Syntrophomonas sp. UBA4807
GGGGAACTCCCGCCACGGGGTCTTAAACCCCACTTGATGGGCCTCACGTCCGCTAGGTATCATTATCTGGCTCTTTAACGGGCATTCTCCATAGCCTTGATACCATACCCGGGCCTTGACCACCCCTCTGGCCTGCACCTGATAGGGGGTAAGCGGTTCTTTAGGAGGAGGCGCATAAGGACTCAAAACCGGCGTCACGGTTCCTGAAATTAGCACATCGCCCTTGGCCACCGCCTGGCCCGCTTCCACCTTGGCCTGGCCGTCTAATACCAGGATCTCCTCCACAACCCCGCTGCGGGCCGCCACCATGTCACTGCACACGCTGATCTGGTTTTTTGGAACCACGATCTTTTCAACCACTTCAATATTAGCCTTGACCCCCCGGACATCTATTTTGATGTAGGATAAATCTCCAATTTCCCTTAGAACCTGTTCCTCCACCTCCACCCGGCTAAAGCTCCATTTGGGCGCACCCTGGCGGATGCCGTATTTGGCGGTGGCCGCTATTATACGTTCGGCAGGAATGCGTTCATTTCCTTTTACCTCCACAAACCACACAAAGGATGAGATCAGGTAAAGAGCGATTACGAAGAACAGGCCGCCAGCCATGAAACCGACCCGTCTTTTCATAATGCTTTTATATACCGGCAGGCCGTGTTTGGATATCACCTGTAAATTGTAGCCGTTCTCTTCAGCGATGGCGCGCAGGGCCTCATAGCCGCTGGTGCGAATTTCAAAGCGCATGCCATGTGCCACCGGTTTGATATTCCAGATGTATATTCCCCTGGATAAGGCCATATTTATCAGGCGTTCCGGGCTCTGTCCCGATAAAGTGACCGTAATCACCCCGCCAAATTGTTCGAAAAAGCGGTTGCTCATGGCTTTTCCTCCTAATCCCTGAAGCGCACTGATTTAATCTCACCGGTTATATACAATTCCTCCGGCATCAGGGTTCTGATTTCCAGTTCCTGGCCCTCAATCTCCAAAAATCCCCGGCTCAGGTTAATGCGCAGCAGCAATGGGTTATACTGTATGATGCCGCGGTGGTTTTCCAGATAAAGCTCGTTTCTTCCCACCAGGGTCAGCTTAGGTATGTCCAGGACCAGGTCGCGGGGTATCTCCAGAAAATCAGCCACAGCTTTGTTAAAGGCCTCCCTGCGGTTTTCCATTCCCGATCACCTCTTGGTAAAATTCGCTCACACAAGTATATGCCTGCCGGAAGGCCATAATGACTAGAGCTGTTATCCAGGAGCATGAGCGCCAGGGAAGAAGGATACGGTGCTGCCGCGACTAAAAAGGAGGCTCCCGTAAGCGGGAGCCTCCTCTGGAATCAGATTCTTAAATGGTTTCTTATATACCCTTAGGATACATTTTGTATCCGCCGCTGATATTCTTCACCTTGTAGCCTTTCTGCCGCAAGATGCGATTGGCCACATACGACCTCAATCCCACCTGGCAAAAGGCCAGGATCTCCTGATCTTCAGGCAGCTTATCGAGGTTGTCGCGCAATTCGTCCAAAGGAATATTGACAGAGCCCTCCACCGGCATCTTCTGATGTTCTTTGTCGGTGCGCACGTCAACCAAGAGAGCGCCCGCTTTGACCCTGGATGCAACTTCTTCCCACCTGACCGGTTCCACCATGCCGTCCAAGATATTGGCAGCCGTATAACCAGCCAGATTTACCGGTGTCTTAGCCGATGAAAAGGGCGGGGCATATGCCAGTTCCAGATCCTGCAGATCGTATACCGTCATATGAGCGCGGATAGCGGTGGCAAAAACGTCTATGGCCTTGTCGACATTGTCGTAGCCTACGATCTGGGCTCCCAGCACCTTCCCTTCGGGACTGAAGATCAGTTTGACGGTCATCTGGCTGCTGCCCGGGTAATAGGTGGCATGAGAGTTGGGGTGAACATGACAGGTTAAATAGTCTATGCCCCAGCGCTGCAGGGCGCGTTCATTGCGGCCAGTTACAGCCACTGCCAGGTCCATCAGCTTAATTATTCCTGTCCCCTGACTGCCAGGGTATTCGATCTTGCGTCCGGCGATATTGTTGGCCACGATCCAACCCTGGCGGTTGGCCGGTCCCGCCATGGGCACCAGGGTAGCGTTACCGCTCACATAATCCTTAACCTCAATGGCATCCCCGGCGGCATATATAAAGGGATCCGAAGTCTGCAGATATTGGTTTACTTTGATTCCTCCGGTTTCGCCAATTTCCAGTCCGGCCTGCGCCGCCAGCCAGGTTTCAGGCTTTACCCCTATGCCCAGAATAACCAGGTCGGCAGGGATTTCAATTCCGCTCTGCAGTATGACTTTGTTAACCGCCGGGTCTCCTTCCAGGGCTACCGCCACATCAGAGGTGATGAATTTCACACCTTGGGAAGCCACATATTTCTCAGCAATCTTTGCCATTTCCGGATCCAGCACGCCTAAAATCTGCGGACTGGCTTCGACCACGGTGACATTCAATTCCCGCACCCGCATCATCTCGGCCATTTCCATGCCAATAAAACCCGCCCCGATAATTACCACATTGCGTACATCGCTGACTTCCACATGAGCTTTTATTTTCTCACTGTCAGGGATATTTCTTACGGTATATACATTGGGGCGGTTGATTCCTGGTATATCCGGTATTACCGGGGATGCGCCCGGACACAACACCAGATAATCGTAGCTTTCGGAGTATTTCTCGCCGCTGCCGAAGTCATGGGCGACTATCCTCTTTTCAGCCGGTATAATTTCTTGAACCTCGGTTAAAACGCGTACATCAATGGCAAAGCGTTTTGACATGGCTCTCGGGGTCTGTACCAACAGATTGTTCTTTTTGGCTATCACGCCTCCCACATAGTAAGGCAAGCCACAATTGGCAAAGGAGATGTCCTGGCCTCTTTCAAACATAACTATCTCGGCTTCTTCATCCAGTCTTCTCAATCGGGCCGCGGCGCTGGCGCCAGCGGCTACCCCTCCTACTATTACGATTTTCTTGCTCATATCGGACCCAGTTGAAGGTTTCTGTACCTTCATTCCAGGCGCTTCACCTCCCTTTCGCTAGTATTCTTGTCCTATTATTTGCAGTATTTGTAATTAACTGACTTAAGATTAATAGAATTGAAAGGCCAAAATGCTCACCATGAACGAAACAATTACCAATCCCACAACGATTGACACCCACAGGCGCTGTTTGGCACGCACACCTTTTCTTAAGAATGCCAAGCTAAAACCTCCTAACCATATTCTACATATGTTAAAAGTCTGGTAACTAAGAGTTTACCAGACTTTTGATGGTTCATGGAAACAGGGCATACAACATCTTGGTTGGCTCTTTATAAGGTTATTTCTTTGAGCGGTCCCGTTGTGTCCGGGTCTCTAACAGCCTCAGTTAAATGCCGCATGCTTTGCTAGGGTAAGGATTGCCGCTCTAGTATTTCTTTTTCTTGCGAGCAGCTTCAGATTTTTTCTTTTTCCTTATACTAGGCTTTTCATAGTGTTCATGTTTTCTGATATCTTGCATTACGCCTGATTTCTGACAGGAACGTTTAAATCTCTTAAGTGCAGAATCAAGCGATTCATTTTTTCCTACTTTAACTTCGCTCATTGTTTCCCTCCCCTCATCCGACTGGGCTGAAATAAATGCCATTATATTTTACTATTACTGGGCTTTTCCGTCAAGATTAGCCTGGAGGCCATCTCAGTTCCCGTCCGCCGAGCAAATGGTAGTGAACATGCATGACCGTCTGTCCGCCCCACTCACCGCAGTTGCTTACCAGACGGTAGCCTGACGCAGCAATACCCTGCCCGTTAGCGATCCTGGCCGCTGTAAGCTGCAGATGGCCTAATATGTCGGCATCGTCCAAACCAGCTTCGTTCAGAGAAGGAATGTGTTTACGGGGAATAAGCAGGATGTGGACCGGGGCCGCAGGGTTGATGTCTTCGATGGCGATAAGCTCATCATCCTGATATATTATCCGGGCAGAAATCTCCTCAGCCACGATTTTACAGAATATACAGTCTGCAGCGCTCACCTTTTCACCCCCTCTAACCTCGAAGCAACCTGCTTTTCAGCATAACGATGTACGAATTAATTTTAACAGATTACCAGGCCAAATTGAAACCTCTTTTCTTATTTCCCCGAAATATCCATATTATTAAATCCTCGCTTCGGGCTATATTCAGGTTCCAGACGCCCGACAGCCGCACCCTGTTTCTGTCCGCTAATGCGCACCCAGGCAAACTGGCCCCTCATATCTACAGGGCTTTCCCATCTCACGGTGATGTAGTTGTCGCTAAGGCCGTTATAGGTTTGCTGCCTGCATTTCTGCTCTACCAGGACCTTCAATACCTGACTCCGGCTGTTTTGCAAGGCCTGATAATGTTTAGCCCGGGCCAGTTCCAGCAAAATCTTGCTGCGCTCCTGTTTGACTTCTTCAGGCACTTGGTTAGACATCAGTGCTGCCGGTGTTCCCTCCCGGCGTGAATATTTGAATACGTGCAGATCAAGCATGGGCAGCTGGTTGAGGAGATCGTAGGTTGCCTGGAAATCGTTCTCCTCTTCGCCAGGGAAACCCACCATCACATCGGCGCTCAAGCCTACAGCTGGTATGCGCCGGCTGATTTGCAGCATCAGCTCACGGTAGTAATCCCGATCATAGCGCCGGTTCATGGCCTTTAAGATGGCATTGCTGCCGCTTTGCAGGGGAACGTGAAAATGCCGGCAAATGCGTTCCTCGCGAGCCGCTATCTCAATCAGTTCAGGACTGACCTCCAGGGGCTCGATGGAACTGAGCCGCAGGCGGTAATCCCCTGGCACCGCCTCCAGCAGTCGCCTCAATAAGGCGGCCAGATTGACATCATTTAAATCATATCCATATAATCCGGTATGTATGCCGGTTAAAACCATTTCCCGGTAGCCCAGCTGCACCAGACGCCGCAATTCCCGCTCCACATCAGCAGGTGTTTTGCTGCGCACCGCTCCGCGGCTGTAAGGCACAATACAATAAGAACAGTAGCTGTCGCATCCGTCCTGTATTTTTATAAAGGCGCGGGTGCGATTATGGCGGTGGTTGAAAAGCACCGCGTTTAAAGCTTTATTATCGGCAGCGTCAAAGGGTGCGGTGCTGCTCTCGATCAATTGTGGGATTTTGTCTTTGGACTTATTGTCGACCACCAGGGAAACGCCAGGGAGGGCTTTGATCTGATCGGGGTCAAGCTGGGCCAGACAGCCGGTCACCGCTATAGTGGCCAGCGGGTTGCGGCGCGCGGCGCGGCGGATGACGGCCCGGGATTTCTTATCACTTACATGGGTGACGCTACAAGTATTGATCACATAGACGTCTGCTGTTTCATTAAAATCCACCAGCTGATAACCCTGCCTGAGGAAGCCCTCCTTAATTTCTTCAGTTTCAACCTGATTAACCTTGCAGCCCAGCGTATAAAAGGCAGCTCTTTTCACATGGCACCTCTCATCAAATCATACCCAGTTCCCCAGCTTCATAAAGCGCCAGGGCAGCGGCTACCAGAGCAGCTGTTTCAGTGCGCAGGATGCCCCTGCCCAAAGAAGCGGTATGCACACCCGCATGCGTCAGCTGCGCGATTTCGCTCGCATCCCACCCGCCTTCAGGTCCCACCAGTATGAATAGCTCTCGCCGCAAGCCATTCCGGAGCAGCCTCTTCAACAGCTCCTTGTAGCCGGTCTGAGTTTCCTGCTCATACAGCACTATACCCGGCCTGCCTTTCATGAACTGCAACAGCTGAGTCAGGTCATAAGCCGGTTCGATTTGAAGCCGATGGCTGCGCCCGGATTGTTTACAGGCTTCACGGGCAATGGCCTCCCAGCGCTGCTTTTTTTTATCCAGGGCCTGCTCTTTCAGCTGAGCCACGCTGCGCCTGCACTGCAGCGGATACAAGGTATGCACCCCTATCTCCACGGCCTTTTGAATTATTATTTCCAATTTATCGGCTTTGGGCAGTCCCTGCACCAGATGTATTTGCAGCACCGCCAGCGGGCTTTTAGGCTGAGTTTCCAGCAAAGCAGCCTGCACCCTCCGTCCCTGTGTTTTCTGCAAAACTGCCCGGTATGAACCGCCCTCCCCGTCAAGCAGAATCACTTCGTCTCCCATTTTGAGGCGCATTACTTGCAGTGCGTGCCGTGACTCATGTTCATCGAGCAGAGCTTCTTGCTCATTTATATCTTGTGGAGCAATAAAAAAGCGGTGCATCAAACACCCCTCCACGACTAACAAATCACCTAGTTACGCCGTGCCGCCACTCCGACCCAATCGGCGTCAAAAAGCACTTGTTCAATAACCAATCCATTCCGTTCCATAGCCTGTTTCAGTTCAGGCCAGCGCCTGTCCTGTATGCCTGAAGCGAACAATAGCCCGGATGGCTTTAGGGCTCTTACTGCGGCGGGCAGCCAGGGCAGAATAACATCAGCAGTCAGGTTGGCCAGCAAGAGGTCAACCGGTTGGGGGG
>DHGD01000160.1:0-1571 GCA_002402575.1 Syntrophomonas sp. UBA4807
ATAGCCGCACCTTTCCCTGCAGAGGCGAAGGGGCTGGATAACACCATGTTAAGGGGGAGGCCAAGAGGTGAACAGGCGGTTTTGGGGAGCGCTTTCATTATCACTGGCGGCCAGCATCTGGGGCAGTCTATACGTGGTCAGCAAATATGTGATGGACTTCGTGCCTCCATTTACATTGCTGTGGCTGCGCTACCTGATCGCCGGGGTGGTGCTGGTGGTTGTGATGGTTCTTTGCCGCCAACATAAAATCAAGCGGCAGGATTTGCTGCTCCTGGCCTGGATTGGCTTTATCGGCTATTTTGTGTCGATAGGTACTCAATTTCTGGGGACCAAGCTGTCCGACGCCCATACCGGAGCGCTGATAACCACCAGCTCACCGGTATTTACGGTATTGCTGGCCCGCCCTCTTTTGCAGGAGAGCCTGAATGCGCGCAAACTGGCGGCTCTATTCCTGGCCATGCTGGGCATCGTGATGGTGATCGGACTGAACCCGGGGGGCGAAAAGAGCTGGCAAGGTAGTCTGTTGCTGCTCATAGCTGCCATCACCTGGGCATTGCTATCGATTTATGTTAAAAAAGCCTCAACCCGCTATTCGACGCTTACCATCACGACCTATGCAGTGCTATCTGCAGCGGTTTTCACCACTCCGGTAGCAATCGTGGAAATGCACTTCTATGAAGTGCGAATGTTCGCCAGCAGCCTGGTTTGGCTGGGAACTTTGTATATCGGCATCATATCCACGGCAATAGCTCTATTTCTTTGGAACAAAGGCATAGACTTGATGGATGCGGGGGTAGGGTCACTATTCATGTGCTTTCAGCCGGTGGTGGGTTCAATCTTGGGATGGCTCTGGTTAAACGAGCATCTCAGCATGAGTTTTGTTGCCGGAGCAGCACTCATTATGGCCGGGCTCGTCATAGTAAACTGGCCCCGGCCCGAACAAACCTATAATTAAATGAAGCATCTTTTTGGATTATGAAGGATAATACCGAAGCGGACCAAAACTAGGGAGTTGAGTGTGGCGCCTATAAACTGGTATTATCATGATAAGAAAGGAGTTGATAATATGTCACACACTTTGCCCGCTTTGCCTTATGACTACAATGCGCTGGAGCCCTTCTACGACGAGGCGACGGTAAGACTGCATCATGATATGCATCACCAGGCATATGTGGACGGCCTCAACAATGCCGAGGGCAAACTGGCGGAGGCCATTGAAAAAGGCGACTTTTCTTTGATAAAACATATTGAGCGGGAACTGTCCTTCCATGGTTCAGGTCATATACTGCATACCATGTTCTGGGAAAATATGAAGCCCGCAGGAGGAGGCCCCGCTACCGGCGCGATAGCGGATTTGATAGACCGCGACTTCGGATCGTTCGATAATTTTAAAAAGCTCTTTACCGCCTCGGCAGTGGCGGTGGAAGGTTCGGGATGGGCGGTTCTGGCCTGCAACCCGGTATTTGAAAAACTGGTAGTCTTGCAGGCCGAGAAACATCAAGACCTGACTCAATGGGGCGCGGTGCCGCTGTTGATCGTCGATGTCTGGGAGCATGCCTATTATTTGAAGT
>DHGD01000160.1:1600-11137 GCA_002402575.1 Syntrophomonas sp. UBA4807
CGCGTGGCCTTGATGCAAAAATAAATGCACCGGGCGTTGAATTGCGCCCGGTGTTTATCACTTTATCATGTTTCCCGCTGAGTATTTACCTTAATTGCATGGATGGAAGCCAAAGATATAATGCCGCCGCGGGCGGCGGCATATACGGGCTGGGTTTTATCAGCGCCTTGATATACTACCTGTAGCATGCGGCCAGCTTTGGCGCCGGGGGTCATCAAGGCGCTTTTCTGGCCGGCGTTTTTGGTTTATAAAGCAGTGGAGTTTCTCAAAATGTAACGACATAGCGTCCGGGGATGAACCGGCCGGATGCCGGTGCAGTGTTCGCTATCGAAAGCTGAGCCATCTGACGCTGAGCCGTGCTTCAGTTTTCAGTTTCATCTGCTCCCCCGACACTACGGGGGATTTTTTGTGCTTTCTTCCCGGCTGTCGATGGAGTATCCTATAATTTAGGTGTTAAACGCCACAAGCATAAACAGGAGCGATTTTTAATGCCATAGAAGTATCGGAGGGAACAGGCTTGTGAGTGTGGTCAAATCTAATCTAATCCTACTGCTGGTGGCGGCTATCTGGGGTCTGGCTTTCGTAGCCCAAAGGGTGGGAATGGAGTATGTCGGACCGTTTACATTTAATGGGGTTCGCTTCCTTCTGGGCGGCATCTCCCTGTTGCCGCTGCTGTTCATCTTCCGGGATAAAAATCAGTCCCAGGCCAAGTCATTTAAGGATGCCCTCCTGCCCGGCATCCTGGCGGGTACGGTACTATTCATCGCAGCCTCTCTGCAACAGATCGGCCTGATAACGACGACTGCCGGTAAGGCGGCATTTGTGACCAGCCTTTATCTAGTCCTGGTGCCCATTGTGGGGATGTTCATCGGTCACAAGACCTCGGCTTCCACCTGGCTGGGATGTTTGCTGGCTGTAGTGGGGTTATACTTTCTATGCGTCAAGGATACCGCCAACATTCAGCCAGGGGATTTATGGGAACTGCTGGGGGCGCTGTTCTGGGCCTTTCACATTCTTGTCATAGGCTATTTTTCCCGCCGCGTGGATGTTTTGAAACTTTCCTGGTTCCAGACCATCACCTGTTCGCTGCTCAGTTTGATCGTTGCCGTCCTGACCGAGACCATCGCCCTGCAGACCTTGCTGGCGGCTGCCGTACCTCTTCTATACGGAGGGGTTTGCTCGGTGGGGATCGCCTACACCCTGCAGGTCGTGGGGCAACGAAACGCTCCGCCTGCGGCGGCGGCCATCATAATGAGCATGGAGACCGTATTCGCGGTGATAGGGGGATTTTTGCTCATCGGTGAAACCATGGATTTGGTAGAGATACTGGGTTGCGCCCTGATGCTGTCAGGCATGCTGGTATCCCAAATTCAGGACCTGCGTACTGCCAGAGCGCAATCCTGCCAGAATTCCTGTTAGCTCTTTCATACATATGGTATACCCAGGGTTGGAATAGACAAAAAGCGGACGATTTCATAAAATAAAAGTAGCGCAGTTAGTTATTTAGAAAGCGTGTGCAAAATGGCTCATCTATCCAAAAACCTGATTGGCAAAAATGCCTTACTGCTGGTTTTATCCGGAGAAGAAGCCAGTGGCGAATATGCGCATAGTATGGAAGAGCTGCGCTGGGATCACTGTGTGGGTAAAGTCGGTTCAATGGAGTCCCATAAAGTAGTAGCCGCCATAGAAACCGCGGCTAAAAAGCATAAACTCATCAGACCCGAGGTATACCGGGAATCTCACGCTCTGTATCATGCCATATTGGAAGCTATGGAGGGCGTAACCCGGGGGCAGATACAATTGGGTTCGGTGCAGCGGACAGTCGGGCTGAGGTTTGCGGTCATTAAGGGAAATCCTTATGACAGCGCTGAAGAGGGACAGTGGATCGCAGTAGCCCTGTACGGCACCATCGGCGCACCCATCAAAGGCCTGGAACATGAAGTGGTGGGTCTGGGCATCAATCATATTTAGGATTAATTTGATATTTTAGAGCCTATAGCGTGTTAGTCAATAGGGGGCTCTATTAGTGAAAGTCGGCGACTTTCATTAATAGGGCCTTTTTTATTTCAGAAAGGAGACAGATGCTGAATGGTTACACTGACCGGACATACCCTGACCCTGGAGGAGATCAGTGCGGTGCTCTATAAAAACGAAAAAGTCAGACTCTCACCTGCCAGCCTGGAGAGTGTCGATGCCAGCCGCCGGGCGGTGGAGAGCATTGTGGACAAAGGCAGGATCGTGTATGGCATAACCACCGGTTTTGGCAAGTTTAGCGATGTGCTGGTGAATTGCGACGATTGCCAGGAATTGCAGCTCAATCTGATCCATTCCCATGCCTGCGGGGTGGGTGAACCTTTTCCCGAGACGGTGAGCCGGGCGATGTTGCTGCTGCGCGCCAATACCTTGCTAAAGGGATTTTCCGGGGTGCGCCGGGTGGTGGTGAAAACCCTGGTGGAGATGCTAAATGCCGGGATACATCCCCGCATACCCCAGCAAGGTTCACTGGGGGCCAGTGGAGATCTGGTGCCCCTGGCTCATCTGGCTCTGACCTTGATCGGTGAGGGTGAAGTGTATTATCGGGGAAAAATCCGCCCTTCCCTTGAGGCTCTGCATGCTGAAGGCATCAGCCCGGTGATTTTGCAGGCCAAAGAGGGGCTGGCCTTGATAAACGGCACCCAGGCCATGACTGCGGTTGGGGTGGTGGCCTATTTAGAGGCGGAGCAACTGGCCTACCAGTCGGAAATGATTGCCGCCCTGAGCATGGAGGGCTTGCGCGGCATAATCGACGCCTTTGATGAAGAGATACACATAGCCCGGGGATATCGTGAACAGATCGCGGTTGCTAAAAGGATGAGGGATTATCTGGCGGGGAGTCAGCTGATCACCCGGCAAGGCGAAATAAGGGTTCAGGACGCTTATTCCTTACGGTGCATTCCTCAGGTCGTGGGAGCCACCTGGCAGGTGTTGAATTATGTGCGTGAAAAGCTGGAGATAGAGATAAACGCCGCCACAGACAATCCTTTGATTTTTCAGCAGGGTCACAAGGTCATATCCGGGGGGAATTTCCACGGTCAGCCTGTAGCCCTTGCCATGGATTTTCTCAAAATAGGTATGGCGGAACTGGCTGATTTCTCGGAAAGGCGCATTGAACGCATGGTGAACCCGCAGCTCAGCGGTTTGCCCCCCTTCCTCAGCCCGCAGCCGGGTCTGCAGTCGGGGGCGATGATCCTGCAGTATTGTGCAGCCAGTCTGGTTTCGGAAAACAAGACCCTGGCCCATCCGGCCAGCGTTGATTCCATCCCTTCCTCGGCCAATCAGGAGGACCATGTCAGTATGGGCACGATCGCCGCCCGGCATGCCTATCAGATCATCAATCATACCCGCCAGGTATTGGCCATAGAATTGATATGCGCTCTTCAGGCGGCCGAATTGCAGGGCATTGAAAACATGGCCCCGGCAACCGGCAGACTTCACCGCGTGGCGCGCCAGATCACTCCCCCCATTGTGAAAGACCGGGTCTTCTCTGCAGACATCCAAAAGGTGGCCGGCTGGATGCAGACTGAATGGCGCCAGACGCCGCTTTCCGGCCAACATCAGGCTGTGGACCAGGCGGCCATATAAAGGAGGTTGCAAAATGGATAATGCTAGTATCTACCATGCCATGCAAATCAAGTTAGACGATGAACTGCCGGATATGCCCGAGTTTTGCCCCGGGATCAGGAGAGCTCCCGACCGCGGTTTCAGTCTCAGGCCGGACCAAACCGAGGTGGCTTTGAAAAACGCCTTGCGTTATGTGCCGCCCCATCTGCATGAGATGCTGGCCCCTGAATTTCTGAACGAATTGATGACCTATGGACGAATTTACGCTTACCGTTATCGACCCCCGGGAAGAATATTGGCCCGGCCTGTAGACAGCTACCGGGGCAAATGCATAGAAGGCCAGGCCTTTCAGGTTATGATAGACAACAACCTGGACTTTGAAGTTGCCCTGTATCCTTACGAGCTGGTGACCTACGGTGAAACCGGCTCCGTATGCCAGAACTGGCTACAGTACCGGTTGATAAAGAAATACCTCGAAGAATTGTCCCCGCAAGAGACTCTGGTTATCGAGTCCGGGCACCCTTTGGGATTTTTTCCCTCAGCTCCGGACGCTCCGCGGGTTGTCATTACCAATGGCTTGATGGTGGGTATGTTCGATAATCAGGCCGATTGGGAAGTGGCGGCGCAGATGGGGGTGGCCAGCTACGGGCAGATGACTGCCGGGGGGTGGATGTACATCGGCCCTCAGGGAATCGTGCACGGTACTTTCAATACTTTACTCACCGCTGGCAGGCTGAAATTAGGCATACCACCACAGGGGGATTTGAAGGGGAAGCTGTTTGTCACTTCAGGATTGGGGGGAATGAGCGGAGCCCAGCCCAAGGCTATCGAGATAGCGGGCGGCGTGGGCATCATAGCGGAAGTGGATTATTCCCGCATCAAGACCAGGCATGATCAAGGCTGGGTCAGCAAGATAACCGACAGCAGGCCTGAGGCGTTCGAGATGGCAGAGTACTACCGCCGCAAGCCGCAGGCTATGTCAATCGCCTATCATGGCAACGTCGTGGATTTGCTGGAATACGCGATCGAACAAAACATAGCGATAGACCTGTTGTCAGACCAGACCTCCTGTCATGCTGCTTACAGCGGCGGATATTGTCCGCAGGGAGTGAGCTTCGCCGCAAGAGCCGCAATGCTGGCTGGCGATCGGGAAAAATTCAGGCAGGAAGTGGATAGATCCCTCACCAGGCATTTCGAGCTGATCAAGACCCTGGTAGAGAGGGGAACTTATTTCTTCGATTATGGCAACTCCTTTATGAAAGCGGTATTCGATGCCGGCGTGAAAGAAATCGCGCGTAATGGCCAAGATGAAAAAGACGGCTTCATTTTTCCCTCTTATGTGGAGGATATCATGGGTCCGGAACTGTTCGATTACGGCTACGGACCTTTTCGCTGGGTGTGTTTGAGCGGTTCCGATCAGGATTTGGAGCGCACTGACCGGGCTGCCATGTCCTGTATCGACCCTTCCCGGCGCTCTCAGGACCGGGACAATTACATTTGGATCAGGGATGCCCAGCAGCACAAGCTGGTGGTAGGGAGCAAAGCCAGAATTCTCTATCAGGATGCCCGTGGCAGGAAGAAAATAGCCTTGAAATTTAACCAGATGGTGCGCGCAGGTGAGATTGGCCCGGTGATGCTGGGAAGAGATCATCATGATGTGAGCGGGACCGATTCGCCTTTCAGGGAGACCGCCAATATCAGGGACGGCAGCAATGTTATGGCAGATATGGCAGTGCAGTGTTTTGCCGGCAATGCCGCCCGGGGGATGAGCCTGGTGGCCCTGCACAATGGCGGCGGGGTAGGCATAGGCAAGGCCATAAACGGCGGCTTCGGGCTGGTGCTGGACGGCAGTTCCAGGGTCGACGGCATCATTGAGTCGGCTATTATGTGGGATGTTATGGGCGGGGTAGCCCGGCGCGCCTGGGCGCGAAATCCCCATTCGATCGCAACATCGATGGAGTATAACCGGGAATACCGCGGCAGGGGACATATCACTCTGCCTTATATCCCCAGCGATGAGCTGATAAAAGACACGCTGGCCAGGGGAGGTTTTGCAGAATGTCCGCAATAGTAGAATGTGTGCCTAATTTCAGCGAAGGCCGCAACCGAAACATTATCGAAAAGATTTTAGCTCCGTTTTCCGCCACCGCGGCGGTAAAATTGTTAAACCACAGCTCTGATCCGGACCACAACCGCACCGTAGTCACTGCCATGGGAGAACCTGCCCGGGTAAAACAGGCGGTTTTGGAAGCGGCCGCGGTTGCGGTGCAAGACATTGACCTGAGGACTCATAAGGGCGCTCATCCGCGTATGGGAGCCATCGATGTGGTGCCTTTCATCCCGCTGCAGGGGTATTCCATAGCGGAGGCCGTTGATCTGGCCAGGGATACCGCCCGGGATATGGCCCGGCAATTGGATTTGCCGGTTTACCTGTATGAAAAAGCAGCCACCGCGCCGGAACGGGAAAACCTGGCCAACATCAGAAAAGGGGAGTTCGAGGGGCTGGCCGGGAAAATGACGGAGCCGCGCTGGAAGCCGGACTTCGGACCGGACCGCCCCCATCCCAGTGCCGGGGCAACCGCAGTAGGGGCCAGAATGCCTCTGGTCGCGTTTAATATTAATCTGAATAGTAACGATTTAAAAATCGCCGACCAGATTGCTCGCTGCATTAGACACATTTCCGGAGGCCTCAGATATTGCAAAGCCATGGGGGTGGAATTGAAAAGCCAGGACATGGTGCAGGTCTCGATCAATATGACCGATTACACTCGCACTTCACTCTACCGCGTGTTTGAAATGGTCAAATTTGAAGCGCAGCGTTACGGAGTGCAGATAGTAAGCAGTGAAATCATCGGCCTTACCCCTATGGAAGCCTTGATAGATGCCGCCGCATACTATCTGCGCCTTAAGGATTTCAGCCTGAACCAGGTCATCGAAAAAAGAATGCTGGAATGAGGTGACCAATATGAATGCCGATTTAATAATAAAGTCACATCATATCATCAGTTGCCAGGAAGGTGCCCCTCTTGAAGCCGTGGATGGATACATCGCAGTTGAAGGCGGCCGGATCACCGCCTGTGGAAGGGGAGAAGCCCCTGCCGGGCTGTTGTCACCCGCCGCCAGAATCATGGATGTCGGCGATCAGGTGGTGATACCCGGGTTGATTGACGCCCACACCCACCTGGTACATGGAGGCTCGCGGGAAAACGAGCTGGCTTTGAAACTGCGGGGAGTGTCCTATATGGACATACTCCGCTCGGGAGGAGGCATACTGGATACCGTAGCCAGGACCAGACAGGCGTCCAAAGAAGAACTTAAGGCCAAGGCCAGGATCAGCCTCGATCAAATGCTGCTCCACGGAACAACTACGGTAGAGGCCAAAAGCGGTTACGGCTTGGACCTGGAAACCGAGATAAAATGCCTGGAGGCGGCCCGTGAACTCAATGCTGAACATGCTGTGGACATAATCAGCACCTATATGGGCGCCCATGCCATGCCGCAAGAATTCGCCGCCGACCCGGAGGGGTATATGCGGCTTATGATGGAAGAGGTCATGCCATATGTGTCCCGGCGCCAATTAGCGGAATTTATGGATGTGTTCTGTGAACAGGGAGTTTTTTCCCCCCGGCAAGCCAGGGTACTGATGGCAAGCGGCAGCAGCATGGGCTTTAAGCTGAAGATCCATGCTGACGAAATGGTTCCGCTGCAGGGCGCAGAGCTGGCGGCAGAGATGCGGGCGGTATCCGCCGACCACCTGTTAGCCGCATCAGAAACAGGCTTGGAAGCCATGCAGCGGGCCGGCGTAACCGCGGTACTCTTGCCCGGAACCTCCTTTTATCTGATGCTGAACCGGTATGCCGACGCCCGTGGCATGTTAGACAAGGGACTGCGGGTAGCACTGGCCAGCGATTATAACCCCGGTTCTTGCCCCTGCGAAAACCTGCAGGCCATCATGACCATGGCCTGCTTTGGCATGCGTTTGCCGCCCGTCGAGATACTGCGGGGAATGACCATCAATGCTGCTTATGCGGTGGACCGGAGCGATGACATCGGCAGTATCGAAGCGGGAAAAAAAGCCGACCTGGTAATTTTTAAAGCGCCTAATTGGGAATACGTGGTGTATCATTTCGGGATCAATCATGTTGATAAAGTAATCAAGAACGGTCGTCTGGCAGTCGATAACGGCAGTTTGTTATAGAGAGGAATGAGTTCGCTTGCTTAATGATCTTAGTCTGACGGATTTCACCGATCTGTTGGCCAGTTCGGCGCCGGCGCCGGGCGGGGGCAGTACTGCGGCATTGGCCGGTGCGCTGGCTTCGGCCTTGAGTATAATGGTTTACAGCCTCACTACGGGCAAGAAAGCCTACTCGGAATTGGACAGCCAGATAAAGCAGCAAATGGCGTTGGATTACCAGGTGCTCGGAGGCTTGAAACAGGAGCTGATAGGATTGGTGGAGGAGGATACGCGGGCTTTTAATCAAGTTATGGAAGCCTTGAGACTGCCGCGGCAAACCGATGCGGAAAAGGCCTGGCGGGTAGAAAGGCTCCAAGCAGCCAACCGTTATGCCGCACAGGTTCCCCTGCTGGTGGCCCAGAAATGCCTGGCCCTCTTGCAGCACCAGGCGAATATAGCATGCCATGGGAACGGTAGCGCAGTATCCGATATCGGGGTAGGAGCTTTGCTGGCCTATACCGGCCTGGAAAGCGCGGTTTTGAACGTGCGCATAAATCTGCCCGGCCTTGAAGAGGAAGCCAGACAACAGCTCACCGGCGCTTGTAAGCTCCTGTTGGAAGAAGGCCTGTGGTTAAAAGAACAAATAATGGGCACGATTGAGCGCAGGATGGAAAGTATATTGGGTTGATAGCGGTTGCGTACCAGCCGCTGAACCGCTATAATTTTACTAGGTTAGTAATACAGTAATTTAGTAGGGAGGCGGCTATGAAGATACCGACCACGCTAAAACATAAACCGGTCATCGTAGTAGAAAATTATGAGCATGTGGATGGCAGGTATGCCTACAAATCAGACGCCAAGGGCCTTTCACTGGGCTTGGCGCAATGGAATGACCGCGGCCGGCTGGACATTTCCGCCAAAGTGTGGCGGCACACCGGGGAGAAATGGTCCCGGCAATCCGAAGAACTGCCTCTGCACCGGGTTTTGGACCTGGCTATTCTCATCTGCAGTAGTAAGCTTTATTTCAGTGCGGCCTACCGTAATGAAAGGCTTTATGACCCTGACAGACCCAATATCGATAGGGTCGGACTGCAGGGCGACGCCATGACGGTTGAGGTATGCACCGATAACGAGAAAATCGACGAGGATATCCAGTTGTTCAATCAAGTCCTGAGTAATGATGATGAATTGATCGGCGAGCGGCTGCTGACCCTGTCCAGGATATTGAAAGAGATGGGGTATTGATATGAGCCCGGTCAAAAAGAAAATCAACATCGCTATCTTTGTCAACGACCACGGGCAAGTCACCCGGGTCCCCAGTCCCAACCGAACCAGAATCCCGGTGCTGGCTTATCTGGCCAGTAAATTTGAGCCCAATCGGGTTTATCATGAAAAGGAAGTCAATGCGGTTTTGAACAGATGGCATAGCTTCGCTGATTATTTCCTGCTGCGCAGGCTGCTGGTTGATTATGGATTTTTGGCCCGCACCGCGGACGGTTCCGAGTACCGGGTGGTGAATTCCGGTCAAGAATGCTTCAATTGGATAAAAACAGGAAAACAGCGCCGGTTCACATTAACTATAATTAATAATAAATTAAGGTCGGGGGGTAAGGGAGTTGCAGCATAGTTTTTTATTTGAGGAAGGCTACTGGAAAGCCAGCGGTTATTATTATACCGAAAAAGGGGAAGCGCATCAGGTCGAGGGGCAAGTGCGCATCTATCATGAGGACGATTTATGGTTCAACGATGGGGTTTTGAAGGTG
>DHGD01000031.1 GCA_002402575.1 Syntrophomonas sp. UBA4807
CGGTTATATGCAGTGGCATCCACTCCCTTATGGCGGTGAGCATGTCATCCAGATCGCGGCTTACGGTGTGGATTATCTTAATGCGGTTGCCCCTCCTGATGACCTCCGTCATCAGATGGGCCCACTTCTTGATAAATTCTTTATCTCCGAACTGCCATCCGGTGTCTTCGTCACTGCACAGATAAAGCGTCTGCGGCTGCGTTTCACTGATGATCTGCGACAAGAAGGCAATAACTGCTTCTCGCTTGCCTTCCGCTCCGTAGTAAACAGTGATTCCCCCGGCTGGCAGCAGACTGAGTTCAGCAGCATTAATTGGCCTGGGCGGTTCACTTTTAAAATCCATCTGCGCCATATGACCAAAAAACGCGGCCACCTTTTTGCTGCTGCCGTTTTCCTGGGTAAGCCAGCACTGAATCAGTCCGGCGATTCGTGATTGGTCGCGGGGCAATTCTTCGAGGCCCAGCACATGTTTGAGCAATTCCCGGTTATTGTCGGTCATACAGCGTTTGGCAAAGAATTCCGCCATAGCCTCGACATAATTCTCACGCGGGGGCAGTTGCCTCTGCCCCCGGCGCAAGCGGCTGATATGCGAGGCGTCCAGGGCGGAGCAACGAGCCAGTGTGCTGTTGTTGGTTTTGGTAATATTCATAATAAGATCTAATTTTTCAGCAAATTTCATATATCCCCTCTCCCTGGTTTTAAGTATAGCAACGGCAGTATTGTTACGGCAATATTTTTGACATAACCTATGTCATGATTTGACATTGACAAACAGCTGCTGCATTGCTAAATGCACCTATAAATTTCCTATAATTGATTTGAGGTGGTGATAATGGTCTATAAGGTTAGGCTTAAAACCGGTTTTTACGAGACCAGGCCGTACGATTTGTATATAGAGCCGGGACGATTGGTGTTATCGTCAGCGGACGATGAAAATGGCAAGGTATGCATAGATGCAGCCGCTTTGCGGAGCTTTACTCTGATTAATAAGAAGCTTCCTGAACTCGAAATCCAAACCTTATCCGCCGTATACCTGGCTACCCTCAAAGAACAAGAAAACCTGGAAGATTTGTTTCTGCTGCTTAAACAATATTTCGACCGACCCATTGTCTATTTGTCAAGGTAGGCAATAATGCCTTAGATTCTATTGTTTTTAGTTAGGCGCTGATGAATAGAAGCTAGTGGGTTTGGTGCTCAATCGAGTGCCAATACGGGGACGGGGATGCAAAGACTGCAAAGCCCTGCACCCCCAGGGAAGAGGGGTATCATTAATTTATCAAGCGTAACTATGCAGCCCTGCCAGCCAGTAATTGACCCCGAAGAAGGTAAACAATACCGCCGCGAACCCTATTACCGCGATGACGGAAGATCGTCGCCCTCTCCAGCCGTAGGTTTGTCTGACATGCAAGCAGGCCGCATAAATTAACCAGGTTATCAAAGACCAGGTTTCTTTGGGGTCCCAGCTCCAATAGGCGCCCCAGGCCTGCTCGGCCCAGATGGCCCCGCTGATTATCACCAGAGACAGCAGGAAGAATCCGACCGTGATAAACCGATAACAGGATTCATCAAGTACTTCCATGGCAGGCAGGCTCTGGCACAGCTCCGCCATCCGGCTGTTGTGCTGATTACAGCTTTCCTTGACCAGAAACATCACTGCCAGCGCAAAGGATAGGGCCAAGGCCCCGTAAGAGAGTATGGCAGTAGCCACATGTACGCTCAGCCAATTACTTTTTAAGGCTGGCATCAGGGGGGAGACCATTTTCTGGCTGGAGGGCATTTCCACCGCGATATAAGCCAGAAGCACCCATACCACCGGCAGAAGGAAAAGGCCCACTGATTTGAAACGGTAGCGGTACTGCACCCATAGAAAGAACAGCACTATACCCCAGGCAAAGGCCACCAGAAACTCGTATCCATTGGCTAATGGCAGCCTGCCCGCGCTAACATAGCGCATTATCAAAGCCAGGGTATTAGCCGCCCAGCCCAGCGCGGTGACATAGTCGGCAAACCGGCCCACCACTTTCCGTTTAGAGGCCAGTTCCCATACATACAATAATATTGCTGCCGTGTACAGTGCAAAGGCGGCACTGAAGACCATATTTTCATACATTTGCATCCACGAGCACCCCTTTATCAGTCAAGTCCCCAGTTTGAAGATTTGACAACCTTTTTATCTCATTGCTTATAGCCTCGATGCTCTCAGCCAGCACAACCTGATTCTTACTGGCCGTGCCGCCCACGGTGACCATTATTCGGGCGCCGTCCGCGCGCAGCACCAGCCATAGCTTATGCGGCCTCATAAAGAAGGACATTGCCATCCCGCATAGCAGGAAAAATGAACCCAGCCAGATCAGAGGCACGCCAGGGTCCTTCTTGACTAGCAGGCCGGTATAGGGCACAGTTTTCACAAGCCTTACGGTATGCCCTTGACTGCCAATAACAACAGGCATATCAAATCCGGTCTCACCTGTCTTTATATGCTGGTTGCCCTGAAATATGGCATAGGCCAGCTGCGAGGCCGTGCCCAGGTCATAACCGGGTTGACTGGCAGCGGGAATAGCGGCGGTTGCGGTGTAATCTGTTCCCGGTATGGCGAAGCGCTGTCCGGGCATCACCAGGCCTGATTTTAATGGCTTGCCATCGGCTGATGTAATTAGCACCTCAATGGCTTCACCGTAACCGGCCTGGTAGAATTTGACCCCTTTATAATTCAAGGGCTGATTCACCCCGATGGTTGCATCCTGCGGGGCGGCCTGTTCCTCAATAATGCTCACCCGGCTGAAGTATCCCGAGGGGGTCGAATCAGCGTAGCGTTCAATATGGAAGTCGTCAATTTGCACTTTAAAACCTGTTGTTCCCGGCGCCACGCCACTTCCGGGGATGCTGTCCAAACCGAAAACAGCTCCCACCGGAGCGTTTATACTGCCCTGGAAACCAAACACCGCCCCAATCAAAACCCCCAGCATGACAATCAGAAAACTAAAGTGAGTGATTAGCGATCCCCACGTACTGAGGCCGCCGTATTGAGCGCCTACACGGTACTCACCGGACTGGCTATCATGCCAGGTTTCATAACCGCGCATTTTTAAAAGCTTGACTACTCTTGCGCAGATATCAGAGTAATTGCCGGTAATCAAAAATCTTGTTTGTTTCTGGAATTGAGCGATTTGCCCGCTGTTAAACAGCGGTTTCTCACCTCTTCTTTTTGGCAGTGTCGTGAGGCGATAAAAGCTGCAAGCGATCAGATTCAACGCGGCAAGGGTCAACAAGCCCGCATACCACCAGGAATGGAATACATCATTAAGCTGCAGCCGGTTATACCATGTTCCGGCTGAACCGGTCCAATCTTGCGGGGGTATGACGGTTCCTGCAATGGAGGCTATGATAATGGCCGCGACCAGAACCAAACCGGTTTGCATGGATCTGAATCTGTCCAGCCAGCTTTTATCGCCAGACACACGATCACTTCCTTAAATGAATTGACTTGATATTCACAGCAAGCTCACGCGCAGGTCTTACTCACATCAGACCCAGCGGCAGGTAGCCGTAGAGAAACCAGATCAGAACCGCCGCATAGACTACCATCTGTATGGCGATCAATACCGGATTGCGTCGGAATTTTGACCTTTCTATAGCTGCGCTTTGCACCCCTATAACCGGAGGGGTTTCAAGCCGCAGTTCCAGAGGGTGAAATTCCTCCATCTCCTGTCGGGAGAATTTTCCATCCAGCCATACCTTGTTCATGGGGAACACCATCGGGCTGAAATGGGCGTTGTAAAAATGCCACACAAAAATCGCCATTATAGCCAGCATGGCTTCGTCACTGTGCGCTACCTGGGCACAATTGATAAAGGTTCGCGAAACATACTGGGCCGAGGCCTGGGGAAACCATAATATCAGCCCGGAGCCGACCATAATGGCTATGCCCCAGAATACCGCCCAGTAGTCGAATTTTTCCTTGTAGGAATAACGGTCAAACTGCGCATCTCGCTTAGTCATGCCCAGACAGTAGGCCATATGATCTAAAAGATCGGTAACGTCTTTCCAGGTTGGAATCATGGCCTTGGAACTCTGTTTAACCACCACCAGGCTGAACACCAGGTAACCCAGATGGTAAACTGCCGCAATAATCATTACCACGGCAGCCGCCTTGTGGATGGTGAGCATGGTCGTAAATCCCCCCAACAGGGCGCACAACTTTACCGCCCAGGTTTTAGCGGCATACTTTAACGGCAGTCCGGTCAAGGCTAGGACGATAAAGCTGGTAAACAGCAAAATGTGCTGCAGACGGTGGTGAATATTCCATCTCTGATACACACTGCCCAAGATAATTCACCCCTTTCTAGTTCTTCCGGCTCCTGGCCTGTTTTAACAGGTGGTACAGTTCTATTTCCATATGGACGATCATTCCCGCTACTGTTAAAATGGTCAGCCAGACGAAGAACTTGAGTGTATTGTGTTCCGCCAGACCAGTGCCAGCGGCCAGAGACCCATGCTCCACGCCTTTAATGAAATTATCCTGCGCTTCCCCTTCATGGCACTTGGCACAGGTCTGGGGCAGCCGGATAGCGGAATAAGTGGCTTGAGGATCGGATCGCTCTAAGACATTATGAGACCCGTGACAGTCGATACAATTTGCCGTCTCGATACTGCCTAAAAGCAGCCCGCGGCCATGAACGCTCTCATTATAGGATTCCAGTTCCTCGGCATGGCAGGCGCCGCAGGTTTCGGGGACATTTTGCGGCGATATCAGGCTTACCATTGGCTTTTCCCTGCCTTCCCGGTATCCCAGGAGATGTTCGCTGCTTATATTGGGATGACAGGCCAGGCAGGAAAAGTCGCTGTGCACCGAAGCGGAGGTGAACTGGCCCACCTCAGCGTGACAGCTCAGGCAATTCTGATTGCTGAAATCGGGCGGTTCAGCGCCAGCCACAGCCAGGCTGGCGGACGCTAGAACTATTAGGATTATGCTGAAACTTAAAGCCAATAATTTAGATAAGGGCATCGATGGTATCACCCCTTTATGCCTCAATTCTGTTCATGCTGGTTTACAGGTTGGAACAGAGCCCTAAGCATATCCCCCATGCCTTGGTAAAATGGACTTCTGGCATGCTTAGAAAGCCGGTCGGCTACACTCAGCCCAAAATGAGACAGGTGCCGGGACAGGGTTTCCTCTTGCAGCCTTAAAGCCATTTGCTCATTATCGGTATTTCCGCTCTTAAGGGCTTCCATTTCCTGATAGATGAGATAAGACATGAATTCCAGCTCCAGGGCAATATGGTCCGGTGGCAGCTTGAATTCGCTTCCGGGTTTCAGCCCGGCTTCATCGTACAACCTGGCAATTTGAAAGGTAGAGTCCTGAAAGAGCTTGCCTTCCTTGTATACCGATTCAAACAGGGGTACCAGTCTGGGTTTGGATACATGGCACATATGGGTGTATTCTTTTTGCAAATCCAACAATAAGGCATCTATTGTATCGAAGGCAGCTAAATACTCCCTGAATGCTTGGTATCTTTCCTGGGGCAAATTCTTCATAATCGGATTATCGAGCAGATCCTCTGCAAGCGCTTCATCCGGATAATCCAGGGCTTTGGACATCCAAAAATAAATGTTTAGATCAGCCTTCAGTTCTTCCAGGCGTTTTTCATCAATCCGCATTTGTTTACCCCCTGCTTTGTGGTGAGCGCAAGACGCGCTCACCTCCTAGTCAACTACTCTTCCTTAGCAATCTCAGTTCTTCTGGCACTGTATTTCTTAAGTCCTGCATAAGCGGCCGCAGCCACTACCGCAACCCCTGCCGCGGTTCCGCCCAAGGCCAGCGGGCTCATACCCGCCTTGAACTTATCCACCGCCGGGTAACCGACCACTGCGGGATCGGCCTTGGTGAGGATAAACATACTGGTTCCGCCATTTTCCTCCAAGCCATAAAGATTCAACTTGCCGTCACCAGCCATCTTCTGGGCTTTGGCTATCATGGCTTCTCTTTCCCCGAATTCCAAGGCTCCGGTGGGGCAAACCTGCACGCAGGCGGGGATGGCTTTTTCATCTTTGCCTAGATCGCGGTGTGCGCACATGCTGCATTTCACAATCTGATTGTGCTCTTTGTCCAGCTTAGGTACGTGGAAGGGACATTTCTGAACACAAGTACCGCAGCGGATGCACACATTGGTATCCCATAAAACCGGGCCGTAATCGGTTTTGGTGAGGGCTTTTTTGGGGCAGTTTTCCACACAGGTAGGTTCCAGGCAATGCATACAGCGCTGGTGATACATGCCCTCGTCATTTATCTGCACCACTGTTCGGGTATTGCCATTGGCGGCTACATCGTGAATTCTATTCTCCTGCACGCATTTGTAGAAACAAGTGTTGCATCCGGTACAGAATCGGCCGTCTAGTAAAATCGCGTATTGTTTCATATTCCACTACCCTCCCTAGGCCTTTTTTATCCGAACATAAACATCCTCAACCCAGCCCATTCCGGTAGGGTCATATTGTTTGCAGATATTCGGATCCTTCTGCGGAATCAAGTCGCCGTCACGATACCCCCACACACCATGCTTAAGCCATTTGGAGCGGTGGCCGATGCCGTGGAAGAGCATTACACAGTCATCCCGGGTTATGCGCGAAGACATGAAGACTTTGGATTTAACTGGCCTGGGCAACTCCGGCATGTACTTGGGATTGGTCTCCAAAATAACCTCGTCCCCATTCTGCAAATTGAGCTTCTTGCCAGCATTGGGGCTGATCCACACACAATCGATATGGTTTTTAGCGGAAAGCATATTTAAGGCCGGATTGTCGATGAAGTTGGGATCGGCATGCATATGCCACCCGGCTCTGGTAATAAGCAGGGAGAACTCGTATTCCCCTTCCGGTGCGGTCCAGCGGGGTTGGAAGGTGGGCAGTCCATCAAAACCAACTTCAACAAATTCGTCGACATACAGCTTTACCCGGCCATCTGGTCTGCCAAAACCTATTTCACGAATAGTTTTGTAATTCTCATAAGGTTTTTTGTCAATCCAAAAACCGTTTTTGTTCTTCATAAAATCAGTGCCGTCCGCCGCGGCTCCTACCGCTTTTAAGGCCGGATCTTTGGTGTTGCCCTTAATCAGCTTGGCAGGGTCTGAGCTGCCGTCCGTGGTCCAGTACTCAGGCGCTAAGGCCATGCCGATCATGTTTGCCACTTTGCCCCAGCCGATAACATCTCCGGGAGATTTTTGCACCGCATCGCCTCCCACCAGACAAGGCCACTTGGGATAGTACTGCCTGATGTCCAGCTTGGATTCCTCATATTGATGGGGAGCCGGCAGAACGTAATCGCACCAATAGGCATTATCATCCGGGTACAGATTCCAGTCGACCACCAGGTCCATATCAATCATAGCCGCTTCCGTCATCTGCGGCTGAATCAAGGCGAATAACCCGCGGTGGGGGCCTTTGAAGAATAACATTTTAATATTCTTCTTATGAAAGAGTCCGTGACCCACCATCCCGTAATGCCCCGGTGCGCTGAAATCTTTGTATTTGTAGATGTTGTCGGTCACCGGGAACTGATTGCGGTAGTCGGGCGGACTTGCCGGCTGTTCCGGGTAGGGCTTGACAATGGGATCCACATCTTCCAGCCAGGGGATTTTTACCCCGCTGAGGAACAGAACTGCTCCGTCATGGTCTAATGAACCAGTCAGCATATGCAGTATATTAATGGACTGCATCAACCTCCAGCTGTTGGAGTAATTTGGTCCAGCGGCGTCGCGCTTAAGATTGGGTATACATACCGTTGGCGCGGCCTTGGCGAATTCGCGAGCAATCCTCTCAATGTCCGCGGCAGGTACCTCACTGATGCCTTGCGCCCAGTCCGGAGAGCAGTCTTTGACATTCTCCTGCAGCAGCTGCAGAACAGGCTTGGCAGTGATCTGTTGTCCGTTGTAGTCAAAAGTGAAAGGTCCGCCGTCGAAAGCCATATCCTTGACAGTATTTACCGGCGCCGCCTTCTTTTCGGAATTACTCCATGCCAGCCAGGTTCCCTGGGCATCGGTCAGGCGTTTTTTGGTGGCCGTGTCGATCAAAACTCCGGCATCGGTGTAGTCTCTTAAAAAGTCCGCCTGATAGAGTTTGTTGTCCACAATGACTTTGATCATGGCTAAGGCTACAGCCAGGTCGGTGCCCGGCTTTATGGCATAGTATTCATCAGCCATACCGTCGGCTAACGGGGTTCTCACCGGATTAAAGGTAACGATTTTAGTGCCATTGCGTTTGCCTTCCACAATGTGGTTTAAAATGCCTGCCTTGGCGGTCTTGCTGAAAGAATCGAATCCGAACCATAACATATATTTGGTCTGGCTGTAATCAAACCCCCACAGGGAATGAGTAACCGTATAAGTGCTGGAGTAGTACTTGTTGGGAGGATTGGTAATCATCAAAGAATTCAGATAATAATGGGTTCCGAAGCACTCTGTTCGCTGGTCGCTTCTGGTCACCCCCAGAGATCGGCACAAACGGTTGCTGTAAGGATCACCGGGAGAGGCAAACAAGATCTCATCACGGTTGTAGGTCTTCATTTTCTCAATGATCTCTTTGACCGCATCCTCGGACTTAACCGTCACCCAGCCAGGATCTTCCCCTTCGCCGCGTTTGGGGTTGGTCCTTTTTAAAGACACCAATAAGCGATCAGGGTTGTACATGCCATCAACAAAGCCCAGAGCTTTTATGCAAAACTTGCCCCGGGAAACCGGGTCGTCCGGCCTGCCTTCAATGGTCAGAGCCCTTTCCAGACCGGTTACCTGATCTACCCCGACTACGATGTCGTAATGGCAATCACATTCACATGCTCGGGCACATACCTGGGGAATTTTTTTCTTGGCCAGATAACGGGGTTTTTCCTGGGGATGCTCTCCGAACGCATAGGCTACGTCAAAGTTCCTCAGCGGGGAATCCATCACCATAATAGCGGCGGATATCCCGGTCCATTTAAGGAATGACCTTCTGCTGAGTCTTTTCTGAGTATTCATGGCTTCACTCCTTTTTCCAGTTCTGGCAGTACATAGAAAAACGGCATTACTATTCTCTGGCATTCCTCCTTTGCGCATAATTTGTTTAAAACTAAGCTGTGCAAATTTGGTGCCAGCCTGGGCTATTCTTAATCAAAGCCCTTAAAACAGGCCGTTCCTGAAATGTAGTGCGTCCAGACAGGCTTAAAACCGTATCATGAAACGTAACCTGATTGTTACACTATGTTGACTTATTGTTACAGTCTAAATTTTTTATAAAAAAACTACTTATAGCCATTTTATCAGTGTTATTGTATACTTAAACCATAGTGGTATATTGGTATACCACTTAACCCTGAATAGAAACTGCAGCAAATTATGGAAGGTGCCAGAAGTGTATAAACCTATTGCCAGAGCAAGCGAAGCACAATCGGTCAGACTGTATGAGATTATCATTAAGCGCATAAAAGATATGATCCTGGAAGGCAAGCTTAAGGTTGGGGATAAACTGCCCTCAGAACGTGAACTGGCCGAGATGTTTCAGGTCAGCCGGGTCCCGGTCCGAGAAGCCTTGAAGATAATGGAGTTTATGGAAGTCATTCAGTATATTCCCGGCGATGGAGTCTACTTAAAACATATTGATATTAAAGAACTGCTCTCCAAAATCGACTTTATGATAGAAACCAGCAGCGATATAATTTCCGATTTGTTTGAGGCCAGGCAGGCGGTGGAACTAAAAGCGGTTGAACTGGCAGCACTCAGGCG
>DHGD01000135.1 GCA_002402575.1 Syntrophomonas sp. UBA4807
TATTTGATTTGATCGCCGTACTTGGTTCGGTGGAGAAAGCTGAGATGTATCGCACCTTTAATATGGGTATCGGCTTTATCATAGCTGTAGGCACCACCGATGTTGATATGGCTATGCAAGTCTTGCGTGAACAGGGCGAGAGCCCCTTGCTCATCGGACGGGTGAGCCGTGAAACGGAAGGGGTCAAACTATTATGAGACGCATAATGGAAGCCGGAAGACTGTGTTTGGGACTTCTGGCTTCAGGGCGGGGCAGCAATTTCGATGCCATCATGACTGCCATCATCCGCCGGGAATTGAACGCCACTATGGCCGTGGTGATAAGTGATAACCGGGATGCTGCCGTTTTGCAAAAAGCTAAAGTACATAATGTAAAAAACCGCTTTGTCAATCCGCGGGACTTTAACAGCAAAAGTGAGTACGAACAACACCTGGTGGAGTTGCTGCAGGCTGAGTCGGTTGATGTGGTGGTTTTAGCCGGATATATGCGCATAGTAGGAAGTGTGCTGCTTGATGCCTACCAGGACCGGGTGGTCAACATACATCCCTCTCTGTTGCCTTCTTTTATGGGTTTGCACGCCCAGCGCCAGGCGGTCGAATACGGAGTCAAATACAGCGGCTGCACGGTGCACCTGGTTGACGAGGGTATGGACACCGGTCCCATTATCATGCAAGCCGTGGTGTCGGTAGCGCAGGACGATGATGAAGACAGCCTGGCCACCCGGATACTGGTGGAAGAGCATAAAATTTACTGGCGCTGCCTGCAGCTGCTCGCTGAAGGGCGGATTTACCTGGAGGGTCGGCGGATATTTATCTGTTGAGGGCTGGGTCAGCAGCTGGACCTGCATTTAGTATAGATTGTTAACGCCATAATGCTGTATATGGTTGTGATTTTTGGAATTAGGGAGGTATTGCAATGACAAAAAGGGCTCTCTTGAGCGTTTCCGACAAAAGCGGCCTGATAGCGTTTGCCCAAGGTCTCACTGATTTGGGCTATGAGATCATCAGTACCGGAGGAACCTACAGTACTCTGCAGGAGGCCGGTGTACAGGTTACCAAGGTGGCAGAGGTCACCGGTTTTCCTGAAATTCTAGACGGGCGTGTCAAAACCCTGCATCCTAAAATTCATGGCGGGATTTTGGCTATTAGGAATCAGAAGCATCTGGCCGAGTTGGAGCAAAACCAGATTACTCCTATTGATCTGGTGGCAGTCAACCTGTACCCCTTCAAGGCTACGGTCAGCAAACCCGGGGTGACATTGGAAGAGGCTATTGAGAACATAGATATCGGCGGCCCCAGCATGGTCAGGTCGGCTGCCAAGAATTACCGCGACGTAGTGGTAGTTACTAACCCGAAACTGTATCCGCTGATTTTGCAGCAACTGCAAAATGGCCTGGTGGATGAGGCCACTCGCTTGGATCTGGCTCTGGAAGCCTTTCGCCACACCGCCAGCTATGATACCATGATCAGCGCGTATCTGGCCAAATTAACCGGGAGCGATCTGCCTGACACTTATGTCCATGCCGGGGAAAAGGTGTATGGACTGCGTTATGGCGAAAACCCCCATCAGCGGGCGGCCTTTTACCGGGATATGCTGCCTTTGGGGGCAGGATTGCCGGATGCCCAGCAGCTCAACGGCAAAGATCTTTCCTATAATAATATTATCGACACACAGGCGGCCTGGGATCTGGTGCGCGAATTTACCGCACCGGCCTGTGTGATAATAAAACACAACAACCCTTGCGGCACCGCTTTGGGAAGCAACTTAGCCGAAGCTTACGAGCGCGCTTTGGAAGCCGATCCGGTTTCCGCCTACGGCGGCATTGTGGCTTTCAACGGACGGGTGGACGAGGAGACCGCCCAAAAGGCGGCAAAGCTCTTTATGGAGGTTGTCATCGCGCCGGATTACGATAAAGAGGCTCTGGAAATCCTTTGTAAGAAGACTAATCTGCGCATTTTGCGTTTAGAAATAAATCCTTCCGCAACCTGGCAAGTTAAAAGTGTAGACGGAGGGTTCATAGTTCAGGAATCCGACCGGGACAAAATAACCGCCAGCGACTTGCAGGTGGTTACTACGGCTCAACCCAGCACCGAACAGATCGAGGACTTGCTGTTTGCCTGGAAAGTATGCAAGCATGTCAAATCCAATGCCATCGTACTGGCCAAAGCAAGACAGGCCATTGGGGTGGGGGCCGGGCAGATGAACCGGGTCGGTTCGGCCCGCATTGCTGTGGAAATGGCCGGCGACAAAGCCCACAACTCGGTCATGGCTTCCGATGCTTTCTTCCCTTTTAAGGATTCGGTGGAGGTGGCTATAGCGGCCGGGGTCAAAGCCATCATACAGCCAGGCGGTTCCATCCGCGATGAAATGAGCATCGCCGAATGCAATGCACATGGTATCGCCATGGTTTTCACCGGGGTGCGCCACTTTAAACACTAAAACCTATTTACACTATCTGGATTTATGGTATCCTATTAATCTATACCGTCTCTTTGCAGGACGTCCGCCGCAGAGGGATAAATTGTATGAGGGGGGTAAGTATGGGTAAAAAGATACTGGTGATCGGCCAGGGCGGCAGGGAACATGCTCTGGTGTGGAAACTGGCCCAGAGCGCGGAGGTTGAAAAGATTTATGCCGCCCCGGGCAATCCCGGCATAGCCGAGCTGGCCCAGTGTGAAGACATCGAGGTGGACGACCTTAGTGAGCTCCTCTTTTTCGCCTGGAGCCAGAAGATCGACCTCACTGTGGTGGGCCCCGAAGTACCCTTGACGGCAGGTATCGTGGAGCTGTTTCACGACCATGACCTGCAGATTTTTGGCCCAACTTCCGCTGCGGCCAGGCTGGAGGGAAGCAAGGTTTTTGCCAAAGACCTGTTGCGCAAATATAACATTCCCACGGCAGCTTATGAGACTTTTGAAGATATGCAACCGGCCCTGAAATATGCCCTGGATTTTATCAAAAACGGGCGCCGCGCGGTGATTAAGGCTGACGGGCTGGCGGCCGGCAAAGGGGTTGTCATCGCTTCCACCGAGGCCCAGGTTACAGCGGCCCTGGTCGGCATGATGCAGGACCGTCAGTTTGGCAAGGCCGGTGACAAGGTGGTCATCGAAGAATTCCTGGAAGGCGAAGAGGTCAGTTTTTTTGCCATCAGTGACGGACAAAATTACCTGCCGCTGATGGCCGCCCAGGATCACAAACAGGTTTATGATAATGATGAGGGACCTAACACTGGAGGAATGGGCGCTTATGTAAATCCTCCGGTGTATACTGCGGAACTTCATCAGGAGGTTCTGAAGACTATTGTAGAACCGGTTATAGCCGCTATGCAGGCTGAAGGCTGTCCTTACCAGGGAGTTTTATACGCCGGTTTGATGATCACCGCTGACGGCCCCAAAGTGCTGGAATTTAACTGCCGCTTTGGGGATCCTGAAACTCAGGCTATCATGCCCATGCTGGATGGAGATTTACTGCCGGTGCTGGAGGCTTCAGCCCGCGGAGATATCAAGGGAGTGCGGCTGGGAATCAAACCGGGCAGTTGTGTATGTCTGGTGCTGGCTTCGGGAGGCTATCCGGAGAGCTATCAGAAGGGATTGCCCATTTCAGGATTGGATGCGGTGGATAGAGACACCATAGTGTTTCATGCCGGCACTGCCAAAAAAGCAGGCCGGATAGTAACCAACGGCGGGCGGGTGTTGAACCTGGTCAGCGCCGCGGACAGTATCCGTGAAGCCATAGACCGGGTTTACCGGGAAGCCGCCAAAATTAGCTTTGAGAATATGCATTACCGCAAGGATATTGGGCATAAAGGCCTCGCGAAGGAGGGCTAACTATTGAACTGGTCCAGGCAGATCGCCCTGCGCTGGGCAGTGTTGTTAATCGCCGTGGCTATGTTGCTTTTCTTGCCCACCCGTGAATTTCTCAAGGTAACCTTCATGCTGGGTGTGCCAGTTATATTCGTGTTAGGGTATATGGCAAAACAGCGCCGCAAATCTCTGCCCTTTGTAATTTCAGGGGTTTTGCTGCTGGTTATCGGCACTGGCTATCTATATCTCCTATATACCCTGCCGCAACGTATTGAGGTACGTCGTATTGTTATGGAAGGCAGCGAACTCCAGGGTCAGGGACGTTATCAGGAAGCCATTCAGCGCTATCGCGACCTGGAGGCTTTGGGCAAAAGCGAAGATATGCACGAGCGCATCGCCCAGGCGGAAAAGGAATCGTACGCAGCCCAATTACTAGCCCAGGCAGAATTGCTGCAGCAGTCTGGCCAGCAGCAAAAAGCTCTGGAGATCCTGAACAGTATACCTCCCGGAACCCGCTCCGCTGTTAAGGCGGGCAAACTAAAAAAAGAGTGGGGAGGCTAGGAAATAATTTGATAACCCTTGATGATATCAAGAACAATCAGGCGGTACAGAGTTATATGCTGGTGGGCAATGAGTATATAGGCACTATCGGCGCCATAGAACACAGCATCAACCATGCCGAACTGGTTTCTCGGCTCAGCCGCGACATCCTCAGCAAGCTTGGTTATCCACCGCGTGAGGCGGAATTAGCTGCAATCGCCGGGTATCTGCATGATATCGGCAACCTGATCAACCGCTACGGACACGGTATGTCAGGTGCCTTGATGTCTTTCCGCATCCTCTTGGATATGGGCATGGACCCTGAGGAAATTGCCATTATTATGGGAGCCATTGGCAATCATGAAGAACATGCCGAGGGAAAAAGTGTCAACAATGTAGCGGCTGCCGTGATACTCGCTGACAAATCCGATGTCAAGCGTTCCCGCGTCAGAAAACGGGATTTTTCCACCTTTACTCCCCGCGACCGGGTCAATTATGCAGTTACCGATTCGCATCTGGAAGTGGATGCGCACAACAAGGTCATCAGCCTGAAGATCACCATCGATATCGAGGTTACTTCGGTGATGGAGTATTTTGAAATTTTCCTTACCAAGATGATGATGAGCAGAAGGGCGGCTGAATACCTGGGCTGCGAATTTGAACTGATGATAAATGACGCCAAGTTATTGTAATTTTGCGAGGTATTATCCATGAAGAACAGAGAAGTGCCCAAAGGGCTGCGAGATATGTTGCCCGATGAGGTAAAGGTGAAACGAAATATTGAACGCAAAGCATCCCGCTTATTCAGCAGTTACGGTTACCGCGAGGTAATCACCCCCACTTTTGAATTCCTGGAGGTGATTGAGAGCGGGGCGGGCAAGAAAATCCGCGGCGAGTTGTTTCTGTTCATGGACCGTGAAGGGGGCATTCTGTCACTGCGTCCCGAGGTGACCGTTTCCATTGCCAGACTGGCCTCGACCCATCTGCGCGAGGAAATGCCCCAGCGTCTGTTCTATATCAGCAATGTATTCCGCCATGTGCAGCCCCACTTGGCTCAGTACCGCGAGTACTGGCAGGCCGGACTTGAACTTTTGGGAGCCCCCGGCCCGTGGGCGGATGCCGAGATAATCAATATAGCGGTGCGGCTGCTGCGCGACCTGGGTCTGGGACGATTCAAAATCAGCATCAACCAGATCGGCATATGCAACGCGCTATTAGAAGACAAAGCCCTGTTGGCAGCAGAACGTGAGCAGATCCGCAGCCTGGTGGAAAGCAAAGACCTGGTGGAACTGAACCGAGTGTTGGAAAACATGGACATCGAGGACGGCTGGAAAGAGACTATAGCCAGCCTGCCCATACTGCATGGCGGCCTGGAAGTAATCAAGCGCATCCCCTATATTGAAAAGAACCGGGCAGCATCTATTGCGGTGGAGGAATTGCTGCAGGTTTATGAGGCCTTAGGGCAATACGGGGTTTTGGATGAGATCATGATCGATCTGGGGGTGTTGCGCCGCTTGGACTATTATACCGGCCTGGTTTTTGAGGGCTATTCACCCGATTTGGGCTACGGACTTCTAGGCGGGGGGCGCTATGACCGGCTGATGGAACAGTTTGGTTTTTCCTGTCCGGCCACCGGTTTTGCGGTGGGCATCGACCGCCTGGCCCTGGTCTTGAAATGCCGTGAAACAGAACCCCGCCACTGTCTGGTGGGGGGAAAAGATATGGCGAGAGTGTTGAAACGCTGCCAGGAGCTGCGACAGTCCGGTCTGGTAGTAGAGATGGACGTACTGGGGCGCGGCAGCAAAGAACTGCTGAAGGTAGCGGAGTCCAGGGACAACTGGAGCCTGGAGTACCTAGATGACTAAGCGGCCAAGCGTTATGGACGAAATAGGGGGAACAAAATGGAACAGCAATATTTAACCATAGCATTATCCAAAGGCACCCTATTAAAGCCCACCGTGGCCCTTTTTAATAAGGCCGGACTGCCTTTTGAGGGTGTCAGCGAAGACAGCCGCAGCATGGTCTTCGATTATGAACAGCCCATGATCAAATATATCATGTGCCGTCCCACCGATGTACCTACCTATGTGGAACAGGGCGCGGCCGATCTGGGCATAGTGGGTAAAGATGTCATTGTTGAACAAGGCAAAGACGTTTTTGAAATGGTAGATTTAAGGTACGGCTGCTGCCGCTTCGTGGTGGCAGTTCCGGAAGAAATTAAAAACAATAAACTGACAGACCTGAACTACAAACGGGTGGCTACCAAGTTCCCGGTGACAGCGGAACGTTTTTTCCGAGACCAGGGACTGCAAGTGGAGATCATCGAATTGCACGGTAATATCGAGTTGGCGCCCTTGATGGGCTTATCGGACATGATAGTGGATATTGTCTCCACAGGACGCACCTTGCGCGAGAACAATCTGGTGGAACTGGTCAAGATTATGGATTCCACCACCCGACTGATTTGCAACCGAGTCAGCTACCGAACCAAATATGAACGCATTCAGCCCTTGATAGAGAGGCTGCAATCTCTGGCGAAAGGCGGTAACAGTTGATGAAAATAAGAAGAATTAAGGCCGACGAACATGACCTGCAGCAATTTCTGGCTGCCGGGGCCGAAAATATGCTGGCTTATGAAGAACAGGTCAGAGCCATCGGCCAGGAGATAAAGGCCCGCGGCGATGAGGCCATATTCGAGTACACCCGCCGCTTCGACGGACCGGTGAATGAAACCAATATGCTGGTCACTGAGGCTGAATTCGACAAGGCCTATGAAATGGTTGACGACGCCTATATTTATGCCATCCGTAATGCTATTGAAAATATTACCGCCTTTCATAACCGCCAGTTAAAGAACTCCTGGATGGAACCTGATGAACGCGGCGTTATCCTGGGACAGTTGCACCGTCCCCTGGAACGGGTGGGGATTTATGTGCCTGGCGGGACTGCCGCCTACCCTTCTTCAGTGCTGATGAACGCCATCCCCGCACAGGTTGCCGGGGTGCCCCAAATCGCTATGGTTAGCCCTCCCGACAAACTGGGCAAAATTAATCCCTATACCCTGGTAGCAGCCTATGAGCTAGGCCTGGAGGAAGTTTATAAAATGGGCGGAGCCCAGGCGATATTTGCCTTAGCCTGGGGAAGCGATAGAATAAGAAAAGTCGACCTCATCAGCGGCCCCGGAAATATCTATGTAACCCTAGCCAAAAAAATGGTATATGGGGATGTGAATATCGATATGCTGGCCGGGCCTAGTGAAATCTTAATAATCGCTGACGATAAGGCTGATCCGGTTTATGTGGCCGCTGACCTGATGTCTCAGGCCGAACACGATGTGCTTGCCCGGAGTATAATGGTGACCCCGGATGCAACCCTCCCGGATCGCGTCGAAGCAGAGTTGGGGCGGCAGGTGGCGAGCCTGTCACGCCATAATATGATTGTAGAGGCTCTGGAGAACAACGGCGCTTTTATAACAACCAGAGACATGGAGGAAGCCTGTAAAGTGGCCAACCTGATCGCTCCGGAACACTTGGAACTGATGGTGGAAGCCCCTTTTGACCTGTTAAGTAAAATTCATAACGCAGGGGCCATATTCATGGGCCAGTATACCCCTGAACCGGTGGGAGACTACTTTGCGGGACCGAACCACATCCTGCCTACCGGGGGGACGGCGCGTTTCTATTCACCAGTCACGGTCGATACCTTTACCAAGACCTCCAGTATCATCTACTATTCCCGCCAGGGGATCAAGGAAGACGCCGACCATATAATAAAGCTGGCTACTGTAGAGGGATTGACCGCTCACGCCAATGCGGTGCGGGTAAGGAAAGGCAGTGATGGCTAATATGGAGAATATCAGGGCCGCCGAGTTATTACGCAAAACCAATGAAACAGAAATCCTGCTGCAGCTGGAACTGGATGGCAGCGGCAAGCATCAGGTGGATACGGAGATACCGTTTTTCAGCCATATGCTCACTCTGTTCGCGGCGCACAGTCTGTGCAACCTTAAGGTGGTATCCAGAGGGGACCTGGAAGTGGACGACCACCACTCCGTCGAGGATATGGGCATCTGTCTGGGCCAGGCCATCAGCCAGGCATTGGGGAGCAAACAGGGCATTAACCGTTACGGGGAAGCCACCGTGCCTATGGATGAGGCCCTGGTGCGTGTGGTTCTGGATCTGTCGGGCCGGGCCTGCCTGGTATACAATGTCAGCCTGGAACGCGATCAGATAGGAAATTTCGCCACTGAAAACGTAGCTGAATTCTTCCGTGCGGTAGCGAATCAGGGCGGCATAAATATACATATCGACCAACTGCGTGGCTCCAACAGCCACCATATAATTGAAGCGGTTTTCAAGGCTTTTGCTCGTGCCTTCAAGGCCGCCATAGCCCGCGAACCCCGTCTGGAAGGGGTTTGGTCGACCAAAGGCAAACTGTAATTTTATCTGTTGGCCATAGGGGATGAGACTTTGATATTAATTATCGATTATGGTATGGGCAATCTGGGCAGTGTTTACAACGCCCTCTGCAAACTGCAGCATGACTGCCAGATCAGCGGCGATCCCAACAAGGTAATCAAGGCTTCCCGGGTGATCCTGCCCGGGGTGGGGGCCTTTGAGGATGCCATGAAAAACCTGCGCGAAAAGGGGCTGGATGATGCGGTAAGAGAGGTGGCTGCCCGGGATGTTCCGCTTCTGGGGATTTGTCTGGGAATGCAGCTGTTTTGTGATGAGAGCGAGGAAAACGGTTTGCATCAGGGCCTGAGCCTAGTGCCGGGCCGGGTCGCGCGCTTTCGGCTGCCGAACCGCTTCAAAGTGCCCCATATGGGGTGGAACGATATTCTGCCTGTTTTGGGCAGCCGATTGTTTGCCGGTGTGGCACCTTCGAGCTATTTTTATTTCGTGCATTCTTATCATGTCAATCTCGGAGATAACCAATGGGCCGGAGCCAGTTGCAACTACGGCTATGATTTCGTATGCGCCTTGGAACACCGCAACCTCTTCGCGACTCAGTTCCATCCAGAAAAATCCGGGGAAGTGGGCTTAAAGGTGTTGAATAATTTTGCCCGGTTGTAGCCGTAAGCCGCCAAGTCCGGGAATATGTCCGCTACGGACCAGAAATGCGGGAAACCGCTCATTTTTTATGTGATTGCCGACGGAGGTAAACCGATATGATGATTTATCCGGCCATTGATTTGAAAGATGGCTGTTGTGTGCGTCTGATTGAAGGGCGGGCCGACCAGGAAACCGTGTACTCCAGCGATCCCCGGCAGGTGGCCCTGGATTTCCAGGCCGCCGGAGCCCGCTATCTGCATATAGTCGACCTGGACGGGGCTTTCGGCGGCCGGCCTGTCAACCGGGACGCCATTCGGGCCATCGCCGCGGCGGTGGATATACCAATCCAGGTGGGCGGCGGATTACGCACCGAAGAAGATGTGGAATATATATTGAATTTAGGGGCAGCGCGGGTGATTATAGGCACCAAAGCGGTGAGCAGCCCGGAATTTGTGCAAAGGCTCTTAGAGCGTTTCGGTGCGGAGCGTATCGTCCTGGGAGTCGATGCCCGGGATGGCAAGGTGGCGGTGCAGGGCTGGGTCAAGGTTTCCGATCTCGACGCGGTGAGATTCGGCCGGGAGATGTATGATCTAGGCATCCGCACCGCGGTATATACCGATATCAGCCGCGACGGCAGGCTGCAAGGACCCAACCTGGAGGCCATAAATACCATGTTGCGGCAGACCGGGTTGAATATAATAGCTTCGGGAGGCGTTTCCAGCCCGGAGAACATCAAAGCTTTAAAGGCATTAAAGCTTCCGGGAATGGACGGAGCCATAGTGGGCAAGGCTTTATATGACGGCAAAATGAACCTCGGCCAGGCCCTGGCGGCCGCCGAGGAACAGTGAGGGATAAAGATGCTGGCCAAAAGGATTATCCCCTGCTTGGATGTTCATCAAGGCAGGGTGGTGAAAGGTATAAACTTTGTGGACCTGCGGGATGCCGGCGATCCGGTCAGCCTGGCCGCATACTATGACCGGGAGGGGGCTGACGAGCTGGTATTCCTGGATATCAGCGCTTCTCATGAACAGCGCAAAACTATGATCGAAGTGGTCAAAAACACCGCCCGCGAGGTTTTCATCCCCTTCGCCGTAGGCGGCGGCATCGGCACTAGCGATGATATACGCTGCCTGCTCGCCGCAGGGGCTGACAAGGTTTCTGTGAACTCTGCAGCAGTCCGTGACCCCGGCCTGATCACCGACGGGGCGCGCCGCTTCGGCAGTCAGTGCATAGTGGTGGCCATTGATGCGCGTCGCCGCCAGGAGGGGGAAGGCTGGGAGGTTTTCATCAACGGCGGCAAAATACCAACCGGCCTAGATGCTCTGCAATGGGCCAGACGGGCGGAAACATTGGGGGCGGGAGAGATCCTTCTCACCAGCATGGACANNACCAAAGATGGTTATGACCTGGAATTGACCGCCGCCGTCAGCGATTACGCCGGAATACCGGTAATAGCCTCGGGAGGAGCCGGAAATCTCCAACACCTCTACGATGCTGTTTATTATGGCCATGCTGATGCGGTGTTATGCGCTTCTATTTTCCATTATCGGGAATATACCATCCGTGAGGCTAAACAATACCTTAGAGACAAAGGAGTGGCAATACGCAATGATTGAAACCATTGACTTCGCTAAACAGGGCGGCCTGGTGCCGGCCGTAATACAGGATGCCAGCAGCGGCCAGGTCCTAATGGTCGCCTATATGAATGAGACCGCTTTGCAGAAGACCGTGGAAACCGGCAAAACCTGGTTTTTCTCTCGCAGCCGGCAGCG
>DHGD01000149.1 GCA_002402575.1 Syntrophomonas sp. UBA4807
TACACATCTTTACAGGAATGCTTTACTCATTGTATGTATCAGGCAGATCGTTCTCAAATAGAACCACACTGCCCTTATTAGCGATTAGGCTTAAGTGCTGCAGGGCTTGGTTTAAGTTCCTGGCCACAAAATACTGATTGTTGGGGTAATAAGCCTCTTTTAAGGCTTCCTGTATAGGCTGGGTCTGCCGGGGCCCTACGAGTATGATATAGTCACAGACCGCAGCTGCGGCCTGACCGAATTCATAATTAAGTTCGTATTCCCGGCTGCCCAGTTCAACCATGCCCGGGGTGATTATAATTTTTTTACCACCCTCCATTTTGGAAAGCACCTCCAGGGCCATCTTGGAGCCTACCGGATTGGAATTGAAGGCATCGTCTATAATGATATAATCTTGAACCCGTTTTACCTCCAGGCGATGCTCAACCGGTGCCAGATTGCGCACTGCCAGAGCTACCGTGGCCATATCCATGCCCAGTTCACAAGCCACCGCGGTGGAAGCCAGGATATTGTAGATGTTGTGCCGCCCCAGAAGGCGGGTCCTGAAAACCCCCTGCTGCCCCTTGCGGCTGCATACCGTGAAAACCGAACCGCGGGAGTCGTATTGAATGGAACCAGCCCGGTAGTCCAAATCCTCGGCATTGATGCCGTACAAGACATAGCGCACCCCCGGCACTCTGGGCAGGGAGCGGATGTTTTCATCATCACCGTTGACAAAAGCCACTCCGCCTTCTCCCAGGCTTTGAATCAGTTCAAACTTGGTAAGCTTGATGTTGTTCAGATTTTTAAAAGTCTCCAGATGCTGCTCGCCGATGGAAGTGATAATCCCCATACTGGGGTGGACTAAATCGCAGATTTCTTTAATATCGCCCTTCTTTCGGGCTCCCATCTCCACGAGGTAGATCTCATCGGTGGATTTAAGCCGGGTGCGGGTGGTGAGGATGACCCCCATAGTGGTGTTGTAGCTCTCCGGAGTTGCCAGTACATTGAAACGCTCGGCTAAGATGCGGTTTAAAAAATTCTTGGTGCTGGTCTTGCCATAGCTGCCGGTGAGGCCTATAACCCTGAGCGAATTGTGATTGGCCAGGATCTGCTCTGCATCCTGGTAGTACCAAAAATTAATGGCCTTCTCCAACGGCCAGATGATTATGGTGGCTGCCAAGACCAGAAGCCAGGTAAAGGTGCTGACCGCGTACAGTACACCCAAAGAAGTGATATGCAGTCCGGGCGCCCAAAGGCTTCGTATCGCCCAGCAGCTCAAAGCCAGCGTCAAAACGGCAGCCAGTATCAACAGCCTTTTCAAGCGGCTGGTGTAGACAACCTTCTTTTTGGCCCCCATTTGCCGTTGCGTATTGAAATACGCCACCGCCATTATGAGATACAGTATGCCCCACACAAAGTAGGCCACCGTTGTTCTCTGCCACCATAACAAGGCAATGGCCAACAGGGGCAATAGATCCAGCCAGCCCGTCACCCGCAGCAAGTTGCCTCTCACCCAGCGCACATAGCGCCCGGCAAAGTAACCGCTCAACTGCAGGTAGTGAGCCGCTTTATTGATCTTAAGGGCGGTATACAACAGCCATGGGGCCAATACCGCTATAACCACTGTGGTTCCGCTAGGCATCTTTGATCTCCATATCTTCCTCTAAAAACTGTGTGGTGATATGCAAAAAATCTGAGAGACGATCCAAATAAGAGTAATGGCCGGCATTGTCCAAAACCACCAATCCGGCGTCAGGAATCAATTGCTCCATCAAACGTCCGTCTGAAACCGGAGTGGCGGTGTCGTCAGCGCCCCACATCAACAGGGTGGGTACCTTTATCAGCGCCAGCATCGGGGTAAGATCCTCATTTATAACCTTCACCAGAGTTTCCCGCATCACCCCGCGGGCATTGCGGTAATCCTCGGAGCCGGAGTGATTTTTTAATTCCTCCAGGCGGCGGCGGAAAATCTGTCTCAAGCCGGGAAGTTGCATAATTTGACGTGCCGTCTTAAATGAATACACCTTAATATAGTACCTGGCATCTCTTTTGGGGACGATGCCGGAACTATCCACCAGAATCAGCTTATGTATGGGAACCTGCTGAGCGGCCAAACAGATAGATACCTTGCCGCCGAAGGAATGGCCCATTAAAATGGGGCGCTCCATTCCCTGGCTAAGCAGGAATCCATTCACTACCGCGGCATAGTCGGACACGCCCCACTGGCGGGGCGGAGGATCGCTAAGTCCGAACCCTGGCAGATCAACTGAGAAGGTGTGAAAGCAGCTTTCAAAATGCTTGTGAATAGGGTTCATCAACGACAGGTCAGCGCCCCATCCGTGGAGCAGAACCAGATCCCGGCCATGTCCGGAAACCTTGAAATGGATCTTTTGCCCTTCTATCTCAACAACCAATCAAATAACTCCTTAAAAACATCAAAGCGCTAAACTTGCTCTGATAAAACATTATACAATTTTGATAATAACTATGTGCAAAAATGTATTATCTGTTACGGAATAGGTTTGTCATCCGCAATACTGATGTTAGCTTAATTTCCCCTAAAAAGCGGTTTGGCAACCCATCCGTACTTATTCTGCACATATTATACTCTTTTTTACGATATTATTGGGCTTATTTCCATCAAATTGAGGACATACCCTCTTGCAACTGAGCGCAAAGTCTCAATTAAAAGACTTCACGGGGCTTTAAGTTTATGTACTTTCTTGACATATATTGCCTGTATTAGAGTAAACGCCCGGCGGATGAATATCATTGGCCGAAGGTCAGAAAAATAACAACGGGAATCCTCTTAAGGAATCCCGCTATTTGTCATACTGGCAGGGGAGAGAGGTCTCGAACCCCCAGCCCTCGGTTTTGGAGACCGATGCTCTGCCAATTGAGCTACTCCCCTGCGTTTGTCGCAAGACATATTCTAGCACAAGTTCCGGTCCGGTTCAAGGACAATTGCTGGTTCGTGTTGTTCGTACCCGGTTATATTAAAGCCGATTGCCGTTTTTCTCAGAATTATTCATCTTTCGCCAAGCTGTTGATGCACAATATTATGCCGTTCTAAACCCAATAGAAAAACATCCCGCCATCGGCGGGATATCGAGAAGTGTAGACTATTCTACCCTGATATCATTTTTTCCCTGATCTTTTGGATTAGATAAAAGTTGTCACAAATTCTTCACATGCTCCATGCTAATTATTAAGCCCCAGCAGATCATCGTCTACCACCAGCATACCACCGTAGATCTCCAAATAGCGATGTATTATGGCTGCTATCTCAGCCCTGGTGGCAGGGGCGGTGGGATCTATGTAACTATTGTCTTTGCCCTGGATCAATCCCTGCCCTACAGCCCATCTCATGGCACCCAGGGCATAATCAGACACCTTGGCGGCATCCCTGAAGCTCTTCAGTTCTCCCCTGGCTCTGACATCTTTACCTTTGCCAGCAGTGTAACGGTAAAGAACAGCAGTTATCTGCTCGCGGGTGATGGGGTCGTTGGGGCCGAAACGGCTGTTTCCATACCCGTCAATGATACCATTGGCTTCAGCCCAGGTGATGGCATCGGTGTACCACAGGCTGCCTTCAACATCACTGAAGCTGGTGTAACCCGCAACTGTTGGACGACCTTCGAGGCGGTAAAGTATCGTAGTCAGCATAGCTCTGGTGGTTGTGCCTTTAGGATCGAAAAGGTCTTCGGCGATGCCTTCCATAATATTCATAGCATATACATATGCTATGGCGGCGAAATACCAGTCAGCCGTTCCAACGTCCTTAAATTGGCCCTGGGCCATTGGTACAATCTGTCCGTCAACCAGGGTGTACTGCCCGCTGTGGGCGATTATCCTGTATTTGCCGCCGAGTACCGCGTAGGCTGCCAGGGTGTTGGTTTCAAAGCTCACCACACCACCTTTAGCCATAACCTCAAATGAGCTTAGTTTGCCATCCTTGCAGCTTAAGACCGTCAACAACTGACCCTCGTATTCGGCTCCCACCGGAATACTAACTGTTACACTGCCTTTAAATGCTCGGGTCAAGGATATGTCGTAGTTGACCAGGGCTTTGCCTGAAGTCACCAGTTCCCGAATGAACTTGCAGACCCGGCAAGTTTCTTCTTGATGTTCGGTAGCTTCGGTGACAACCAGCCTTGCGGTAGTTGAAATCCCCTTTCCGGTAACAGTCACTCCCGTCTGGGGATCGATCAGGGTAACAGGGGGTTTAATGCCACCGCCGCCTCCGCCGCCGCCTTCCTTGAACCAGTTGGTCAAATACACGGATCCATAGGTCGACGCTGCGGTAACCTTATTTCCGGGCACCCATACATCTAAGGGGTTATCCACTGATTCACCAGCATTGCCGAAAGCATTGATATTCAGTTCGCTGGCATTAATGCTTCTGGCGCTGCCGCTGTCTATAACGCTGCCTGCGGCCACAAGATCGGTTCTGCCCGTGGTATTAATGCGGTTGATGGTGAGTTGTTCGGAATTGTTCATCAGCCACAGTTCCGGAGCGCTAACGGTGAGTTGATCAACCGCGCTGGCCAGGCGGTTGTCTGCCGAGCCAATGCTTCCATCGGCCTCCAGAGTCAACTGCCCGGCGATGATATTGCTGACATTGCCTCCTCCTGCGGCAGCACCTGAGGTGATGCTCCCTGCCACATCCAGGTCTACATTATTACCCATTACGGTGTCTACTGTGAGAGCTTTTTGATTGCTGATATAGACGTTGTCCCCGATGGCAGTAATCTGGTTTACATTGGTAAGCAGCGGATCTGTCGATGCCCCGACATCTCCCAGGAGGCTGTTCAGGCCGGCATTATCAGCTGTTATATCGGTCCCGGAATAACCTGTCATGCCCCTGATGTCTCCCAATGAATCAATGTGAACATCTCCGTTAACAATGACCGGGGCCAGGAAGAGATCTCCGCCGCTTTCGATATAAAGTCCGTACAGAGTAGTACCCTGACCGGTCGTTATTCTCAAAGTGCCTGCAGTGGTCAGTCCCAATGCGTTGTCCTCTGAACCGATAGTGCCAGCACTGAGGAGGTTCAGGGTCAGGTTGCCTGAGGTGTTAATGCCTGAAGCCAGTGCATCGGCCATCATTTCTATAGCCTGGCCCTCCAGGAACACAGCGGCTGCTTCTAAACTGCTGGCCTGTCCGGTTTTGGCATCTACCAGGTCGATTTGGGCCTGGGCCAATTGAAGGTCAATTTCGTTCACTATCCCCTGAGCATCATGGCGACTCAGTGTCAACAGAGGAATGGTCACAGTTTCCATTTCCATGTTCTGCTCCTGCAGAACTCCCAGCTCAGCATTCTTGAGGTTGAGCTGTACCTGCTTGGAATTTACAACGGCTTGGGCAGTAGATACATCATCCTGCAAAGCAGCGATGATAAGATCTTGAGCTGCAATCTGATCCGGATCGGTGAGCGTATCGCGGAAAAGGATGGCATTGGCCAGTGCAGTCTGGGCATGAGCCAAATCCTCATCGAGCCCTGCTTTTTCATCCTGGAGGTCAAACAGTGCAGCCTGGACAGCATTTATGTTGGCCTTGATATTAAGCAGGTTCTGCTCAGCCGCGGCCAATTCTTGGATGGCGTCCTCTAAGGCTCGTTGAGCTGCGGGTCGGCCTAATATTCCGGGCAATAGGTCAGTCACATAATGCTGCAGTATCAGAGCCTGGGCTGCAGCCAGATCAGCTGCACTGCGGGCCTGAGCTGCCGATATTTTAGCTCCTACTGCAGCCGCAATCGTATCGGCAGTGCTGGTTTCAGTTATAGACCCGCTTCCAGCGGAAAGTGTGACATCGCCGCCGCCGCTTGAAGTTATGGTACCAACCTCGATGCCTCCTGCTGCGGCAATATTTATGGTGCCGTTGCCGCTGGCATTGATGACGTCTATGATTAGATCTCCAATCAACTCGTTGATATTTATGGCTCCACCTGCGGCGCTGGCCGAGAGTTTGCCGCCCTCTGCAGCATCGCTGTCTATGGTGAGCGGAACCTGGTCGGTGCCAATTCCGCCATCCTGCGCTATGAAGGAAATGTTGGCGGCCCATACATTAGCGTCATGCCCCAGTCTGTCGCCGGCAGCTATGCCTGCAACCGAAGTTATTACTGACTTGCCAGCTGCGCTGACAAATCCGATCAGGAGATCTCCAATTGTATTGGACAAATCTAGATCGCCTGCAGCATTTGCATTTACCTGCCCAGAAACACTGTCTGCGATCAGTGTCAGGCTGTCGCTGTTATTGATATTGATGTCTCCGTTGGTGATGATATGAACCGTACCGTTGATATCAGTATCAATGTAATCTTGATTGGTTCCTGCCGTACCGGCTAGGGCTGTGATGGTCCCCCCTGTGGCTGCAGTGATATTTGGGGCGTGTTCATCCTCAGCGCGCACGTCGTATATAGAGCCGGGGGTTGTCAGGGTCACACTGCCAGAGCTGGAGTTGATGACATTTACCCCCATGTCCCCGGTCAGTTCGGTTATCTCGATATCGCCCGGGGCAGCGGCTGTAATCTTGGCGGCAGATTCGATATCCAAATCACGAACCGTGGTGTAATCAATGGCGAAATGCATCTCCACTTGACCAGTTTCCGCATTGCGGGCCAGAATCCAGGTGCTGTTGCCGGTTTGACCGTAATCCTGATTGCTCTTGTTCTCGTCGGTTATATTGGCGATAGTGGTGGGCGGCCAGGACTTCTCATCCACATTTAGACCCGTGATGCCGCCGCTGGTCGCGGTCAATTCGATATCCTCGCCATAGATATTGGTTTTGCCGTTAACCCCGGCGATGTCGGGGCTGGTTATGGCTACATCACCGTATGTGGAGACAATCTCAGCAGCCGTAAAGGTACCGTCTTGCTGAGTAACAATGATGTCGCCCATATTCTCCATGCTGCTGTCCCCGGTTGATTTTCCTATATTCACCATCAGTACCCTTATTTTTTCGGCATCGTTTTCAGGTACAGGATAATCGGCCAGAGCCCAGGCAGCTTCGATAAGATTCAGTTTCTGATCCTCGGTCAGAGATTCCCAGTAGGCTTTAAACAGGTTGCTATCAGCGATGCGGCTTTCAATTACATAAACCGGTATCTGGATGGGATTGCCAAATTCATCCACTCCATTGCTGAAGAGCGGGTTGCCAATCTCGTCCACTGCCTGCAGGTAAACTGGATTCCCGCTGCCGTCCACACCTGTAACCACCGGTTGCTGAGCATCCAGGGCACCAGCCAATAAAGCTGCCATAGCCGCTTCGGTCTCGCTCAGACCCAGATCCAGCAGGTATCTGAGTTCATCGTCAGATAGTCCGCTGTCAGCGTTCAGTATAGCATTGATGCTGGCCCTGTAACTGGCTATGACCTCACCGCGATACTGCTGCACAACCCCGCTATAGTAGGTCTGATAAGCCGACTGTATCTGGGTGACGGTTGCCTTGACCGAGAGTCCCAGCTGTTGGCGCAGTTCGACCAGAATGTCATTCTTAGTGGCCGTCTCCGGCAATCCCAGTTTCACGGCCAGACTGACCAGCTGTACCGGATCATTTCCGTTTAACACGGTCAGGTCGAGCTGCGGCTCTGGATCAGCTACCCCGAGACCCAAATTATCGACCAGGCTGGCCAGTTCGGCAGCATCCATGGCATTCAATGACATCACCACAGATTCTACAGCCGCCTCATCAATTCCCAGCAGCGATCTTATTTCGTCCCCGGTTAAGATGCCGCTGATCAGGGCTAAGAGTTCATCCTCTGTCAGGGTGCCGTTGCTCAACTGGGCGGCGATTTCTGACGCGCTCTGGGCCGGCATGACCACGTTGACAATCTGGTCATCAATTAGCATGGAATTGGTAGCTTCATCGTGATTGGCGGTATTGCCGTTTTCATCTCGTCCATAGGTAGGCAGGGTGTTGTCATCGGGATCAATGCCGGTATCCTGGGCAAGGAAAAGGTTGACCACGTTCTTGATAATGAAGGGTTGGGCCTCTCCATCTCCGTCCAGTAAGATATTGATTTTAAAGGGCAGAGTTGCAGTGCCGATATCCCCACCTATATCCACCCAGGTGTCGCCTTCCCCGGCAGTAGAATTTGGGCCGATGGTGATAATGGAACCCTCATCCTGCATTAACAGGCTGCCATTAGAGGCCGTAATCTGCAGGGTGCCATCTGAAACGGCCTGATCCACGGTGACATCTCCGACCCCAGAGCTGACTGCCACGTTTCCGGTGGAGTTGATATTCACCTCATTCATATCGACATTGCCAGACATAGTGGCGGCAGTCAAGTCACCGCTCACCGCCACATCCTCCATGCTTATATTGCCAACCCCCACCGTCAGGTTGATTTCTCCGCCCTGATTGATGCCTACATTGTTCATGAGGGCATTGCCTGCGGCCACAGTCAGATCCAAGAATCCGCCCCAAGCCATTTCGGTATCGTGGAGATTGACATTATCTCCCGCTCCTGACGCCACCACGTTGGCGCTGGCATCATAAGCCCCTCCGGCAGAAGTCTTGATAAGTCTGAGGTTAACCGTATCAGATAGATTGGGCGCAATCACCAGAGGGTTATCTGAACTGAAAATATTGCCGCTGTCTTCGGCCACAATTACCACATTGTCGGATATAACATTAATATTGGATGCGTCGCCGTTATCAGTCAGAGTGGTATTAGCGCCAGCAAAGCGGAGATTGACATTATCTGCGGTAATGCTGTTGACTCTCACCTGTGAGTCGCTGTCAAAGCTCTCCAAAGTCCGGTTGACCGGTCTGGGAATAAAGCCGGTGTTTCCTTCCGAATCGATCCAGGTATTGTCTTCGAACAGGAAGGCGATTCTTCCATCGGTGAGTTCGAGTATGGTGAGCAGCAGCCCTCCTTGAGGGTTGTAAATGTTCATCATCGCGGCCCCGTCAAAGTCGGCATCTGCCTCTCCGGACGATTCATACAGGATATCCAGTATCTCTTTGTCCAACAGGACCAGGTCACCGAGAGCATTGAAGCCGAAATAATCAGCATCGGCATAGAAACTGTTCATAGTCACTGCCATTGCTGCAGCTTCCAGGAAGGAAATATCATCTTGGCCTGGGGTTGCCATATACAGACCAGTCATCACCTCGTGCAGCATAAGCTGACTGCCTGGTGCTAAGTAGGCGATCAGATCCAGGGTTGCACCGCTGCTTTCGCCCCGGTAGGCAGTGTAGATCTCCTGGTCATCAGGAATACCAGCAGTATATGAGGTACCCTGTTGGTAGAGGTAGAACTCACCCTGAGGAGTGAACAGAGCGGTCACTGCCTGGTTCTCCTCCAGATAGAGCACGGTGCCGGCGGGGAATGTGCCATCATCTTCCAAGAGCACCCGTTTATCCTTGGCTATCACCCCGTAGCCGTTTTGATCTACCGGTATGCTGAAACTGCAGGGGTCTGTGTATGTAACTGTGAAGCCGTCCTCTACCGGCCTGACGATAGTCAGACCCTCAATATCCCGATAGATGGGGGTTACCTGATAGAGCCAGCTCATACCAGAATATGATTCCGCTTCGGAGGCGGTGAATTCACCCTCCAAATATCGGCCGGTCATAATATTAAACACACTGTACAGAATATCTCCAGAAGCATTGGTCTTGGGCTGGCGGAGGTAGTATACCGGTATGCTGTCGGTGTCATAGTAATAGCCTTCATACCAGGTTTCATTGACCGTTCTGTAAGAGGTTGCCGCCACCAACGAGTTGGAGTAGTAGTAACCAGCCAGATCGAGTCGGGTGTCTATTTCGTCATATACCGCATCTCCCGGGCCGCTGCTCATGAAATACTTGATCTGATTATCATCAGGATCCCGATATTGATACTGCAGTTTCGAGTAAACCAATCTGCCGTAAGAATCCGTCCTTTGCGTCATATGCTGCGAGAAGGAAATTGTCTCCGCGCTAATGTCCCCGCTGATGGCATTGCCTTCGACTGCTACCGGGTATACATGGCCGTCGGTGGTAACCACTACTGCTCTGTCAACCAGATATAGAATTCCTGAATTGGCATCAGTAGTAGTTGCATTATCTACAAACAGATATCCCCCATTGACCACATGGTAGCCCCCGTTTAGCGATGACGCGAGGATGTTTCCGTATTGGTCTTTGGTAATGGTACTCTGTCCAGATCCTGTCTGGTCGAGTTCAAAGACTGTGATGGTGCTTTCTTCTGCGCTGAGCACGAAATACCTGCCCAGGAGTTCTTCGTACAATTTCTTTTCATTGCCGGTATATGTTGCTGGTTTTACAACATAGGCCTGATAGTCCTGGTTGTATAGCAAATCATAGTAGTAAGCCCCATTTTTAACTGTCAAGCCAACCACTGCGCCATCCTGTTTAATTATGTAGATTGTACCGGAGCGGCTGCCCAGAACTCCGGCGCCAAACTCTGAACCAAGGGCTGCCTCAGCAGATTTGCTGCCAGCGGTTGATTCAGTGGTATAACTGAGCGCTTCTCCGGTGAGGGTGGTTTGATATTCGCTGCCCACAACATCTATGATTTTGTAAACCAGGGCAGTTTCGGGGGTTTCGCCTGCGGGTACATCCTCTGTCAGGTTAATATCGATCATAACATCGTCGATTATAGTTCTTGTTTCTGTGGTCTGTTCTTCACCTTCACCAATAGTGACGGTTATGTCCTTGGTGGTAAAGCGTACTTGCACCGTGAACTTCCAGTTGTTAGTGAGCTTGCTCTGCAGGTTGGCTTCTACCTCTGCCGCCACTAACTCCGGAATGCTCGCCGCGGAGAAAGAGCTGGAGCTGTAGCTATTGAGAACATTGGTCGCTTCATCTTTGGCCTGTTTGAGCGACATATCCCTGCCCAAATTAACTACGGCGGCATTGTTAAGTTCATCCCGGGTATAAATATAGCCTTGTACAAAAGTGGATTCACCATCGACCACCTGGAATTCAACCACATGATAGAAGGATCGCTCGCTGTACAAGGGCTCAAGCACATACAAGAAGTTGCTGCCCTTCATCCCCAGGAAGACGGGTTGGACTTCAGTCCCGTCCTTTAGGAAAGCGTTTTTGTAATAGACTCGAGTGCCGTCCGGCAATGACCACCCAAGTTCACTGGCCTCAGTCTCCACATAGATGGTTACACCGCCATTAGCCAGGTTCTGTGCGCTTATTTCGATGTTGACGCCAGTTAGATGGCCGTTGCTGTCATAACTATAAACAACATTGAATTTCTCCTGCTTGAACTGTATGGTGTCCTGGCTCTCTCCATCAATGAAGCTGATGGCGTCGAGGTCATAAACCCTGTTGTCAAAGGTAATAACATTGACAATTCTGCCGCTGGTTCGATCAACCGCCAGTATATCTCCGCTGGGCAGGTAGTAGTGGGCAATCTGGGTCTCACCAGAATCACCACTCATCCCTGAATCACCCACATAGTAATGGGCGCCGCGTATGGTGAGGCCCTGATTGGTCTTTATCATACCGTTGGGCAGGAGTGTGTATGAAGTCTCAGTGCCCAGGGTATCATTGATAACCAGTTCATCTTGCGAACCGTCCAACCGCACCAGGGTGTCCCTGCGACCCGGCTGGGATACGTCGATGGATTCGTTCAGATTGGCATTGCCTTGATACACTAGTTCATGGGGGGCTTTTATCAACAGATCTGCGATTCCCCCGGCCTCAATCCTGTCCAGAGTCAATATCGGGCTGACGGTGCGCTGGGTAGACTCCAGATTGACTATCACATGGGTGAAAGCCGCATAGATGTCTTTCAGGGCCTGCAGGGCGATATATGTCGGCCGGGCCGGCATGGTCTTGATAATGCCGGTAGTACCGGGTATTTCAGGGATATCCAGTATGTACGCATTAAAACCATTGGCTGCATTTCCTATATTTCCGGCATTCTCTACTATAAGCCGGTTGGCCCAGACAGCGGCCGGTTTGCCCTGGCCTTCATTAGCGGCAGTATTCACATCGCCCCCGGCCATTATTAGGTTTACATTGCCGTCGCCAACATCGACACTCCTGCTGAAGGTGAGGTCGGAATCCTGGTGGGATACTACGGTTAGGTGGGGTATTTCGGTATCCAATACAAAGCTGACCCCATTTCCCATATTGAGGGTGGGAGATCCGAGCTGCCCGTTGACTGCCGCAATCTGACCCAGAATCAGATCATAAGCTGACCAGTTATTGACAACGAGGTTGGGCAGATAGTCGTTATTGAATACTGTAATACTGCCGTTTATTGCGCCAGAACTGGAGGCAGTGATGGTGAGTTCGCCCAGATCCTGATTATACAGTTTGTCCAGTGTGACGGTATTGTTCTCAGAAGAAAGAACAGCAGTTTCCGCAAAGGCGTCATCCAGTCCGGAATAAACTACAGTTCCATCCTCCTTAATGTCTACGAACATACCGGCTGCAGCGCCGCCCAGGTGGACAGCGCCGTTGATAGTAACTTTGCCGGTGGAACTCATGGTGCCTTCCCGGTATTCCTTCTCATCCGAGTAGAGGATTTCTTTTACCAGGACGTCAACCCATTCAGTGACCTTGGTCCATACCCATTTCACAAACCAGCCGATGATGGGGATCTTACTGACCCATTTTACCAGTTTGTCGACTGTGCGCTGGATGGTCTTCCACACATAATTGACAACCGTGTTACCTTTGGCGGTAGCATCGCGGAACACAACCTGATCTGTGATCACAGGTGATTCGGCCTTGATAAACATCTTCTGGCTGGCCAGATTCGCACCCTGGGCAACATTCACTACAGCCATGCTGCTGCCCCCTGCTGAGGAAGTGGCGTATACTTTACCGGTCAACCCGATTATCTCAGCATAGCTTTCGGAGTGAATGTACATATCTATGACCGCCGCATGGATATCCAGCGTGTCGATGCCTCCTACAAAGGCATTGTTGATGTTGACTTCGGTTTTGTCGGTGACTGTTACATAGGATTTGGCCTCGGTAAGTGAGCCTGCCGAAACCGTATAAGATACAGCGTAGGCATGCAGCTTCTGGTACAGATAGGAACTAATGTCCGTATTCCTACTGTTAAGGTAACTCTGTGCTCCGCTGCTGCCAATGGTTACGATGGTATCCTCTATGGCGGTGATGCTGGCTTTACTTTGATTGCTGCCAGCCAGAGTACCCATGTGGCGATAAGCATATGCATAGATGTCATTTTTGCTGGAAGCATTGATTCCCAAGTCACCGAACAGTGCTGTAATAACCACTCCGCTGCCTATGGTGGCAGTGGTGTTGGTCTTGAGGTAGGCGCTGGACTCCGGCCCGCTGCCCCCGCTGACCAACCCGTATCCACCCATGGTGGCAGTGGCATTCTGTTTGGCAGTATCGGCCAGTACGCTGATATAGATGTCGCCATACCTTGAAACGACCCGGGCTCCGTCTCCGGCAGTAAATGTGGTGTTGCGGTTATTCAGCGCTGTGGCGGCGGAGACTGAACCGAAATCTCCCAAGGCAACCGCATTGGCATTAACCGTCGCAGTAAGGTTGGAGATCGTGGTGGAGTATATGCTGATGTCTCCCTGGGCTTCCAGCCAGGCCCCTGCCCCCACAGTGGTTGCACCCGTCTGGGAGGCTATGGTGCTGGTGGCAGTGGAACTGCCTTCACTGGCCAGTCCTGCGTTGGAGGCTGACGTTGATGCTGCGGCAGTAATTGAGTCGCTGGCACTTAGCCAGATATTCTGCCGAGCACTAACCTTGCCGTTGATCACGGCGGTAGTGCTGTGGTTGAGCACATAGGTTTTGATGGTGTATTTGCCTACCCCTACCAGGCTGATATTGGTGCTATGATTGCTGTAGGCACTGAGAACGGTGGTCGAGGCTGCCGCCACATTGACTCCGTCATCAGCTGCGGTGCCTGTGGATATGACCGTGGCATTACTGCCAATGTATGCGCTGACGGTTCTGGAGTCTACTTTGGCCTCAGAATATATCCCGTTTACATTAGCAGCACTAACCGTGGTATTGGGCTGCTCGGCTATGGCAGTCGCTGTCCCGCTGGCGTTGGCAATGACATCAACACTGCTGCCTGTCACATTGGCGTTGCCGGCGATCCAGGCCTTGACTGCATCCTGTGTGAAGGCTGCGGTCACCTTTACTACTCCCAGGCTGAGCAGGGTCACACTGGTGTCGGGAGCCTGAGCCCGGGAAGTAACCGTACCTCCCAGATCAGCGCCCACGCTTACATCTCCCTGGGTTACTATGGTGACATATCCTTCGATGTAAGCATTAACCGTTGATGCAGATTCTGCTTTGGTCATACTAAGATCAGCTGTGGCCAGCGATACATTTGCTCCGCCATTGGCACCAGCTTCGGCAGAGGAACTGGTTGACTTGATTATCGATAAGACTGATACCGGGCCGCTGGCCTCAATCGTTCCCGAGCCTGAAATATATGCGTTCTGGATGACCTTCAGGCTGGATAAGGCTACATTGGCAGCGACCTGGGCCGCCAGACTTAAATTAACTTTAGCGGCGTCTATATCTGCTGTCGCAGTGCTGCCGGTACCAGTAACTTGAATGTTTATGCCGGCGGCATTTATAATCCCAGACCCTGTAATAAAGGCACTTGCGTCAGTTGCGGTGGTTGCTGTGGCGTAATTGACATTCCCTGCCACCAGTCTGACTCCGACGCCATTGCCTGGCTGGGTCGACTTAGCCGTGGAAATAGCCTTATAAGCATTGGTTATAGCCAGTTCATTTACATATAAAGTCGCGTCGGTACTGTCCAGATAAGCCCCAAAGACTCCTTTAGCATCCGCTGTCATGGTGAGAATGCCCAGACTGGCCAGAGTAAGGGTAACATTATCGTTGATAAAACCAGCCTTGGCATATGAGTTAGCTTTGGCCTCTATGGTGAGGTTGCCGTTCTTTTGCTCCAGGCTGCCTAGGTTTGTTCCGGTGACATAAGCCAGATTAGTTGCGTTGGCAGTGGCAGTAGCGATATTAGCTGCACCGCCTACCAGGCTTATGTCAGCATCAGCACTGCCGCCATTGCCTCCCAGAGAAGCGATTGCTCCGGCGGTCTCACTGTCCTGGTTCTGCCAGGAATATACATTCACGTTTCCGCTGGTCATGACACTGCTGCCGGAGATATAGGCCTTCTGCAGGACACTAAGCGAAGCCTTGGCTATGCTTACGGCTACCTTTACGCCGTTAATCTTTATTGTCGGGGACTCTACTGCAGAATAAGCGCTGACGGTACCTTGAACCCCAACTGAAACGTTTCCGGTTCCTATTGTTGCATTACTATTTTGTATATACGCCGAGGCAATAGTCGCCGTATCGGCATCAGCGCAGTTGTCTAGTGCCGAAATGACTGCAACACCAACTCCGAAACTGGGCTGGGACGCAATTGCATTGGCAACCGAGGTGAAGTTGTTATTGACGGTTAAGTTGCCGCCGCTTAAATCCGAGTCAAGCACATAGGCGGCATAATTACCCTGGGCTGTGGCTTCAAGTACGGTTACACCCAGGGTAAGCAGTCCAAGGCTTACGGCATTCTGGTTGACACTGGCATTGGCGTATGACCTGGCCATGCTTTGCACGGTTATAGCTCCTTGAGAGGTAATATCCGCACCGCTGACATAAGCGTGGTTAGTATTATTAGCTGTAGCCTTGGCATAATGAACTTCCACACCGATCAGCGATACGTTAGCGCCAATGCCACCGGCACTGCTGCCCAGTTGAGCTACAGCCCCGGTTTCATTTTGGTCGTTGAGGGTCGAGCCTACCTGCACACTGCCTGCATTTACCTCAGCGCTGTTAATATAGGCTTTCTGCACTGCTTCAAGAGTGGCCTCGATTACATTAACGGCTATCTTGATGCCGCTGATGGTGATGATGGGGGTTACCACACCGGCATCAGCTGTAGCCTTACCTGTTGCCTGCACCTTAACTAGGCCGGGGGAATTGATGATTCCATTGCCCCTGATGCTTGCTTCAGCAATGATCCCTACCGATGCCAGGGCGATATTGGTATTAATCTCCATCCCGCTGAAGGTCCCGCCGACAGGCTGAGTAGTCTTGGCCTTAGCAGATGCTGTATAAGTGTTGGTCACGCTCAGAGATTCCACATTTAGCAAGGCCACCGTGTTCACATAGGCTTGATAATTACCGTTGGCGCGAGCGTATAGCAATGCAGTTCCCATGGACATATAGCCGGCCGAAGTGGCTCCTTCCGAAATATCAGCATTGGCGATACTGCTGCCATTGGATATGACCGTCAATGCTCCCGTCATATGGCTTTGGTCACCGAAACTGGCTCCATTAACGTACGCATAGTTTTGGGAATTGGAGACCGCTATTGCCGAACTTGAAGTAACTCCGTAATAGCTTATGTCTGAACCCAGGGATCCGGCGGCACTCCCCAGTATGGCCCGGGCACCGTTGGCAGGAGATGCATTGAGGGTCGAGGAAACCGTAGTTGCCCCGGCCTGTTTCACAGTTACATTTTCTATATAGGCTTTCTGTACAGCCTCGAGGGTTGCGGTGAGTATATTGGCCGCAATTTTAATGCCGCTGATACTCACCGTGGGGGTCATTACTCCAGACTGTGCATCAGCGATACCGGTCACTGTTACATTTATGGTTCCACTGGCAGATAATATTCCATTGCCCTTGATCGCCGCTTCTGCATTGGTGGTTACCTTGGATACGGCTATATTGCCCTTGATATCTGCCAATGCCGCATGGACTCCGCCGATAGCCTGAGCGGTTTCTGCCTCGGCCCCCGATGTATAAGTGTTATCAACATTGATTGCTACCGCATTAATAACCCCACCGGTGGTGTCGATATAAGCCCGGAAATCTCCTTTGGCTTCTGCATAAAGTGTGGTCAACCCCAGTGAGATAAGCCCGATGCTGCTTGCCGACTCCTGAATTGCTGCTACCGCATAGCTCTTGCTATTGACCTTCACATCCAGTTTTCCCGCCGGCGTTCCTTCTGCGCCGAGGCTTGCACCGGTAATATATGCATAGTTGACGGCGTTGGCTATGGCTTTGGCGATGTTTATTTTGGCACTGAATAGACTAAAGTCAACACCGGCCCCGTCCAGGGCATTATAGCCTGCCTGGTCGAAATTGCTTCCTAATTCGGCACTCGCTCCCTCACCTACTCCGTCATTAAGGGTAGATGTTACCTGAACATCGCCTCCGGTGATGATGTCGACTCCCACTATAGAAGCATTCTGGATAGCCTCTGAACTTGCTGCCACAATGTTAGCCGCAATGTTTATAACATTAACCGAAATACTCGGAGTCCGGGTGAGGGCATGGGCAGTTGCAGTACCATCAGCATTGACTTTAACCAAATCGGTGGTTAGTATCCCAGCTCCGGTTAAGGCTGCAGAGGCTTGTGAAGACGCTGTCGCCAAAGCCAGGTTGATACCAATGGTTGCATATGAAGCTTGCACCCCGCCTGCGGAAGGAGTCACATCGGCAGTGGCATTGGCGGTATATATAGTCTCTACGATCAGTGTATCGGCCTTGATTGAATTGTTTTGAGGTATATTTACTATGGCTTCAAATCTGGCCTGGGAATAAGCGACACCCACCATGACATTGGCAGTAACTGCGCTTACGCTTAAATTAGTAATTCCAGAAAGCACATCGGCCTTTCCATAACTGCCAACTGCTATATTGCCACCGGTCACATCGACACTAAGCGCATTTACTGTCGCCAGGCTTTGCGACCGGCCATAAGCCACTGCTACGTTAGCGGTCACGGTGATGAGCCCGCCGGAGCCGGTGATCAGATTAGCTACACTGCTCGCTTCAGTTGCGTTGTCGTTCAGCTTGGAAATAACCGCGAGCGATCCGGCTTTAATATGGCCGCCGGAGATCAGAGCGCTCTGTTCGCTCCTGAGCAGGGACACAGCAACAGAAGCCGCTACGCTGATTGCTCCGGCACTGATGCCTATAACCTTGGCTTCGGCAGCGGCGTTTCCGTGAGCCCCCACATTAAGGGCATTATCCGCGGTCAGATTGCCGCTGCCCGTTATCACAGCTTTGTTGATCGTATCGTTGTCTGCTATGGCGGCGTTGATGTTGACTGATATCAAACCTACCGAACCTGCTATTGCAGTGGACTCTGCCGAGGATTTATTGCGCTGCCCTTCCCCGTCTCTACCGGCAAAAACATTGAAATTCCTGGCTCTCATCGTCACGCCGGTGGTATCTAGCATAGCAAGGTTAGTGGAGGCAAGTCTTACATAACTGACGGTAACCCCGACTGCGGTCATTCCAACAGTAGCTGCTGCCAGGAAAGAGTCTGCCTGGGAAATCATATAAGCATCGACATTGACATCACCTGCAGCGGCAACCGGCATTTGGTTAATGGCCGCATAAGCGACGGTATTGTTGAAGACCAAGAGGACATTGCCATTAACGGCTACGGAGCTCAATCCTGAAACTGACAGAACCGTGCTGGAGGCAGTAGTATTGGTGTTATTTTGCACTGTAACATCGACCGCCCGCAGGCTGCCGGTGGTGCCGGTGGATGCGCCCGCGGTGGGGGTTGATTTATAAGGTGTGGTGCCGATATAGGTCAGAATGGTGGGATCGAGTATGGAAATGGCTGCTGACAGCCCCACGGTAACCCCGCCACCCAGTGCAGCACCAACGATGTAAGCATCGGCTTCGGTATCAACTGTTGCTAATACTTTAACATTGCCAGTTGATTTCAGGCTGACACCCTGACCGATAAAGGTCTCTATCAGACTTCGGTTGATAGCCAGTGACAAGGCACCGTTGACCGCTACTCCTCCCGCCGAAATGGCTGCTGCCAGGGTGGTGGCATCGGTGGTGGCCTGAGAGAGAACGTTTACATCTCCGACTTCATAGCCGGCTTCACCCGGCACGCCAATCTGCGCGTCGCCGACAATAGCTGAAGAAACCGAACCGTTGAATGCCACTGTGGCTACGGATACGCTGACACCCACCACGCCACCAGATCCTGCCAAGGTTGCAGCTATTACCTGCGGGTAGTCACTTACCGCTTTAACGGTCAAAGAATCCGCTTTGATAACGTCGCCCTCAATATAGGCTTTAACATTGGAGTTAAGTACCACAACGCCTGCCGCGACCCCTACCCCGGCAAACCCACCGGCCCCGGTGAATGAGATGGCGCGAATGGTTAAGTCTGCAACGGTAACATCCTCGGTGTCTTCGCTGTTTTGTGCATTGATGGCCCCTTCCAGGGCAGCATTTTTATCCGGGTCAGCGGCAACAGGAGTGGAACCACCTCGGGCGTACACTGTGATATCGCCTGCCGCGGAAAGTACAGCTCCGTCTTCTACATAGGCCAGGACGTTGCTGTATAGAATGCCTACCGCCATGCCCACTCCTACTCCGGCGTATGCTCCACCGGCTACAGTCGCGGTCACCATATCAGCGGTCATATTGTCATGCGCTGAAACCAGGATATCTTCGGCACTTCTAACAACCGCATTTTGTCCAATAAAAGCACTAGTGGAATCGGATGGATTATAATCAGGCTGAGTTTCGCCCAGCTTGCCGGCGTTGTTCAGGTCCGCATTGCTTTCTTCATCAGCTTCGAATTCTGCTCCAGGCTGATCGCCATCCTGATACTCTTCATTGAAGGAGGGATCTCGGTAGCCGGTAGTGCCGTCGAATACTATTTGGGTTTCCCAGATGGGCCGGCCATACTCATCAAACATGAGGTTGCCGCCATTATCCTTTTTTTGAACTTTGACCAGGTTGCCGTTAGTATCTTTTTCGTATACGTATTCTTCGTGGCCGGTATTATCGTCGCTGACCTTGGAGCCGTCACCTTGCAATTTATTTGCCAGCCTGTCACCGTCGTATTCCTGATAGTATGCCCCAGTGACTCCGGGTGACTTCGCGGACTGATCACCCATTACAGCATGAGGATCAAATGTGTTTACTGAATTTCCATCTTCATCAGTTCCGCTCTGTAATGAATCTGAAGCATCCTGGTTGAGCTTGCCGCCGATGACTGCCACCATCAGGGTCACTCCCACTCCGGCATTCCCGCCTACTGCCAGGGTGCCTGCATACATATGCAGGTCGCGGTTGGAACTGGCCAGCAAGGTAACATCGCCTGCAGTGGTGGTGATGCGGTTGGCTTCCCCGATGTATGCCGTCACTGTATTGCTGGCGATAGTCAGCATGGCAGTCACACCTACGCCTGCTGTGCCGCCTATGGCCGCTGAAACCGCTACCCCTACGAATTCATAATCATCTGTGGCCTTTAAGGTGAGGCTGCCGGCATTGATACAGACACCCGCCGTTGTCTCAGTAGCACCTTCGGTATAAGCCTGGGTTACCACCTCGGTTATAACTATATCCACGCTCCCTGATACCCCGGCTGTGCCGCCCCCGGATACCCCGGCTACATCTGCGCTAACAAATTCTATGGATTCAGCCGCAACGGTCATCAGACCGGTCACATCAACCATTGCTCCGGCCACGACTTTGGCGATGGTTTTGCCGGTGAAATAGGTCACTACTGCAGCGCCGCCGACCCCTGCACTACCACCTACCGAAATAGCAGCCGCTATATTTAAAAGGAATTCATCACTGACAGCTTGGACATCAATACTGCCGCCTGCCTGCACCGTTCCGCCCAGTTCGGCTGTTACATCATTCATGAATATAAGTACACTGCCGCCGAGTCCTACCGAAACATTACTGCCAGCACTGAAAGTCACCGCCACCAGGTTAAGATCATCCGAGGCTTTGGCTGATACGGTGATGTTTCCCGTCGCTGTGGTGCTACCGCTCAAGCCTACGCTAGCTTTCACTTCCTTGTCAAATACCACGGTCACTATGGTGGCGCCCACTCCGGTTGAGCCGGATACAGCTACCGCGCCGCCGAAATTGTATATAATAGAAGCATCATCAGCTTCTATATATATGTCTCCTGGAGATGATTCCCCGTCTTCTGAACCATCTCCGTCCTTATCATCTGAAGGTGAGGTGCCTGACCGCATCCGGGTATTGTTGCCTACATGAGCGTTTACTCGGTTCATTACCACTAATGTATCGATGACGCCGGATACTGCTGCCGATGATGCTCCGCTGGCCCCGATACCCAGCATCAGAATCTGTTCTGAGCCCTGGGCGCTGACAATTATTCCTTTGCGCCGATTTTGGCGGTTGGGAGTGAGAATTCCGGCTTCACTTCCTGTTGCCAGGGCGTAAGCGGTTACATCGGTATTGTTTCCGGCACTGGCGTTGACTTCATTTCTCAGTACTGCGGTTACGATGGTGGCACCTACACCGGTCCCACCGGCCATAGAAGCATTGGCTGCTGCCAGATATACGTTGCTGGCATGATCAGCAACAATTCCCACCGAGTCATAAGCCTTAATCGTGCTTCCATCTCCGAGGGAAGAGGTAGTATGGTTTTGTGCTACGGTAGTCTGGATGTTGCCGCTGATGGCGGTTGATGAGGGTGAAATTCCGCCTGCGGCAGTGATGACCAATGTCCAATCCTTGGAGACCGCCTGAACCAAAACGCTGCCGCTCCTGGAAATAAGCAAGGCCTCGATACCGGTGGTGGCCTGGGTCAAGCGGTTAAACACGTTCACGCTGATAGTAGCTCCCACTGCTGCACCCGAACCGGAAACAGCCACTCCGACCAAAACGGTGATCATTTTGGAATTGCTTTCGGCTTTGACATTCACATCACCGTCGGCGGTAATACGTGCAAAGTCTCCAACAGCAGCCACACTCTTGGCGTTTGTAACTAGTACGTTTACACTTCCTGCCACCGCAGTACCCTGAGAAGCCCCGGAAGCTGAAGCCAGGGTACTGATAAGTTTCTCTATATTAGAGGAAGAAATGGTAACTTCCCCGCCGCTAATTATCTCTGCATATTCGCCCAGAAGAGCCTGGGCCTGGTTGCCGGTAACTATAACCGCCACGGTACCGCCGGCGGCTACACCGGAGCCGGAGCTGGCATCTACCGCAACGGAAGCGGAGACCAGTAGGAGGTAGGCATCGTTGGCAGCCTTAATGGCTACGTTGCCGGCAGCATCTATAACAGATCTGTTCCCTGCCATGGCCAACACTTGATTTTCGGACACGATGACCGTGAGCCCGCCGCCAACCGTGGCACCAGAACCACTACCCCCGGTCTTGACAGCAGCGGCAACTGTAATCGACCAGGCATCCACATCTGATTTGGCACTGATGTTTACATTACCGGCAGCTACATTGACCGAGCCGTCTGCCCCAATGGTAGCTGTCACCAGGTCGTTGTTGGTGATGACAGCTACATTCAGTCCCACACCAGCAGTAGCAGAGGATACTGAAAGTGCACCGCCGATAATGCGGGCATTGTTATCAGAGGAAGCTGTAATATCGAAATCTCCTGAAGTGATTGTTATCTTGGCTCGATCACCTATTGTCGCCGCCGTTTCACTGTTCTGGAAAAGCATTGACACGGAACCGGCCATAGCCAGTTTGCTGTCTGTTCCTCCCACTATGGTACCGGCAGCTGCCGACGCATAGTAATTGACGCTCCCTAGGAAACTGGTGAGCTGAGCGATATCAACCAGGTCTTCCGTTTTAACATTCATGGTCACGCCGAATTTATTGCTGCCGGTTCCATTGGTGGTTACATTGATGATGCCTTCCTGTCCGCTGGCAGCATCGGCGGTGAATAGTTCCGACAATTCAAAGGGCAGGCCCCAGTCACTGATGGTAACCGGTTTCTTCTCTGCGTTCATGGTAAAGGATTGAGCGGTGACTTCTACATCGTCCCCCAGGATCACCAGGACTTTATTCTCTGCATACAAGATAGCGAAAGCCGCGCCCACTCCCACGGTGGTTCCTTTGGACAGCACCGCTGCCATAGCTGCTGCTGAGAGCTTGGATTTATCAGTAGCTTCGAGGTTGATATGGCCGTTTAAGGCTGTAAGGACGGAGCCATCCGCTATTATGACGCTGCTTTCTCCGCCTGCCACTACTATGGCCAGTGAACCGGCTACCCCGGCCTTGCCGCCGGATCCGGAGATACTCCCTGAAATGCCCAGGGCTCCGTATTTGCCCCGGTAGACACCGTCCATATTCTGGGTCAGTTCCGCGTCTGCGGTAATATCTCCGTCGGCTGCCGTAACTGCACCGTCAATGGCAACCCGAGCGGCATTCTTATTTACTGAAACCGCTACCCCGACACCGATTGAGTTGCTATTCTGCATGAGGGTAGCGGCAACGCCGGTGCCGACAGTACTGAAGTTACCATTGTTGGTTGTTATGGCATCAATGGTTTTAGCTGCCAAGCTGCCGCTGATACTGGCCAGAGCCTCATGCTGGGTGACATTGACACCGACCGCGGCTGCTACATGGACCTTCTGACTATTCTGTGCCGAAGAATCGGTATTGCTGCCAGAAAGAGTGCCACCAACGGTGCTGCCGGTGGTGGCACCGCCGTTACTGCTGCTGCCGCTGGCAGTCTCGTTTATTATACTGCTTAAATTACCATCATTAGCCGATGCAGAGGCCTGGCTGGTGGATGTACTCGAAGCGTTCTGTGCGTGCAGAGCGTTGGTAGACACCGGCAGGGTGCTGCTGACTTCAGAGCCCCCGCTGCTTCCGGTACTGCTGAGCCTGCCGCTGATGAGCGAAGAGGTATTGTTGCCGGCGGTACTGGTTGAGGTTCCATTGGTATTGTTGGTTTTGAGGTTCTGGGCGGCACGGAATTTGGACAGGTAGCGGTCCAGATCCGCCCCCATCGCCACTGCCAATGCGTTGGCTTCGTCTTCATCATAAGTTGCGGCAGCCACTTTCGCCCTGCCGTTAATGGTACCATGACCTGCAAAGCTGGCGACCACCGTGGAGAGGGCGATATTTACCGCTACCGCCGCACCGACTGAGGTGGAATTGCCGACGGCGAATCCGCTGGCATTGGTCTGGGTCTCCCCGCTCTGTCTGGCATACAGGTAGAAGTTTACTTTTTCCCCTACTTTATCGGTTTCTATAGTATCCGCGGCGGCAGTAGTGTTGATTTGAGAACCCTGGCCCACATAAGCTTTAACATCATTCTGAATCAGGCTTACCGATACCGAAGCATCAACTGAGATGTCTTTGGGGGTGGTGGTGCTGGTCGACCCGGAGCTCGAACCACTGTTGGTAGCTGCGCTGCGAGCCACCGGGTCTGAACCGGAGACGCTTACGGTGTCCAGATCATTCTGGGCGAGGGACGATATCTTAATGCTGGCCGCGTCCACCCGGCGATTGCATCCGATCCCGGCGTAGACGGTAAGATCGGCGATGCTCAGCGCAAAGGCTGCTCCCACACCAACCGTCTTGTTATCGGGGGACCCTGAAGTGGTTCCACTTCCGGAAGCACTGGTAGTGTCGGCTGTGCCATTGTTGGTGGCAGTGCTGCCATTGGTGGCCGCCTTGTTTTTATCCGCCCTTCCCTTGCCATCAGCGGAAGAACTGGCGGTGGTGTATACCTTCTGGGCTCCATTGGCGGTAATGATTATGTCACCGCTGATATTTATATCTTCTCCTTCTCTGAGAGCACTGCGGTCGGCTATTACGGCCTGGGTTAGACCATTGACCACGGAAATGGCTGCCGAACCTGCCACTCCCACGTTGGCCGCCCCCACACCGGAAACCGTCTGGGTGGAGATCTTGTGGCCAATGCCATCCAGTTCATCATTACTGCCCAGTATGGCGGCGATAGCCTTGACCGCCAGAGCGATTATATCGTTGCGCTGTTGTGGGTCTTTGAATTTTTCCAGGGTGGCTTGAAAATAGGCCGGGTTGTTCTTGACCACATTGACCAGGACTTGAGCATCTGCCAGGCCGGCAGCTATATAGGATATAGTATCCATAACCACATCTTGGAAATCTTCATTTACACTGTCGGCCACATCGGTGCCGTTTAATGATGCTTGCAGGCGGGCGGCAATAACCGGAGCCAGAGCGGCAGCCATTTCATCCAGGCTGGTGCCTTCCGGCAGGGTTATCCCCCGGGATGTGATCTGGTCTTTGATATATGTCTCCAAAGTGGTGCCGGGGCCATTCAGTTCTTCTAATACCCCGTTGGCAAGCTCCGCTGCATTCAGTATCTCTAAGAGCTGTCCCACCAGTTCTTCCAGGGTCTTCTTGGCTTCCTCTTCATATATATCTGCAGATATTGTCAGGCTGGTGCCTTTCAGTTTGCAGTCGCCCACATAAGCAGTATTTTCATAAGTGACTATATTGATTGCAACTGCCACCCCTACCCCGGTTGTGGAGTTGGTAGCGGAGGCATTGGCCACAATAGCTGCGTCAGTATCGTTCTTACTGGAGATGACTATTTCGCCTTCAGACTCAACCACGATCCCGTCAGCAATGACCACCCGAGAAATGTTCTTCTGTATATTGAGCGTAAAGGTAGCTGCCAGCTGTACGCTTCCTTCGGAGGTCTCCGCCTTCTGCCGGTTTGCGGTCAGGCTGTTGACCGAGCTTCCAGTTACATTCTTTGTGCCGGCCGCATCAGCCATATTAGAAGCTGCCTGAGTATTGTCATCAGCTATGGCATCAGCTTCACCTTCTTTGAACAGATTAGCAAAATCCTCGCTATAATCATCTTCTTCGGGGGGTGTGGTCTCGCCACCCTCTTCAAACAGATTGGAGATTCCGTCATAGGGATCGTCCGGGTCAGGGTCAGGGTCAGGGTCAGGATCGCCTGAATCCGTACTATCGCCCGACAATGTTCCACTGTCGGTGCTTGATGTATTGCTGGCTGTACTTCCTGTAGTGGTCGTGCTGGTTGCTCCGGAAGCACTGGCCTTGCCATTGGCAGTCAGTCTGCTCACTGAATCAGCCTTAACATAGACCTTTCTTCCTCTTATACTGCGCCCCTGTGTAGCCGTAGCACTATCATTGATAATGTCGATAATAAATGTCCCCCCGGCTCCAACGCCGCCGCCTACTGCAGCCGCATCGGCCAGAATGTTGCGGGTGATCTGATTTGCTGCGGTAATATTAACATCACCACCGAATATTAGTAGCGCGTCGCTGTTATTGGTGCCGGTGTTGGCATCCACATAAATTCCGGATATATCCAGGGCCAGGACCGGCACAATGGCAGTTCCTCCTGAAGCTCCAGCTTTGGCGGTCATTTTCTCGCTCCCATTATATGAGGCAGTTACGTTCATAGCATCCAAGACCGTTTCGTCCAGGGCGCGCCTGATCGATACCGCATCACCGATGTTAGCGAAACTGTCCACACCGATGACCGCAATGGCTATACCTGCGCCTATGCCCACCGAGTCTGAGGAGGGGCTTCCAGCTGTGGTTCCCTTGGAAACATTACTGTTTCCTGACTTCCCGGCCGCATCAGCTACCGTAACCAATTTGCTTTGGGACACATCCGCCTTAACATTCAGACTGCCGCCACTCAAGATTATATCCTCATTCAGCTCGGCGCTGTTTTGGGCCTTTAGCACATGCACTGTCAGGGCTCCCGCCAGGCCCAGATCGGCTGCAGTGAAACCGGCCCTGGAAATAGCTGCTGAAGAAAGGTTGGCGCTTAGAGCTGTAATATCCAACCCGCCAGCTTTTATCGGGGTTGAGGCAGCACTGACAAAAGCTTCATTATTATAATTAACCACTGTCACTGCCACTCCCACACCCAGAGCGATGCTGCCGGTGCGTGAAGCAGTCGGTTTAGTCGCGCTGCCTGCTTCAAAAATGGCTCCCAGACCAATCCTGGCTGCATCAGTATTCGGCATGGAGAACTGGTATATTCCCGCTGCGGTGGGAATTATGGTGGTAGTGCCAATTTTTAGACTGTTGGCCTTTAAGCGGTATCCCTCGGCGGCAATTATCTCTACGTAAAGAGCCGTCCCCACCTGTACCTGTGCCGACAATACCGTGTTGGCAGGATCATTAGATACGATGACATTGCCGTCCTTGTCCTTCACGGTTACTGTGCCGTTGATGATGTTATCCAGATACAGTTCCTTGGCAACACCCTCAAAATTGACTTTGACAATAACATTGGCGGCTGGCATGGTGAGGCGATACTGATTGGTCTGGCCTTCAACCTGTTGGGCTGCAAAAGTGGTTTCGCTCCCTGCTGCACCGGTATAGGTGACCAGGACCTCCGTAACACTATAACCAGCATTAGGGGTGATATGAACAATTATGCTGTCACCTTCATCCCCATAGATGGGGCTGGTATAAAAGGTGCCCGCAGCTGCGTTGATATTGCTGCTGGTTATGGTAAATCGCTTGGGATCAAAGGTGGCTCCCAGGGTAACAGAGCTGCCGTCGTTAGGCATGGTAAAGGAATATTGTTCACCCGTCTTGGCCAGCACGGTACCGTTTACGGTTATGCTATTCAGCGTATAGCCATCCGACACGTTGGGAGTGATAACAATGGTGGCGCCCGGAGTCTGGTCCGCTGCGGCGGTTTTGTCAATTATCAGGAAACCGTTCTGCGTGGTGGCAAAGGTTACTTTGCCCTGAGTGCGCCCTTCGTAGGTCATACCGGTATTGCCTGGCGCTGCTCCGGCATTGGCTACTCCAGTGGCGCCGGTGCTGGTTCGCTTGATAGGAGACCCGTCAGCCAGGGTTTCATCAACCATGGAACCGATGGCATGCAGGGCCAGCGTTCCTCCGCATTCGATGGTTCCAGTGGTATTTATAAAGGCCTTGTTGGTGTTTTCCGCATAGGTTACCGCCAGTGCTCCCACCAGCTGGGTGCTGCTGGTGCTGCTGGAGTCAGCGCTGCCTCCGGTACTGCCTGCGGTACCGGTATTGACCAGGTTGCCTGCCCCGGTATTGGTGCTGCCGGTTGAATCCGTGCCATTGAGCCTGGAAGTGACCCCGGTCATACCCTCGCTGCCGCGCTGACCGCTCTGGCCATTGGTGGTAGTGGTAGAGGATTTGGTTAAGAGGCTGCTGACTTTATTAATAAGGTTAGCCAATGAAAATGATGTTCCCCCATCATCGGGATTTGAGGTGGCCTTATTGCTGACCCGCTCAAAGGCTGATGAGTTAAGGGCTAAACCTCCCCTGGCATCAGCCGTGGCATTTTCTGTGATTGAGGCAAACACGTTTTGCACCGCCACCGAGATGGCAAAGAATCCACCTGACTGGCCGGGGGTCTGTGGCGTGGATCCGGATGATCCGCTGTCTGCCTGAGCTTTGGGACCGGAAGCGGAAGTGGTTATATTGGTCCAGCCATAGGCAGAAGCAATAATGTCACCTTCAGCGTCTATACCAGTGTTGCCTTTAATATCCACACAGGAATCGTTCACCACCGCCGAGACCGCCAGAGTAAAGGGCAGTAAGCCCGAAACCGCACTGGTTTCCAGGGTTACATCAGAATCGGCATTTAAGAATATTCCGCCCTGGGTGGCTTTCATCCTGGCATTGCCCGTGCTGGTAATTTTGGCATCAGATACTACTACACCAACTGCCAGGGGAATCCCAAAAGCAGCCAGGTTATCATTCAGAGCCGAGACATTGACCAGCGCATCAGCCACTGCGTGTATGGCTGCAGCTTCGATAGTTCCTTGGATGTCAATTTCAGCCTTGCCTACTTTAACCGCCACAAAATTGATATTCAAGGTGTCGGCATACTCCGGACCGAACCTGGCAGTAAGCTCTTCCAGGGTGGGGACAAGCGGTTTAGTCTGTTTGCTGCCGGCTTCCAGGTTAACGGTTTGGACAGCAGTCAGGCTGGCAGTCGCCGCAATATTAATAACAGCGTCACTGACGATATCGAACAGGCTGGCTTCCAAAGCATAATCATCAGCCTCATCGGTAAGATCGTTGTCCACGATTTCCAGGGCGTGGCTGTCAGTATTCTTCACTTTGATGGAGATATTTTTGCCGGTGACCGTCCCAACGATGGTGACGCTGCCAGACTGGTTAAGGCTGCTGTCAGCCCCGGAAATTACGATATTGACATGGGGCGTCCACACATTACCGACTGTAACATCTCTGCCCTTGATCACCAGGTTGGTCAGGAAGGTGCCGCTGCCGGTGGTGTTGGCGTAGTTGACCGTACCGTTGTCGCCGTCCAGGATATAATCGGTGAAGCTGACAAAGTCAGTGCCGGCCAGGAGGTCACCGATATTAACGGTATGCTTGTTGTCCAGTTCGTCAGTGACTGCCTCTACCCCGCTCATACTCACCGATAAGGCGCTTGTCAGCCGGGAGATGGCGGCGGCATCATTAAAGACGCTAATTTCGGCCAGGGTGCCCATCTCCACCAGACTGGCATTGCCGCTAAGATTATTGTTAACGCTGTCATATTCCTGCAGCTTTCCAATGAGGTTGGTGCGGTCATAAGCGTTACCGCCGTCAACCACCACATCAACACTGCGGAAACTGCTGAAGGAGACAGTAGTATCAACATTGATTAAATCATCACCGTCACCCCCATAAAGGAGGATAGTGGTGCCGTTGCTGGCTAGGGATTTGGTCTGCTCCATAAACTCTTGAATAATGGGGCTTAATAACACTGTGGCCAGACCGAGTTCCATGCCTCCGTCAACAGTGACGGTGTCTGCGCCGGCACCGCCATTAACGTTCAAATCAGTGGCTGAAAGATCCAGGGAAAATTCTGCCCCGCTGGGAGTGGTATTAGCTTGCTCGTCGCCGGTAGTGGAGATATCGGTGCTGTTGATCAGGGTAATGGTTATTTCATCATCTCCCTGGCCACCGTCGATCACCGCATGCAGCCGGGAGCTGCCCCCAACACCAGACAGGCCATTACTTATTGCCTCACTAATCAAACTTTCACCGCTCTCGGTCAAGGCTCCGGTATCGGTATCGAATCCTTCACCCCTCGTCAGCGAAACCGTTACCGTAGGGCTTTGCTTTACGGATAAATCGAGAACGTCGTCTCCTCCGCCCATATCTATGGTTACACTATCGGTGACTCCACTCAGCTCGAGCTTGACTTCGTCGCTCAGTCCGGTGCCGTAATAGGCGACATTGTCAGCATCAGACACTTTTATGGTGTTTTTCAAGGACAGATAAATACCCGCCAGTAAAACATCAATGCCTTCAAAATTCAGGTCGCCTTCGACCCCGACCCCTCCGGCAGAATTGGCATTGGCAGTTATTTCGCCACTGCTCTCATCCTTGGTGAAAGCGTCAGCAGCAATGATGCTGTACAATACATTGTCAGCAGGAGTTGCAACCTCTCCTTCCGACTCCCCTTCAGCGGGGGCGGGAGCGGTAATTTGGATGGCGCCGGTATATACGCCGTTGTTTACGATGATGGTGACATTGCTGGCCGCAGTGGCTTTGGCCGCCTCTATAGCTTGCTGAATGGCATTTTGAGTAGCGGTATTTTCGTAAACGGTTGCTTCGCTGCCGAATATGTAAGCCGACCCCTCAGGAATCTGATATTCCGGAACCGTTTCCACCGCGGGGGCTTCTATGCCTGTGGGGGTTGCCTCCTCTTCTTCGGTCGCCGCCATAAGCATCATCTCGCCGCCGCTGCCCTCTTCAGTGCCGTCATCTTCAAACGGCAACCCCATGGCGGTAAATATTATTTCGTCGCTGCCATCAGTGCTGCCCGAATTTAGGTCTGTGCCGTCTTCTTCCTCACTGCTTCCCTGGGGAACGTCTGAGCCTTCGGAACTGCCGCTATCCCCAGGCATGGTGCTGCTGATATCTGCAGAGACATCCTCACTGCCCTCTGTAACATCTTCACCACTTCCCCCGTTATCTCCGCCCAATGAGTCGGAACTGTCGCCGCTCTCCTGGTCGCTTAAAGTGGCATCGCTTTGATCGCTATAGCTGCTGCCTCCGCTGCTGACGATGCTGTTATCACTGGAAGTAACCTCCGAAAGGGCAGACTGCTCCCCTTCAACAGCCAAAGCAGACGAGTTAAAACTGAATAACAGCAGCACGATTAACATTGCGCTGGCCAGTATTCCCCAACTAATGGCTGTTCTCTTCCTGGTGATAACTTTCATGGCAATACCTTCCTTTTCCTTAGGTCTTTCATAGTTACCATATAAGTAGGTATTATGCGCTTTTAATGAGTTCCGCCTGTGTTCTGCGTTTTTTCCACGGGACGCAGCGGTGCCGGTGCTTTCTTTTCGGCACCCAATGCCTGTTCACCCGTTTGGGCCTTGTCCTGCGACTGAACCTCCTGAAGTTCAGCGATAAGCTGCTCAACCAGCTTGGTCACTTCCGGATCATCGTTTCTATTGGCGGCAGCATCTATGTCAGCAAGTCCTTTTTCATATTGATTGTCCATTAAAAAACACAGTCCCCGGGTATAATAGCTGGCTTGCAGCATATGCTCTTTTTCTATCGACACGGTCAGATCCTCAATTGCACCGGGATAATTACCAAGTGACATTCGGCTTACCCCCCGATAATAATAAATGCCGTCGAAATTGTCGTCCTTTGCCATGGCCTTGGTGAGTGATGCCTCGGCTGCGGCAAAGTCAGAATTCTTAACGGCATTCAATCCGAACAGGTATTCAGTTTTAGCGTCGGGGCTGGTTTCCAGTATCTCTGCATACTGTTGGGCAGCGGCTTTATAATCCCCCTGGGTGAACTGAGCCTGGGCCAACAAGGCTCGTATGGCGGTGTCCTCAGGTCTGAGCTTGAGATAGGCATTGAGGCACTGGGATAAAGCTCCCATGTTTTCCCGCTGGGCATAAATCTGTGCTTTGACCAGGTAAATATCTGCTGCTCCAGGCGCCTCAGCCAGAGCCGCATCCAGACTCTTCAGTGCGGCATCATACTGCCCCAGCATAACCTGCAGACAGCCCCGCTTCATTAAGAGATCCACATAAAGTTCATGGCCTTCATTATTATATAGGGAGAGACATTTCTCAATATTTCCAAGGGCATCAGCATATTCGGCTCGGGCAATCTGAGTACTGGCCAGGGTATAATAATCCCCCAGGGTGTGCTCACTGCCCAGAGTTTCCAGGTAGTCCATCACTCTTTGGGGAGAATTTTTATTGACATATTCAGTGTTGTCAGCCAGATAATTGACCGCCGCTTCAGATCTATCATCACTGCGGCTGATAGCTATCAGTGTGGCCGATTGCAGAACCATGGTAACAAACACTGTCACCACCAAAATGCCTGCAATTATGCGATAATGCCTGATGAAATAAAATTTCTTTACAGATTCCTTTATTGACATGCGTTTTTCTTTCTTGCGCAACGCATATATAGACAGAATATTCTGGAATTAAGATATATAATTATAACATTATTCGCTGATATGTAAAACTATCCAAAGGAGGAAAACATAACAAATCCCGCGTGATGGGCGGGATTAACGCTTTCTATCAGATGGTCTTCGCTGAGCTACCCAGGCTGCCCCGTGTAATTTATAATTTAGCTATTATACCTCCCCAAACGTAGGCATAGGCTTCAATTACCTCGCCTGTTTCCAGTTCCACTTCAACTGTCTGACGGTTTATGGTGTTGCCGTTGTTAACGAAGAAATCCATTTTTTTAAGGGCAGTCTCATCCACCTCATATACTTCTCCCTGAACCGATCCGTCGGCTTCCACGGCCATACTATCCAGAGCTCCGAATATGTATCTCTTATAACCTCCGGCCACCGCTTTCGCCAGCGGCGTTTTCCCGCCCAGAAAATATTGATTATAACGGCCCCCGGTCATCATACTGCCATATACAAAGATCTTAATTACGCAACCTCCTCTCCTGTCTTGACGCCAAGTCAACTTGAGAATTACATTAAGCGGAGTTAACTCATCTGAAAACTATTTTCAATAACATACTCATTCATTCCTGCCTAATAAAACGTTGTAAAGAAAGTTTCCCGTTTAATTGACTTGCCAAGTTGTTTCTATAAATACAACTTTCCGCTATGCAGCACAGCTACAAATCATTAAGGAATACCGGTAAATAAAAAATCGCTCAACGAGAATACAGCAGTGGTTATCGTTTATCATATTTACGATATTCAGATGCTCTTATCCAAGCTTATCTTGAAACTTTGATAACTGTTCACCCATTCGAAACGAATGCTATCGCTTGTGGTCGCAGCCACCGCCTTGAAGTGGAGCACGCCACATTTTATTTTCAATTTTTCTGCGTTGGTTAGGTCTTTCCATTCCTTCCTGAAATTGGTTTCAACAATAACGAAAAGCCTGTTACTGCTGGCATTATTGTTTTTATACACAATTGCCCAGTCCGGAGAATAACTCCCATATGGCGTATCAATCACAAAGCCGTTCCTTTTGATTTTCGTAAACAACAGCACGTCTGGATCGCCATCAAGACGCATTGCAAAATCATACTCGTTATCGGAATCCACCCGATAGAACTTATTAAGTGCACGGCGTTCAGATTCTTTGGTCTGATAGACCTTTTTCTCCTCTCTAAGCAAATGCTCGTCAATACTGTCGGGTGCAAAGAGCATCTTATCATCAAATTCGTAGCCGTTCACAACCTCATAACAGCTTACTGCCTCAGCTTTGGCATCACTTAACTTCTGCCTGATAAACTTGACCACTAAATCAAGAATATCCTGATGGGAAAGCAGAATTTTTTTCTTTATCCCCGCCAATATCCTTAAAATTGCCAAACGCGGCAGGTTGGTGCGGCACATTACGATGCTGGCAAGCTCTAAGTCATTTTTTTGAACGATGTTATTCTTGGCATTGCTATCCAGAGTTTTCGTTGATGCGTCGCCCGCATCGATTTGCCCTTTTTCTTTAGCCAGCAGATCGGCAGTGGTGATCTCATAAACGGCATTGACCTTGCGGGTGGCGAGTATGTCATTGATCTCCGTTACGCACTCGCTTATGAACCTGTCACTGTCAAAATTGAGGCGGTAAATCGTCCGTTTAGATAGATTCTTCGCAAGGCATCGGAAAGTCTTGAAAAATTTGTCCTCCGTTACAAAGGGATGTAAACCATTCTCCGCCGAATCATTGTCGCCATTTCTAATGTCGATTTTACTTATGCCTTTCTCGGCCATTAAGGTTATAAAACATTCCATAATTTTCAGGGCGTGTTCTTTCAGCGTTTGGTCTGAAAAAACCACAGAATCAACTATTTTGTCTGCGTTTCGGGTCAGCATGTTCTTAATGTCTATTACTCTGGCAAGGTATAGTTCTTCACGAAGCTTATCCACAAGCTCAGGTGTTATCATATTAACGGGTATGCCAGCGCTTTTAAGCACAGCCAATAACAGCTCCGGCGTAGCCTCGTCTTTCTTGAAGTTCATTGAGTCATTGAAGTCCTTTTGCAGGCTGTCAGCAAAGTGAGCAAAATTATCGTTCGCAATGACAGTTAACTGGTTTATGCTTGAGTCAATACAACGGACCCCGTTTATATCGACAGCCAGGCGCAGACCTCTCCCGATTTCCTGTTTTTTAGCTATTTCACTTCCCCCATTTTTCAGGTTACAGATGATAAATACATTTGGGTTATCCCAACCCTCTCGAAGCGCTGAGTGAGAAAAAATGAAAGCGAGGGGTTCATCAAAGGAAATCAGTTCGTCTTTTCTGCGCAGTATGAGTTCAATTCCACGGTCGATATCCTCCTGCGATTTTGTTTTAACCTTAGCCTCCTCATCAGCGACGCTGCTGTCCCAATCCTCAATCTCTACGGCATTTTTGTTTTTGTCAACGGCAAAATAGCTCTCACGCACCTGGGCTGACTGCTCCGGCATAGTTAGAAATGGCATCTGTTGATTGTGCGTTTGGAACATCCGTTTGTATTCCTGACTGGAAATATACTGCTCGTATTCCTCATCGAATATGCGCAGGTACTCACCGCGCCCATCTTCTGCGTTATTATCTCGCACCTTAGAAACACTGTCTACAAAGAACAGTGTCAGCGCTTTGATTTTGTATCCTTTGTTTAAAATCATGGCCTGCTTTTTATAGTGGTTTTCAATAGCAAGCCGTATTTGAATGCGAATTGCCTCATTATCGGTTATCTGGTATGTACCGCGGCCAATATATATTTCTTTTGCCGAGCCTCCCGCATCTATTTGCAGCGGCTTGCCCTTATACGGATCAACCGCTACGCGCCAGTCGGCATACTGTGGTAAACCGCTGGAAAGATCGTATAATGAAGCGCCGCCACGCACATCAAAAATTTCAAACTTGATGCCGTTACCTTGTTTCTGGCTGAAAATTTCTATCCGCGCTTTTAAATCCCGGGTAAATTCGAGATAGCGAATATACGCAAAGTCTTTCGGGATGACGCCATTGACCGTCTTTATCTCAATATGTTTGACAAGTCCCCGCTTATACGCATCATACGAATTTAACCTGTACACCTGATTATAAAGATTTTTATGGGTTGCCGAGTAACGTAAGATAAACAATGGATTAAGTCCTTCGATTGCCTGCAAGGACTTAGACCTGTTTTTCTTGCCGCCCTCGATTTTTTGCGGCTCGTCAATGATGATAATGGGACGGAGGTATTTAATATCTTCCCACAAAGTATGCCCGTGTTCGTCCTCAATGCGGATTTTATTTGTATCCTTATTAAATGCCTGTATATTTAAAATACAAACAGCAAGATCGTTTGCCTCTATGAAATTGCTTCTAATCTTCGTCAGATTATTGCTCTCGTAGATAAAGCTGTGTTTGGCTGGATCAATCCCATATATCTTCTTGAAGTGATCAATCAGCATATCAATAGACTTTTCAACCCCCATACGTATAGCGATACTCGGCACGACTATCATAAACTTCCGGAAGCCATATTCCTTGTACAATTCCAGTATCGTGCGCAGGTAAACATAGGTCTTGCCGGTCCCTGTTTCCATCTCGACAGTGAAGTTGTTGCCAGGAAAAACAATTTTATCAGGATATAAGCTATTCTCAAGCTGGACTTTTCTAAGATTGTCTAATAGCCTTGTGTCTCCGGAAATCTCCGCATTGCGAACAGGATCGCCATAGGCAATATGTTCTATTCTGGTTATCGGTTGGTACATACCGCTTACCTTTTGCGGTAAACCTTCGAAAAGCCTGATAACTGAATTTACCGCGTCTAGCTGGTATTGCAGTTTATCGTCAAACTGGAAAGCTATTTTCTGCGCCATTTAACTAGCCTCCTTAGAGGAACTCCACCGTATAAGCTTTCTTATTTCCTCCGCTGTTTCGGGCTATGTAAGCTTCAAGGCGACGTATCGTTTCGTCCTTAAACGCGATGTCATCATCAAACCCACTGTCACGTAACACATATTTAATAGGGGTAGGTTTTATGGCAGCCAGCGCCGCTACGATATGAGAGGTTATTTTATTGTCAAGGCAAACAACGTATGCGTCCGCAAACCTGTAAGTGCGCTCTCCAATGCCGATCTTCTCCACTTTTGCCGATAGCGGTATGCCGCGTTGACGTAGCAAGATTTCATAAACTACATCGATATCCGTGAAGCCTGGCATAAAGTCTAGTTTGTCTTTGTCAGTCAACGGTGAATAATAGGGTGAGATCTCTCCCTGCTTAAGCGCTTGGCGCGTCCAGCGGATGTTAGTATCAGCAGTACGAAAAACTTTGAAACCGGTATCCGGTATTTGTATAGGCTCTTCACCATATTTTAGCTGAGCGTTTTTAGCTTCAATTTCTGCTCTTATCTTCTCGCCTGCGCGTCGAATACGTTCCTTGCCGATTTCTGATACATTATGAGGTTTGCCAATACTATCCAGAAAGTCTATCGCTTTTTTTATGAAAGTTTTTTCATCGCGCGGCGCCTTTTCATAGTTTATATCCAAATCCTCCCTAATCTGCACCATAATGAACTTTCTGTACAAATTACAGCTGTTTTCAGCGTTTAACTGCATAACTGCCTGGGCGGTAGTCGCAGACCCGGAGAAAAAATCGAGAACGATATCATCTGCGCTTGTAAAAGACAACAAATGTTCTTTTACAATGCTGACTGCTTTGGGCGTATCGAACGGTATCCCCATTTCAGCCAGCATATCCGTATCACTGCCACCGTAGTAGAGCAGGGATGGAATGTTCTCGTATATATTATCTTTCAGCAAATACTTGCGATTTGGTTGAGTGTTTTCATCTTTTCCAAAAATAATTAAACCTCTATCCATCAATTCCTTCATAGTGGCAGACGAGTTTCGCCAACCCTTTGCGGGTACAGGGCATGGCTTCCCAGTTATGGGATGAATCAACGGTATGAAATATTCGTCAGGAGCTTTTTTGTTGTTTGGCCAAGCCATTGAAACGGGACGATAAACATCTCCGTTGGCATCTATATATTTATAAGCTGCTTCACCGCCGCTTAGTTCTTTTTGCGCCGAAACCCAAACTTGGAACTCTTGATTTGCGTCGCCGAGCGTGAATGTCAATCCTATTTTCCTGAAAATCTGCTCTGCTTTTTTTAACATTGCATGGGCATTCTTCTTCGGTCGCAGCATCTTGCAGCTGGCTAAGAAAGATTCTTTATTTTTGGCAAACATAACTATGTACTCGTGCTGATATGAAATACCCCTTGCGTCGCCTTTGGGGTTGCGCTTGTCCCATATAATCGTACCCAATTCATTGCCATCGCCAAATATCTCAGTACATACCTTTTGAAGGTTGGCAATTTCATGTTCGTCCATATTAACGATAATAACGCCATCGTCTCGAAGCAGATCCCTGGCCACATGAAGGCGCGGGTAAATCATATTCAGCCAGTTGGCATGGTAGCGGTTACTTGACCTCTGGTTGATTACCATTCTTTCGCCATCCACGGTTTCACCCTCAGCTTCGTCGCTTTCGGTACGGCTCATAGTGAAGCTGTCACGGTACAAAAAGTCATTGCCGGTATTGTAAGGAGGGTCTATATATATCACTTTTACAGCTCCATGGTAATTCTGACGCAGTATTTTCAGCACTTCGAGGTTATCGCCTTCAATGTAGATATTCTGCGTAGTCTCGGGATCCTTGCTGTCCTGCGAGACATATTTCAGTGTCCGCCCGTAAACATCGGATTGTGCGGCGCGTTTTGCATATCGTTTGCCCGCCCATGTCAGTTCGTATTTCTCTTCAGTTAATTCCTCAAATTGCCCCAATACTTCGCGAAGAGCGGCAAAGTCCACCTGTTTGTCTTTAACTACGGCGGGAAACAGTTCCGCCAGGCGGCACAGATTTTCCTCTGGTTCGCTAAAAATTGATTGTGAAACGTATTTATAAGCCACTCTCATTCTCCTTCGGCAGAAGCTTGAAACGGTAACAAAGTTTTATAATCCGTTCAGGATATTGTGGTTATTGGCATTACTATACCAAATACAGCAAAAAATCCTCCAACAACCATGCTCTTTAACAAAGTCGCTTTTTCGGTGGGCTGAGCTTTTGGGATTTAGCTGGTAATTAGAAGCCACCTGAATTAATGTATACTCCTCCTGAAGGAGTTCCAAGACCACACTGGCTTTAAATTACGCTGTATAGCGATTTACCTTTCCGTGATTACATTTTAGCTTATTTTTAACGGCTTGGTGTCTCACCCTTGGCGAGTCTATTGCCATTGCTTCCACTCATAAGAGGAAATACCGGTGTTTTGCACCTAGACATCCACTGGAGCTGCGTATGTTCATGATGCACTCCCATAATCTTCGCTGGTATTATCCTTTATGCACCCTAGTCTATCGGTTTAATCAAAACCAGGGCGTGAATTTCACGTATAATCCGTTCCGAAACAATAAACAGCCTCCTACCCTGACCAAATACGACGATTGTCAGGCAGCTGGCTGGGAAAGTCGCCGTCTACGAGAAAGAATTCGACCATCAACACAAGTCCGGCGTTACGGTGGGGGTGGAAACATGATAATACAGTTAAGTTCCTTATTGTTTCTTGACGCGCCATATTTAATGGTTATAATACTATTATAGGCAACATTTAGGAGCTTTAATATGAAACAAACTTACTATACCGTAGACCAAATTTCGAAAATGCTAAACATCCACCCCAAGACTATCCAGCGATACATTCGGGAGGGCAAATTGCGCGCAGCAAAGATTGGCAAGGGCTGGCGTGTCACCGGTCATGATCTCAGTACTTTCATCGAAACTGACAGTTATGAAAAGCCAGCCTCGGAAAAGCAGTCAGAGCGCAGTATTTTTGCTTCGTCTGTTATCGATATTTTTGTAGACGGAAAAGAGGATGCTATCCGTATTATGAATACGTTAACAGCCTCCCTTAACGTCAAACCATCTGAATACGGACAGTCTTCGATGCATTCCCAGTATATCGAACGTGAAAATATGGTTCGTATCACATTATGGGGCGGCATCCGTTTTATGGCAATAATGATGGACACAATAGCAGCATTGGCAAAAATAAATAACGAGGAGTGAATTAATGTGAAACAAAGCGTATTCAAAACCGAAGCGAAACGAGATAATTTTCGGATTCATTATAACCATATACTTAGCCAGTTCCCCTTTGAACAACGATACATCAAGACCACCTTTGGGCAAACATTTATACTAACGGCCGGACAGGAATCTAACCCGCCTGTTATTTTGTTACACGGCTCTTGCAGCAACAGTGCGTTCTGGTTTCCTGAGATTTTGGCGCTATCGAGTGATTATAAGGTTTATGCCGTTGACATTTTAGGCGAAGCTGGAAACAGCGAAGAATATAGACCTGATCTCGATTCAGACGCTTTCGCGGTTTGGATGAAGGAGGTTCTTGATATTCTCGGTCTCGAAAAATCGGTTATAATCGGTAACTCCCTCGGTGGCTGGATATCGCTTAAATTTGCAACAATATATCCAGAATGTGTTTTTAAGCTGATACTGATCGCATCCGCAGGTCTTGCAGAAGTTCGCCAACAATTCATTAGTGATGTGTCACAAACCCGACAGGAAGACGGAACTGTGCCGGTCGATTCAAACATTTTAGGTGAGTACGATATTCCAAAAGAAGTGCTTGATTTTATGAATCTGATTGCTGAAAGCTACAGTCCCATTCAGCATTTGCCCGTATATGGAGACGAACAATTGCAGCGTCTTAATATGCCTGTTCTCTTTATCGACGGAGCAAATGATATTATTATCGATGCTGATAAATCGGCTCAAAGACTTTCCCGAATTGTCCCATCAGCCGAAATACACTTACCAAGGAATTGTGGACATGTACTCCCCAATTCCATTGAATATATCATTCCGTTTCTGGCGAAGGATAGCAAAAATATGTGAGTTCTTGTTTTTGGCAAGTAAAATATACACCAAACCGCAAAAATATTTCTTGACCCAATCATTGCCCCAACGCAGCTGATTGCAATAGTCCTCGATAAGCTCTTGCGTTGCTTTCAGAAAGACATCATAACAATTCAGATCAGGTGTAAATATTGCCTGTGATTTATGCCGGCAGATATTAGCGGCAAAATCATTAGGAGTGGGTTCGGTTAATCTTCGATAACTTAATCGAATGCTACCAGCATCCGCTTTGACCGAGTCCGTAGTTTCCAGAGCAAACAGCTGGCAGGGCGATTGAACGGTCGGCGTTGTTCATTGTCCCGATAAGGTAGGCGATTCGCAGAGCCAAGCCATAATAAAAGTGGCCTCGCGGTTTTTTCTCTGCGGGGCCACTTTTAGGGCTTTTCAGTATGAAATACTCTCGATGACACATTAATAAGAATTTTCATTTTTTTTAATCGCTTCTAAGAACTATCGCTTTTTCAATACAAAATTCATAAACATGCTCTCTTCGGTAAATCGGGAAAAATTGTAATCCCCAAACACCTCTTTAATGGCAAAGCCGCTTTCTAGAGCCATTTTCTCAAAAGCCTCCTGGCTAATCAACGAAAAATGAATATCCAGAAACCTTTTACCGGTTAATACGTTACTGGAATTATAAATCTCGTAAAACTGCATGCCTTTAACCGATTGGGTCATATCGTCATATTGGTTGTAATAGGAAACCACCAGTGAATTTTCTTGATAAAGCGGAAATCTTCCTAAAACATGAATTTGACCATCCGCTGTTTTTATTCTGTAGCTGGGATTATATAAAGTGCAGATAAATAATCCGTCATCGGAGAGATGATTGAATATCCGGACGAGTGCCATCTTCTGTTTTTCGCGGTCCGTAATTTCAGAAAATGAGTTGAAAGGAATACAAATAAGCTCATATTTCTCCCCCAGATTTAACGCACATACATCCTGACAGATAATTTTTGGTTTGTTACTCAAGTCTATCGTTTTTTGTTCAAGCACTTTAAGCATTTCTTCCGAGTAATCCACACAGGTTAATTCAATTCCTTTTTTCAGAAGCGGAATCGACACTCTGCCTGTTCCGCACATTAATTCAAGCCACTTGCCTTTTGCCGCTTTGGCATATTTGTTAAAAAATTCAATATCAAAGTCCATTGGCACATAAGCATCATAAATATCCGCTACAAAATTAAAATCAATATTCTTCAAGAAGATTCATCTCCTCTGCTATTTGGTCCGTCAGCCGTTTTGCTCTTCTCCAATACAACAAATAATATAAGACAAACACAGCCCGCTGATCAGCACCATCCCCAAATAATCCCCCGGTAACCATCCAGGGAAATAAACAGGCTGGCCAGGAGCGGTCCGACTTCCATGCTGATATCGCCGAACATATAATAAGTGAAATTAGCAGACCCAAACGGTTTGGGGCATTATTCTAACAGAAACTGTCTGAGTGCTTGACTGCACAGCTCCAAATCCCAAATCTGATTAAGCCCGCTCTCGATTTTCTCTATAAAGGTTTGCCAATATTTGCTCAGTCTGTTTGTATGTTGCCTCGTTTTGTCATCGTTAAATTGGCAGTTACAGCTTATCCACTCAAAAGAACTCACGGTATAATAGAATGGCTGAGAATATAAAACTCTTCCTGACTTGGCTGGTATTTCTTTTCCATTTTTTTAAGACTCTCATCAAAGCGGCTTGCTTCCCGGTCGTCTATCCTCATCACAGGGCTGTCATAATAAACCCGCTTCCTTCCGTCCAAAGCATCCGGCTTCAGTTCTTTTACCATCATAGCTGCCGGGTAAGTTCCATTCTGAAGACAAGTATTGTGTTTTTTGCAGCTCTTAAAGCCTCGGCTTACATAATTGCCGGGATTACCAAATATTACTATCACATCATAGCCAAGAGCGACCGCTTGTACAAAAGAATGCTCCATAAGCATTTTCCCATAACCTATTCTTTGGTATCCCGGCAAAATACAAACCGGGCCGCAGGTAAGGACTTCTTTTTCTTCCCCGAACTCATCAACCAGTTTTGCTTTTGTGTACATAATATTCCCAATGATTTGATTATCAACTTCAATAACAAGATCCAACTGCGGCAAAAAGTCTTTGTGGGTTCGCATAACATGAACTAAATAGTGTTCAATGCATCCTGGAATATACAAATTCCAAAAAGCTTTCCTTGTGATTTCCTCTACTCTCTCATAATCTGTTTCTTCCTCATTCCTAATATTAATTATTTTATTCATATATTGACCTCCACTAATTTATCTAAGACCAATTTATTGTGATTTTTATTATAGCTTTCTGCTCAATAAATTCCCGGTTTGTATCTGCAAAACAGCGTGTTTCTTGATAACATCTCGACCAATTCCCTCTTTTAAATCCAAATTCCAAAAAACCATCTTTTAAATAAACTTAACCCAAATTTTACGACCATCTATTCTGTCCTATCGTGCGCTTAGGCCGATAACCATAGCTGGAGGGGTGAAACTCCGGGTCAAATATGGGCTGCAGTATGTTTAGAAGTGCTTGTTGCACTATCCGGTCTTTTACGGCGGGTATTCCTAGCGGTCGTTTGCTTCCGTCCGGCTTTGGTATCTCCATGCGCAAAACCGGCATGGGCTCGTATGCCCCGGTTTTAAGTTCATGATGCAGCTGGTTTATCTCTTTGCACGGGTTTAAGCCATACGCTTTCACGGTCACTCCGTCTATTCCGAGTGCGCCGGAGTTAGCCCTGACCGATCTGTAAGCTGTGTACTGGTTTTCCAGCCTGTATACTTTGTCTATAAGTGTGTTGTCAACAACCCCGTCCCCCTGACACTCCCCCTGACACTCGTCCCCCTGACACTCCCGTCCCCCTGACACTCCTGCCCCTGACACCTCCCTATTTCCAGTCCTATCTGTCCGGCGACTCCTTAACAACTTATAAAAACATAGAAACAGCCATTAATATTATAAATACAATAAAAAAAGGTCCGTAAAATTTATCTAAAACATTTTTATTTATTCGCTTTCCGAATATAGGTCCTAAGATTGCACCAGTAATAGTACCCGATGCAAGCAGGATTACAAGAAGCCAATTTATAGCTCCTAAGGCACTATGAGTGATAACACCCGTAATAGCTATGAAAAATAATACCATAACTGATGTCCCAACCACCTCTAAAGAGGAAAATCCCGAACTGTAAAGCCCTGCAAGGATAGGAGGGGTACCACTTACACCGAGCATACCAGACATCAGCCCTCCAAGAAGGCCAAAGACAAGTCCTTTTACTACAAAAAGTTTGGAATGCGGCTTAGTCTCACCAGAGTCTAATTCTCCAACCTGTCCTTTATCGGATAATATTTCTCCCGTACGTTTTTTCCTTTGAGAAATAACCATACCTGCTCCCATTACAAGAAGAAATATACCGAATATAATTTTAAGAACCTTTATTGGAATAATTGCTACAAGATAAGAACCGGCAATCACCCCTACCATGCCACTGGCAATAAGCAGGATGCCAACTTTAAATTTTACATTTCCCGCATTGTAATGGCTTATAGAAGCAGCAAGTGTGGTGGGAATAATTGTTGCGAGAGATATGGATACAGCTTGATCCATAGGAATAGCGAATAGTCCAGTCAGCATTCCTACGTAAAAAATTCCTCCCCCTCCCCCCATTAAAGAAACTAAAAGTCCGATGATAAGACCTGCTATTGGTAATAGATAGATGGATAAATACATAATCGTGACACCTTTGTGAGTATTCTGAAGCATTTTACACCGCCTGTCCGGTGGTTGGAAACCATCAATCCGTTTTAATGGAAACCACTGTACCGTAGGTGGAAACGTTTAAAATGTTTTCCTCGATATGTTGTCAACAACCCCGTCCCCCTGACACCCCTAGGTGGAAACGTTTAAAATGTTTTCCTCGATATGTTGTCAACAACCCCGTCCCCCTGACACCCCCTCCCCTGACACCCCCTTGATCAAATCATCGCAGAAAGCCGCCACGTCACTGCCTGTCACTTCGAGAACGCCTTTCCCCGAGGCCGCGCCCTCCTCAAAAAGATCGACAATCCCCGATAGCAAGCCCGTCCCCTCGGTCAACTCAACAGGGCCAATCTTAAAGAGATATTTTTGAATATCTTTATAAACAATCTGATAATCTTTCGGGAGCGCTTTGACACGCGCCACGTGCGCCCGCCACTTTTTTTTGCCTTCGATGATATCTCGTATGCTCATTTTGTCCTCCTATCTGTCTAATTTTTTGGCGATATTATTGTTGAGCTGCTCGCGCCACTTGTCTCGGTAAGATTTTGCTCCTTCTGCGCCAACAAGCGCCGAACAGAAGCCTTTGATATCGTCTCCCAAAACCTCTTGGACACATTGACCGTCAGCCGCCGCTTCTTCGAGCAGATCAAGCAAACCGTCAAGAATTGGCATGAGGTTGCGGCCGGTGAAATCCGAGTGCGTCCAAAGATTGACCTTAATTTTCTCCCATGCCGCTTGATAATCAGCCGGAAGCTTTTTGGCCCGCGATTCAAAAATTTTGAATTCTTCAGTCATGTCGCTGCCTGTAATTCTATCCCATAGATTCATTGTTTCCCTCCTTTAACTCGTTGATTTTTGATGATACGAACTCCCATTTCCCCCAGAACCTCCGCAACTCCTCGCGCCCCGCATCGTTGAGCACGTAAAACTTGCGCGGCGGCCCCATATCGGACGGTTTTTTTTCTATGTCCACGAGTTTGTTTTTCTCAAGCCGCACCAAAATGGTGTAGACCGTCCCTTCTACAACATCTGTAAAGCCGAGGGCGTTCAACCGCCGCGTGATTTCATAGCCGTAAGTTTCTTTGCGGCTTATGATTTCAAGGACGCAGCCCTCAAGCACACCTTTGAGCATTTCCGTCAGGTTTTTCAGCACGGTCACCCCCTTCGCTATTCTGTATGACTGATATTAAGTAATACTTACTAATGCTATATAGTATCACATAATAGTGCCGGTGTCAATGGAGTAAAGTAAATAAACTATTATGAAAGATCAAAGCGTTGTTAAAATTTGATGAGGACACGAAAATATAGACCTTATGCTAAAATCGCTATAGACATGTTCCCCCGAACAATCAGCCGCCATCTTTCCCGTCTACACAACCCTGCCCTCCGAGAACCGCCCCGAAAGGCTGTGGATGTGTTTCCTCGGACTGACCCCCTGATATTAGACAAAAACTCTTAATATCTGGTCCATACTTAGAAATTGATAATTTATATAAACTGGTTCAAGCCAGGATAACCATTATACCCGAACAGGCTTTATGCTCAGCGCATTCTGCTGCAGTAATTGGTACATTCATTCGGGGTATGGTATTTCAAGCTGGAATGAAGCCGTACTGCGTTGTAATTTTTTATGAACTGGCTTACCGTATCATAAGCTACGGCATAACTTTGAAATTCATACCTGCTCTGGCATTCTTCTTCAAGAATGGCATTTCTCGATTCCGAGCCAGACGTTAGATTAAGCGTAGCACCTTGCTGCATGGAGTTTCTTTTGAACAATTCAACTCACTTTCTGAGGCAACTCAGCACGGTTTCGAAATGGAAATAGATTTAGTCATCCAAATGGTTATTTTTAAATATTTTTCGCCACACGCAAAACCGGAGAGACAGGCTTATGTACTTGCCAATAAAAAATGCCAAAGTGTAAATTCACGCTTTGGTGTTTTTTCGCTTTTTATATTTTATTTCGAGTAGTATAAAAGCAGGTCAGATAGGAAAATGCCCTAACGGAAAGGAGCATTTTGTATGAGCAAACAGCAAAACAAAACGCATATCTGCGAGGAACATTTGGGCGCACACTGCCGCTGTACCGTTTGCGGGAATTTCTGCCATGATTATCACAGCAACGACGACGGCACGTTTGCTGCTTCGGGCAAGGTCGCAACCGATCAATGCGCCCGCTGCGGATATGAGGAGCACTATTACGCCGACAGCGGCAAAGTGATCGAAAACTACCGGGGCCGATCCTATGAGCGTGACCCCGAGCCTGCTGGTACATCCAGGCAGCAAAGACAGGGTGAATTGCTGTACCTAGTGGGAAAATCGGACGAATCGTACCTCATAACGGGCATTACGGAAAGATCGGTCGCGGAAAAGACGGGACTTCGGCATTTAACCGTGATCATCATACCCTTTATAACCGATGGCGCAAACAAAGGCTGCTGGATCGTTCATAACCGGCACGATAAGCAGATCGCCAAAGGAAAAATCAGCGCTCCGCTGAGCCTCAACTTGTTTGGTGGACACTGCGGCCCGCCAGAGGATGATGTCGCCGGGCTTATAGGCAAGACGGTAGAACTTGAGCTGCTTCGGGAAAACGCCCTACGCGAGCTTTCCGAGGAACTGCTTTGCAAAAACGGAACGGAAAAGCGGTTGGAACTGTGGCGCGACGGCGTGTCCGCCGGAGAGGTCCTGTACGCCTCGTCTTACGAGGTATGCCCTGAGAGCCTTATCCCCGTCGGCTTTACGGAATACGCGGCGAAGGATAACGTCGAGTATTCCTATATATTCGCGCTGCCTGTGCCGGTAGACCAAGCGGAGCAGATTATTGCCGCCGACAATTATGAAAAGCGCGACCCAATCATAGAAGGCATGGTATATAAAGCCGATATCGCGCTGCCGGTAATATTTATGCCTGAACCAGAATTGAAACGGCTGTGGGAAAAACGTGATCCGGAGATTGAAGTATGCGATGCCATTACCCGCCTTTGGGAGGAACAAAACCATGTGGTGTATCAAAGGCTAATCGAGTACATTGGCACCCATGAGGTGTTTTAGACCCATTCATCCTATCCACGGATCAAATGAGAGGGGGATTTCAAAATGAAGCTGGCATGCTTATTCGGGCACCGCTGGAAGGGCTGCGTCTGCCGCCGCTACGGCACAAAGGCTCATGAGTACAGTGACCGCCACAAGTGGGAATATCTTGGAACTGAGGAGATGGGATGCTCTCTCTCATCGTCGCGTGGAAGCGGGCAGTATCTTGACTCATGCTATGGTGCGGATTGTTAATTCTGCGATGCGAACAACCGGGTTAATTACATCTATATTTGTCAAACATGCGGCATGAAGAAAACCACTTCTTTTAAGTTGTAACATCAGGAGTGAAACTATGGATAAACTTTACGCGATGCTGCGACAGGCCGAAGAGACAGAGGCTCTGGCGCAAAGCTGACGGAAGACGCCGGTTTAGCTTTGCCAGACGCTCCTTCTCCAGAAATCAGAAAGTGCTCCGACCAATCTGACGCTATGTCTTTATTTGAAAAAGCTTGGGAGCTGTATCAGCAGGTGGAAACACAAGTAAGGATGCAACTGGATGATATGGGCAGCGAGGAAAGCAACCTTTTACTTGCACAGACCTTGTTAGACATTCATATTCATCCGAATTCGGGCCTGAAACGGGATACCCCCGCACTTTGGGAATCTCAGTATCTCTGGCTCGAGCTGTATTTCCAAACCCGAAATGAGGCATATCTGGAAAAAGCGAAGCTTTGTGAGGGGATACGAAATGCCCACGTAGAAAAAATTGTACAAGGAGGATAACCGATGAAACGACTGCTTTTTGCCGGATTGATATTGACCCTATGCTTGTCGCTGTGTTCATGCGGTTCAACAGGCGAAAGTTCTGATCAGGCTTCAGACGCTGGCCGTTCAGCAGATACCCTTGAGAACGAACCGACTGTGTCGGTAACGGAACATACCGCGCAACCGAGCGCCACCTCACAGACCGAAGAATCAAATCCCGGCGTTGCGTTCCCCTTTGAAGACGATGAAGGGCGCACACGCTACCGTTTGGTGATAAACGGCACAGAGGTCGAGACGGGAAACTACCCCTTTACACTCCCGGATGAGCCAAACAGCGGCTATTATCCGATTGAGGACGTGCTGAACTGTTTTGGCGTGGCCTGCCTGACAAATGAAGATAAGAGCGCCTGTGCAACGGTAATTAACAATGCTCTCATTCAGGTATTCGCAGATTCGCCTACGCTGACCTACGGCAGCAAGACAATTTCTGCCGTGGACACCAAGGTTGTTCCTGTTGTGGTTGAAGGAGCTTTATATGTCCCCAGTTTCTTTCTGATGCAGCTTTCAGACAGCAGTATTGTGGATTTCAGCGATGACCGAAGCGCGGCGACTCTGGAAACTGATATCGTCGTGGATGCATCAATATCGGGGCTTGTCGGCGTTGATACCAGCATGCTCGAACGAGGCGGTTCCGGTCAGGTCGTAACCAATGGAATACACCGTTGCCCGAGGTGCGGGGGAGCAGGTGGGCGTAACGTAGCAGTTCAAGATAAGTATTGGAATCAAGGTCAATGGATACCGACACTGAAAAGCTCATGGGAGGTTTGCCCTTACTGTGGCGGCAGTGGCACGGTAAACTGATCAGGGCGCGTTGTGAAACTCAGCGATATCCACGGCGTCTACACGTTAAGCGGTGAGTTTTGGAAGGTGAATGCGTATGTGGCGGTGTTTATTCAAAGGGCTTGATTGGGACAGCAGGCTTGAGGCGCACCAGCTTAAAATGATACAGCGGACCAAAAGAGATATTCAACTTTTTCGGTTATGGAAGAAAAGCCCCTATATCGAGGTGCGTATTGCGGCCATTTATAAACTACAAAATCAAGAATTGCTTTCCCATATCGCTCAGACAGAACATGTAGACGAGCTGCGCTATGAGGCCGTAAGAAAACTGACGGATAAAACCCTGCTTGCCAAAATCGCAATTGAGGATGAGAGCGATAATATTCGGTATGTCGCACATCGTAAGTATGCCTGCCGTAAGGGGGTCAATTTGTGGGATGCCTCCGGAATGGATGCGGACGTGGAAAAGGTGCTCTCTGCGATTATGGAACGTAATGCCCACCTGCACTTTCTCGCAACAGGTCAGAGAATTGATGAGGAATGGTGGTGAATCCCGACCGAATGGCGGAAGCCCCGGTGGTAAATACAATGAGTACAGTAAAAGAGATTTCAATTCGATGCGCCGTTTGTGGCATAGAGAGCAAACAAGCAGTATTGTCTTCATACAGCCTGTTGAGTGAACCTGACCTGGATTTTCGGCCAGCTCCAATGCTGCGCTGGGCAATGAAATATTGGTTGATGGAGTGTCCAAGCTGCGGGTATGTGGCAAAAAGTCTACGCAGATGGCCATGGGCCGCCAAGAAAACTTTACGCCAGATTTACAGCGGGCTAGATGCAAATCTGCCTTTTTCCGCACATGTCTTTCATAAACAGGCGCTGTATTGCGAATATGTCCGGCACACTACCGGTGCGTTGCGTGCCTATCTTTACGCGGCATGGGCCTGTGACGATGCGGAGGATGATATTCACGCTATGGCCATGCGGCTCAAATGTCTGGAACTGACACAGAAAAAGCTGCACTGCTGCCGCCGCAGTAAATGGCGCAAGCACATGCAGCTCATTGCTGACCTGCAGCGCCGAACTCAGAATATTGCGGCCCTGCGCGCTATGGACACGAATGACCGTCGGCTTGATTATACGACACGCGAGCTACTGATTTATCAAAAGGCTCTTGCGGAAAAACATGATTTTTCAGCGCATAACCGGGCCGAGATCGACTTGGAGCCATTTGATAATTATAATGAAAGGAAGTCTAGTGACGGCCCTGATCCGTCCTATGAACTTGAAGCAGATCTGGCACAGGCATTGTCCATGCATCCAGCGGACCGTACAGAAGCATTGGAAAGGCTTGATTGCCTGCGTCCACATGAACTGAATCTGCCGTACCATGCGTATGACGCATTGCTGCGGCAGCATCGGGGCTTGCCTGTAAGCACAGATAATCCATATGATGTCGAGGACATTGCCAAGGTTGTAAACAGCGAGTTTCTCGATATAGTGGAAACCTTTGCGGTGCCGCATAGCATGGTGCGTGAGCGGGTTACGCTTCAAAACAAAACATGCATGGCAATACTGTATCAGCTTTATACCAGTCCGTATCTTGAGAAAGAATGGAAGAATTATGCCAATGCGCAGGAACGGTTATACCTGATGCGTATTGACGATTTGTTCTCCGATGATAGCTATCTGGTCGGATTGATCGAACCGAGAACACTTGATAAGCCTAAATAGCCTTGCCGAATTCTCTGCGGTCTGCATACATCATTATATTGAAACGCCAAAGTGTAAATCCACGCTTTGGTGTTTTTTCATCTGAAAGTATTTTTCTCAGGTAAGATGAACATATCAAAAGATTATTAAAAACTACTCATAAGAAGGAACGCCTCATGATTTATCTTACAGGAGATATTCACGCTTCCCATGGTTTTGAAAGGCTTTCGGATAAAGGCTTCCCCGGACAAAATGGGCTTGCAAAATCCGATTACGTGATTATTTGCGGCGATTTTGGGTGTGTGGGATGGCGGCAAGCAAGATCAATACTGGCAGGATTGGTTACAGGAGAAGCCCTTCACGACACTTAAAGGAGGCTGTGACATGACATACGCCAACTGGAGAAGCATGGACGATACGGCCGCTATGCGGGGCGTGCGTTCCGATATGACCAGAGAAGAGCTGATCGAGGTGGCTTATGGGGCGCGTTCCGGCGCCGCAAGGAGAATTGCGGTGGTATATCTTGATGATCCTGAAATCACGCGAGCCTTTGCATTGGAAGACCGTGATCCCATGGTGCGGCGAGGACTTGCCCGCAGATTGACAAATGCGGCGTCTTTAGAGCAACTGCTGGATGACGCAGATTCCTCCGTCAGAAAAGCGGCGGCGGATACGCTTAAAAAGCTTCAGGAAAAATGAATTGATCTGGTCAAGCCTAAGCGGACAATAAGAAGCTTTGTCGATCTTATCCTCCACAGGTTTTCTTTTTCGAAACGGCAGACAACCTTTACTTTGTAAGATTAAAACGCAACCCTTTTCTCCCGATTCGGTTGCATTTACTTTGTCTATTTAACAATTCGGAATATTATGATTAAAAAAGGCAATAATATTGTTGTTATTATTCCGTTGATGAGGTATACTATTAAAATACACAGGAGGTGATGGCATGGAATACATTACGGTAAAACAGGCTTCTGAGCGGTGGGGCATATCCGATCGCCGAGTTCGCGTGCTTTGCGAGGAGGGGCGGATACAAGGTGTTATCAGAAAAGGCCGTTCTTATCTTATTCCTGCGGATACACTTAAACCAATTGACAGACGCAGTCTCCGTGGCAAGGAGATTCCGGAACAATACACTGAACTCTTTGCAGCTGTCGATGAGATGAAGGCAGAGCTTGACCGTCGGCGTCCGTTGACAAGCGGGGAATTAAAACGTTTGCAGGACGAATTCCTCGTGGAATTTACGTACAACTCAAACGCAATTGAAGGTAACACGCTCACACTTCAGGAAACTGCACTTGCCTTGGAGGGTGTGACGATTGACCAAAAACCCCTCAAAGATCACCTAGAGGCGGTGGGGCATCGCGATGCGTTTCTTTATGTTGTTTCTCTTGTCAGTGAAAAGCTTCCTGTTTCGGAACGGATTATCCGTGAAATCCACGCCCTCGTTTTGATTGACAGACCGGAAGATAAAGGTGTGTACAGGAAAATTCCAGTGAGGATTATGGGTGCGCACCATGAACCTCCGCAACCTTATCTTGTTCCTGTTCAAATGGAACAGTTGATTGCGGAGTTATCCAGTGATAACCGGCATATCATAGAAACAGCAGCGTTGTTCCATCTGAATTTCGAGGGAATTCATCCGTTCATCGATGGAAACGGTCGCACCGGCCGGTTGATATTGAACCTCATGCTCATGCAGGCTGGCTACCCGCCTATTGACGTGAAATTTTCCGATAGGCGAAAATATTACGCTTGTTTTGACAGTTATTATCGGGACAATGACGCATCTCCGCTGGTGAATATGGTCGGAGAGTATGTAAAAGAAAGACTTTCACAGTATTTGAGTCTGTTTCAAGAATAAAAGTGGCCTCGCGGTTTTTCTCCGCGAGGCTGTTTTGTTACGGCTTGGCTCGGCGAATCGCATCGACGTCATTTAAAGCTCTGTTGTGAAGCCGATAAACCCATATGGAGAACCGTTGAAATCCAGACATAGATGAAACAGGAAGTAAGGGAGTACATAGAAGTGTTTTACAATCGGCAGAGGCTGCATTCTAAAATTGGTTACCTCTCGCCTTGTGATTTTGAAAGGGTTAATTCCAGCTTTATTGTCCGCTTAGGCTTGACCAGATCAATTCTGTGCATTGAGGCTGATTAAGAACCCGTGTA
>DHGD01000051.1:0-940 GCA_002402575.1 Syntrophomonas sp. UBA4807
CCAATCAACAGGTTATTCTGGGAAATCCTGATTCCCCCCAACCAGATAATGGCTACCGAAGTCAGGTTCATTACCAGCATCATCATGGGATGCATGGCTGCCATGATTTTATTCACTTTAATGGCGTTGTCGGCCAGGTCACGGTTGGCGGCCTTGAAACGGCGGGTCTCCTTCTCCAGACGATCGAAGGCGCGTATCACGCGGATGCCGGTCAGATTTTCGCGCAGGACCAGGTTGACCTGGTCCAATTTCTTCTGCATGGCCTTAAACAAAGGCACTACAGTGCGGGCTATCATAGCGATGCCCGCGATCATCAGGGGCAGCACTCCCGCCAGTACGAGGGTCAGCCGGGGGTCTTTGGAATATGCCATCAAAACACCGCCCAGGCACATCAGCGGGGCGCTGACCATGAAGCGCAACCCCATCACCAGAACCATTTGCATCTGAGTAATGTCATTGGTGGTGCGGGTGATCAGCGAGGCGGTGCCGATTTTATCGAACTCGCGCAGCGAATAACTCTCCACCCGCTCAAATACGCGGTTGCGAATGTCGCGGCCGAAGCCCATGCCTATCACCGCGGAGAGGTAGTTAGCCACAATGGACCAAATGCTGCTCAGCAAAGCCACCGCCAGCATATAACTGCCGTAGCGCCAGATATAGGCGGTGTCGCCCTTCATCATGCCGTTGTTGACCACGTCGGCCATCAGCGTAGGCAGGTACAGCTCGGCCAGGGTCTGAGCGAGAAGTATCAATACCGTCAAACCCAGTTTTGCGCTATACGGTTTTAGAAATCCAATCAATCGCAGCATATACTAATTCACCTTAAATCCATAGTGACACGCGCGTGATTGAAATACAAACCGCTGTGCCCTATTTGATGTCCGCGTTCAGCATACCTTTATAAGTATAATTCTCCCGGCTGTCAAAAATAAATAGTTCG
>DHGD01000051.1:964-2974 GCA_002402575.1 Syntrophomonas sp. UBA4807
CAACTCCAAAGACAAAAAATATGTGGCAATAGAGGAAACAGTTGGTTAATATATACTTTAGGGACGAAACAAAAGACAAACTCCCGCCTTGTAAGTGGCAGCTTAGTGCGTAATCAATAACTGAAGTCGGGAACCGCATATGTTTTAATTGGCATATTGCGGTGCTTTGACTAAGTACGCGCATTGGGGTCAGGCCCTCACGGCCAGGTTAACCACCAATATGCTACGGAGTGTGAGCGACTTGAAAAAGGCGTTGCCCTGGTTGATTATTATAATGCTGCTGATTTTGCCCGCCGCCGCCCAGGCATCACTGGCCGGAGACATGGACGCCTTCAAAGCCGGCCATATTAATATCTACAGCCGCATCAGCCCGGCCATGGCCCTGCAAATGGACCAGTTAGTGCAAGATGTCTACAACGACACCATGGCCACCTACAACCCTGCCGAACCGACATTTGACCAGGTCAACAAATACGCCTCGCGCCGTTTGGTGCGCGACCCCAAATATGACGGCCTGTTAGAATATATCGCCGCGCAAATCGACGACCCGCGCAATGCCGATGTGAGGGCGCAGTATGAAAGTCTCTTGGACGAAATATGCATAATCGTCGCCCGCGCGGTTGACATCGCCCACAACGTCACACCCGGCGGGGGCGGGGGGGTTCCCCCAGGTCAGAGCAACTGGCCGCCGCCCCCGGCTGATTCGGCGACCTTCACCGCCACCCCGGAGCAGTTGGAGGAGATTAAGAGCCATTGGGCCAGCCAACCGCTGCAGCAATTAATCTCCAAAGGCATCGTCAGAGGTGATGAAACGGGCCGCATCAACGCTGACGCCGAAATCACCCGGGCGGAATTCTCAACCATGCTGGTCAGGGCTTTGAATCTGGGCAATACCCCGATTATAAGGGGCCGATTCGCGGACGTTTCCGCCGGAAGCTGGTATTTCTTCGCCGTCAATCAAGTGGCCGAGGCCGGGATTGTGCAGGGCTACAGTGACGATATATTCGGGCCTGAAGATCCCATAACCAGGGAACAGATGACAGTGATGTGCGTACGGGCTTTGCGGCACCTGGGCGCGCTCAACCATGACGATGCGCACGCCAGCATCCTGGCCCCGTTTATCGACCGGCAGGCCATTTCCGGCTGGGCTGGCGCCTCAGTATCCCTAGCGGTTGAAATTAAACTGATCGAGGGCCGGAGCGGAGAAATATTTGCCCCAGAGGCCCATGCCAGCCGCGCCGAGGCCGGAGTAGTCATCCTGCGTATGCTGGATTTGATACCGACAGTGCAATGACATACGAGGAACATGAGGAACATAAGGAAACGGTTCTCCCGTGTTTTGAAAGATAACCGACGACGGGAGAACAGGTAATGAAGGATAAACGGCGCTGCCTTGATGTGTCACCGGCGGGAAAGGGAGAAAAACCGGCCGGCTCACCGAAACGGGCAGCTTGTAAGTCAGAGGGAAATTATGAGTAAACAGACGTTATTCATTATTATATCGGTAACGATAATCGCCATCAGCAGCGTGGGATTAATTCTGAACAGCGAGCTGAACAAGATAGCGAACGGTTTCGGCGTCTCAGATCTGGACGCATACTACCAGGAGGCAGCCTCCCATCCGGCTTCTGGCAGCGACCAGACCGCGCCGGGGGCAAACAACGTTTCCGGGACAGCCCCGCCCGGTGCGGAATACAGCCCCACGGATTCCTATTTCTCAGGGAACTCTGAACAGGAGCGCATTGCCGCCGAAATCGAGTCCCGGATCAACCGCCCGGTGAACCGCAAAGACCTGCTTAAAGCGGGACTCATCCTGATGGGCAGTCTGTCGCGGGAAGAACTGAACTATATTTATCAAGTGGGGCGCAATCCTCATCCCAGTAAAGCGGAAATGATCGAAGCGCGCGAGATTTTACTGAACAATCTTTCCGCCCAAGACATCGCCGCATTAAGACAGATAGGCAGCAATTACGGCATGAGCCTGCGGATACTGGACCCCAGCGTCCCCAT